>NZ_JBMKHP010000004.1:0-327325 GCF_049238705.1 Enterobacter cloacae complex sp. IR5403 | reverse complement strand
CCACCCCGTCAGTAGCTGAACAGGAGGGACAGCTGATAGAAACAGAAGCCACTGGAGCACCTCAAAAACACCATCATACACTAAATCAGTAAGTTGGCAGCATCACCACCGGCTCAGGAAGTTGTTCCGGCAGCGGGTTGCGGGTGCTCATTGCCTCGCGCAGCAGCACGCTGCCACAGGCGAACAGTCCACCCAGAATACACGCCAGCAGCACGATCAGGGCTTTGCCCGGGCCATCTTTTTTCACCGGCATAGAAGGAGAGAGCTGGTATTTGAACGGCTCCAGGCTCACATCTTCGAAGGAAAGTTTTTGCAGCTGTGCCAGATAGTATTCGCGGTTCTGGAAATCGGCGTTCAGCTCAGAAACATCCTTCAGATTTTTTTCAATCTGCAATTTTTGCGCAATCCCGTCCGCACCGAGGGCAACGGAATAATCCGGATCGTCTTTCACCGCCTGTCCATTGCTGTAGACCGGCTTTTTGATCCCTGCCGCGTTCGCCACTTCCAGCGAGTAGTTCAGGCGTTGCAGGTTGGTATTGTGGATATTGGTCAGACGGACCCGATCCAGCTCCAGCTGCTGCTGAACCGTTTTGGTTCTCAGGATCAGCTGATCGCGAATGTTTTGCATGGTCTCCTGCTCGACGATGCGGGAGATGTACTGAATGTAACCATTCAACACTTTCTGCGCGTCCTCTGCCGTTGGGGCAGTGAAGCTTAACGTCCAGGAGAGGTACGGTGCTTTATCAGCGTTTTTTTCCTGCGTGTTATCAACAGCCTTCATCTTTTCGGCAATATTGACCACCGCGCGGTGCAGCTCCAGCGGATCAACCTCAGCGCCATCGAGCTGAGCCATCACGTAAGGTGAGCTCTTCATGTACTCTTCAAGCAGAGACTGGGACTGAAACTTTTTGATAAACAGATTAAACACATCCGCACGGGTAATTTTCACGTCGACATCAAGCACCTGGAGCGCCACCATCATCTGGCGCAGCGAACTCCACTGCGTCTGTTCCGCGGGCGTAATGACCGCTTTACTGGTCCATTTTTGCGGTATCAGAAAGGCGATTGCCAGGCCGACCAGTGCAAATGCAAAGACAATGGTGATGATGCGTTTTTTTGCTGCCAGCAGGACGTCCAGCAGACCCAGAAGATCTATTTCTTTAGCGCTGACCGCCGGGGGAGCATAGTGAGGAAAGTTGAGATCCGTATGTTTTTTGAAATCCATCGCTGACATAACTGTTCTTCTTTTAAGGATGCAGTGAAATTCTGCCTGACTGGTTCCGGTGTAACAAATCATACAAGAATGTAAGAATTATCTGAATGACGAATTGGTACATCTGTAGACCTGCTATCAGATCTGGTAGTTAGCAACGTTGCGTGACTATTCTTATTCCCGCTCCCCTTTGCTTCGTTATCTCTTCCTCATGGCCCGCGGCGAAAGTCCGTGAAAAGTCAAAAATGCCACCTCCCTCACTATATTGAAACAGCGTTTCGACGCCGATCACATTTCCACCATTAAGCGAATGACGCAGAAATAAATCGCAATAATATAAAATAAAACGATGTTTTAGTATCCAAGAACACCGGTTCAGCTCTTTTGAAACCAGAAGCGCTTACAGCACGAAGAAAGACAAAAAAGCGTTAAAAAACAAAGTTAGGTTTTGCCGTTGCCAGACGTTGCACCCTGAATTTCAGTTCCCATGCCGCGCATCGCAGGCCTGGGAAAATGTAACAAAGCAGATTTCGTATTAAACCATTGATTGCCAGGTAGGTATGTATGAATGAAAACAAGCTGCTGGGGCTCGCATGGATATCACCCTATATCATCGGGCTGATACTCTTTACGGCATTCCCCTTCGTCTCTTCGTTTTTCCTCAGCTTTACGGATTACGATTTGATGAGTCCGCCGGTGTTTAACGGCATCGAAAACTATCGCTACATGTTTACCGAAGACACGCTCTTCTGGAAATCCATGGGCGTGACCTTTGCCTATGTATTTTTAACCATCCCGTTAAAGCTCGCCTTTGCATTAGGAATTGCCTTTGTTCTGAACTTTAAATTACGCGGCATCGGCTTTTTCCGAACGGCCTACTATATTCCGTCGATCCTCGGCAGCTCCGTCGCCATTGCCGTATTGTGGCGCGCCTTATTTGCCATCGATGGCCTCCTGAACAGCTTTATCGGCGTATTTGGCTTTGATCCGGTGAACTGGCTGGGCGAGCCGTCGCTGGCGCTGATGTCCGTTACCCTGCTGCGCGTCTGGCAGTTCGGTTCCGCGATGGTCATCTTCCTGGCCGCGCTGCAAAACGTCCCGCAGTCCCAGTATGAAGCGGCGATGATCGATGGCGCATCGAAATGGCAAATGTTCATGAAGGTGACCGTGCCGCTGATTACGCCGGTGATCTTCTTCAACTTCATCATGCAGACCACGCAGGCGTTCCAGGAATTTACCGGGCCGTACGTGATTACCGGCGGCGGGCCAACCTATTCGACCTATCTGTTCTCGCTCTACATCTACGACACCGCGTTTAAGTATTTCGATATGGGCTATGGCGCGGCGCTGGCGTGGATCCTGTTCCTGGTGGTGGCCGTCTTCGCCGGTATCGCCTTTAAGTCGTCGAAATACTGGGTGTTCTACTCCGCCGATAAAGGAGGCAAAAATGGCTGATATTCAACAACTCTCCACGGCAAGAAGCGTCGCCGAACGCGAAGTGGCCCGCACGCTGCGCAGAGAGAAAATCAACGCCTCCGTTCGCTATGTGATCCTGCTGGTTGTCGGCCTGCTGATGCTTTACCCGCTGGTGTGGATGTTCTCCGCGTCGTTCAAACCGAACCACGAGATCTTCACCACCCTGAGCCTGTGGCCTGCCCACGCCACCTGGGATGGTTTCGTAAACGGCTGGAAAACCGGCACCGAGTACAACTTCGGCCATTACATGCTGAACACCTTTAAGTATGTGATCCCGAAAGTGATCCTGACCATTATCTCCTCCACCATCGTGGCGTACGGCTTTGCCCGCTTCGAGATACCGTGGAAGAAGTTCTGGTTCGCCACGCTCATCACCACCATGCTGCTGCCCAGCACCGTGCTGCTGATCCCGCAGTACCTGATGTTCCGTGAAATGGGCATGCTCAACAGCTATATGCCGCTGTACCTGCCGCTGGCCTTCGCCACTCAGGGGTTCTTCGTCTTCATGCTGATCCAGTTCCTGCGCGGCGTCCCGCGTGACATGGAAGAGGCGGCGCAAATTGACGGCTGTAACTCCATTCAAGTGCTGTGGTACGTGGTGGTGCCGATCCTGAAACCGGCCATTATCTCCGTCGCCCTGTTCCAGTTCATGTGGTCCATGAACGACTTTATCGGGCCGCTGATTTACGTCTACAGCGTGGATAAATACCCCATCGCACTGGCGCTGAAAATGTCCATCGACGTCACCGAAGGCGCGCCGTGGAACGAAATTTTGGCAATGGCGAGCATCTCCATTCTGCCATCCATCATTGTCTTCTTCCTGGCACAGCGCTACTTCGTACAGGGCGTCACCAGCAGCGGAATTAAAGGTTAAGAGGGAAATACCATGGCTGAAGTTATTTTCAACAAGCTGGAAAAGGTCTACTCCAACGGCTTTAAAGCGGTACACGCTATCGATCTTAAAATTGCTGAAGGGGAATTCATGGTGATCGTCGGCCCATCCGGCTGCGCCAAATCCACGACCCTGCGCATGCTGGCGGGGCTGGAAACCATCAGCGGCGGCGAGGTGCGCATTGGCGACAAGATCGTGAACAACCTCGCGCCGAAAGAGCGCGGTATTGCAATGGTGTTCCAGAATTACGCCCTCTATCCGCACATGACGGTGCGCGAGAATCTGGCCTTTGGTCTCAAGCTGAGCAAACTGCCGAAAGATCAGATTGAGTCTCAGGTGAATGAAGCCGCCAAAATTCTTGAGCTGGAAGAGCTGCTCGACCGCCTGCCGCGCCAGCTTTCCGGCGGCCAGGCGCAGCGCGTGGCGGTAGGCCGTGCGATTGTGAAAAAACCGGATGTGTTCCTGTTCGATGAGCCGCTTTCAAACCTCGACGCCAAACTGCGCGCTTCAATGCGTATCCGTATTTCTGACCTGCACAAGCAGCTGAAGAAATCAGGGAAACCGGCGACCACCGTTTACGTGACCCACGACCAGACCGAAGCGATGACCATGGGCGACCGCATCTGCGTGATGAAGCTCGGCCATATCATGCAGGTGGACACGCCGGACAACCTCTACCACAAGCCGAAGAACATGTTCGTGGCGGGCTTTATCGGCGCGCCGGAGATGAATATACGCAAAAGCGTGCTGGTCGAAAAAGCGGGCCAGCTGCACATCGCCATTGGCGATGAAACCATGCCGCTGAACGCGGAGAAGCAGGAGAAAGTCGCGGCTTACGCGGGTCAGGAGATCTTCTACGGCGTGCGCCCGGAATTTGTATCGCTCTCTGATGAGCCCTTCCCGAATGGCGGCTGTAGCGGGGAGATGGTGCGCGTTGAGAACATGGGCCACGAATTCTTTGTGTACCTGAAGGTCGCGGACTATGAACTGACCGCCCGAATCCCGTCCGATGAAGCTAAACCAATGATTGATAAGGGCCTTCATCGTAAGGTGTATTTCACGTTTGAGATGAACAAGTGTCATATTTTTGACGCAAAAACTGAACAGAACCTCTCTCTCTGATGGAGTGATAAAAATGAAAAAAGTGCTTTTAAGCGCAGCAATCTCCGCGACCCTCGGCCTTACCGCTTTGCCATCGATGGCGCAGAATGTGGATTTACGGATGTCCTGGTGGGGCGGCAACGGCCGTCACCAGGTCACTCTGAAAGCGCTGGAAGAGTTCCATAAGCAGAACCCGGACATCAACGTGAAAGCGGAATACACCGGCTGGGACGGTCACCTCTCCCGTCTGACCACCCAGATTGCGGGCGGCACCGAGCCGGACGTGATGCAGACCAACTGGAACTGGCTGCCGATCTTCTCCAAAACCGGTGACGGCTTCTACGATCTGAACAAGATGAAGGACGTGATCGACCTGTCGCAGTTCGATCCCAAAGAGCTGCAAACCACCACCGTGGACGGCAAGCTGAACGGCATTCCGATCTCGGTGACGGCGCGCGTGTTCTACTTCAATGACGAAACCTGGAAAAAAGCGGGTATTGCGTACCCGAAAACCTGGGACGAGCTGATGGCGGCCGGTAAAACCTTCGAGAGCAAGCTCGGCAAGCAATACTACCCGGTGATCCTGGAGCACCAGGATACGCTGGCGCTGCTGAATTCGTACATGATCCAGAAGTACAACATTCCTGCGGTGGATGAGAAAACCAAAAAGTTCAGCTACACAAAGGAACAGTGGGTGGAGTTTTTCCAGACCTACAAAAAGCTGATCGACAGCCACGTCATGCCGGACACCAAATACTATGCCTCGTTCGGTAAGAGCAACATGTATGAGATGAAGCCGTGGATCCAGGGTGAATGGGGCGGCACCTACATGTGGAACTCCACCATCAACAAATATTCCGACAACCTGAAGCCACCGGCGAAACTGGAGCTGGGCAGCTACCCAATGCTGCCGGGCGCCACCGACGCGGGTCTGTTCTTCAAACCGGCGCAGATGCTGTCGATTGGTAAGACGACCAAAAATCCGGAGGCGGCAGCGAAGCTGATTAACTTCCTGCTCAACAGCAAAGAAGGGGTTGATACGCTGGGTCTTGAGCGCGGCGTGCCGCTGAGCAAAGTGGCGGTGCAGTATCTGACCGAAGACGGCACCATTAAAGAGGACGATCCTTCCGTGGCGGGCCTGCGCCTGGCGCAGTCGCTGCCAGCGAAACTTACCGTCTCGCCATACTTTGACGACCCACAGATTGTGGCGCAGTTCGGTACCTCTTTGCAGTATATCGACTACGGGCAGAAAACCGTGGAAGAGACGGCCGCTGACTTCCAGCGTCAGGCGGAGCGTATTTTGAGACGTGCGATGCGGTAAACACAAAGCCGGGTGGCGGCTACGCCTTACCCGGCCTACAGGCTATCGTAGGCCCGGTAAGCGAAGCGCCACCGGGCAATGACATTACACGCCGATATTACGTAGTTTCTCCCCTCTCATCAGCTTGCGTTCAATATGCTCCAGGGTCACGCCTTTGGTTTCCGGGATCAGCCAGAAGGTCACGCCGATAAACGCCACGTTCAGCACCGTATAGAGCCAGAAGGTGCCTGCCGCGCCAATCGCATCCAGCAGCGTCAGGAAGGTCGCGCCAATGATCATGTTCGACACCCAGTTGGTGGTGGTGGAACAGGTGATACCAAAGTCGCGGCATTTCAGCGGCTGAATTTCAGAGCACAGGATCCACACCACCGGCGCGGCGCTCATCGCGTAACCGGCGATACACATCATGGTCATGCCAACGGAGAGCCAGGAGAGGCCGCTGGACGCCGTGCCGTTATCGAACTGCATCAGGCAGTAGCCAAGGATCAAGGTGCCGAGCGCCATCACGCTAAAGCCAATTTTCAGGGCCGGTTTACGACCGGCCTTATCGACGGTGAACACCGCGATAAAGGTGGCGAACATAAAGGTCAGCCCCACCACCAGCGTGGCGATCATCTGCTGTTCGGTGGTGGTAAATCCGGCCATTTTAAAGATGCGTGGGGCGTAATACATGATGATGTTCATCCCCGTGAACTGCTGCATCGCCTGTAACAGCATGCCGAGGAACACCGCGCGGCGCACGTTGCGGTTCGCCTTAAACAGGGACCAGCCGCCCTGCTTCAGCTTCAGGCTTTCGCGGATTTCGTTCAGCTCTTCACGCGCTTTTTCAGACGTGTCGCGCAGCATGCGCAGCACCTCTTCCGCCTCCACGTGACGCCCTTTTTGCGCCAGCCAGCGCGGGCTGTTCGGCAGGAAAATGACTAACACAATCAGCAGCACCGCAGGCAGCGCCAGCACGCCAAGCATTGCCCGCCAGTTACCGCTGTAGCTGAAGTACGTATCCGACAGGAACGCCAGCACGATACCGAGCGTCACCATCAGCTGGTACATGCTGATCATCTTGCCGCGCACGTTTTCACTCGCCATTTCGGAGAGGTAAAGCGGCGCGGTGTAGGACGCGATACCCACCGCCACGCCCAGCAGCACGCGGGAGAGCAGCAGCACTTCAACGTTGGTGGCAAACGCTGAACCAAGAGAGCCGGCAACAAACAGGATCGCCCCGACCATCAGGCTGTATTTGCGCCCGAGACGGAACGACAGCCAGCCATTAAAGAGCGCGCCGATGGCCGCGCCGAGCATCATGCTGCTCACCACCCACTCTTGCAGGCGGTTGCTTAACGTAAAGTGGTCGGTAATAAAGGGCAGTGCGCCAGCGATAACGCCGATATCCAGACCAAACAGTAAACCGGCAACGGCGGCCGCAACAGAAACAAACTGGTTCATGCGTCGGGTATCGCGCAGCGCAGCGGGCATAAGGGTAGAGTCATTTACAGATGTCATAGTTTCCTGCCTCAACAGCGAAATTCGTTAAGTGAAATTACGAGATACCGGAAGAAAGTGTCAGGCCGGAACTGGTGAAGATATGGATTTTTTCGCTACGACATACCAATCTGTGATGGACATTACAATTTCAAATCAGGGTGGTTTAACCTTATTTTTTATTAATTAGTTAATATTTAAGCAATAAATGTGTGATACCTGTCATTCATTCCTTTTCAGTATGGATTTTTCATCTTTAAGGATATGGATAAAGCCAATTTTGGCGCAAAAAAAACCTCCACCCGAGGGCAGAGGTTCTTGATTCGGGCTGATTAACGAGCCAGCCAGCCGCCGTCAACGGCAACGGTGTAGCCGTTAATATAATCCGAAGCCGGGGACGCCAGGAATACAACCGGGCCCATCAGATCGCTCGGCAGACCCCAGCGACCCGCTGGAATACGCTCCAGGATTGCCGCGCTGCGCTCTTCATCCGCACGCAGCTGCTGGGTATTGTTGGTGGCCATGTAGCCCGGCGCAATCGCGTTGACGTTGATGTTGTGCTGCGCCCACTCGTTCGCCAGCAGACGGGTCACGCCCATCACGGCGCTCTTCGATGCGGTGTAAGACGGCACGCGGATGCCGCCCTGGAAAGAGAGCATGGAGGCAATATTGATGATCTTGCCGCCTTTCCCCTGAGCGATGAAGTGCTTCGCAGCCGCCTGGGACATAAAGAACACGCTCTTGATGTTCAGGTTCATCACGTCGTCCCAGTCCGTTTCGCTGAAGTTAATCGCGTCTTCACGACGGATCAGGCCAGCGTTGTTGACCAGAATATCGATATGCCCAAACTCCGCCACCGCGCGATCCAGCAGCTCAGGGATCGCATCGATTTTGCGCAGGTCCGCGGTCAGGCTCAGGAAACGACGACCCAGCGCGGTGACGCGCTCGATGGTTTCCGTTGGCTCAACGATGTTAATCCCGACGATATCGCAGCCCGCTTCCGCCAGACCTAACGCCATACCCTGCCCCAGCCCGGTGTCACAACCGGAAACCACAGCCACTTTACCTTGCAGAGAAAATGCATCCAGAATCATGTTTGTTCCTTAATCGTTCAGCGCCTGTCAGCAACAGGCAGATATATACTTAACTGCCTGCGACTAGCGCAGATCCTTAACAGCGACGTGGTCCATGTCATCGAAGACCTGGTTTTCACCGACCATACCCCAGATAAAGGTATAGGCTTTCGTTCCCACGCCAGAGTGGATGGACCAGCTCGGCGAAATGACCGCCTGCTCGTTGTGCATAACGATATGGCGCGTCTCCTGCGGCTGCCCCATCATGTGGAACACGCAGGCGTCTTCATCCATGTTGAAATAGAAATAGACCTCCATGCGGCGCTCGTGGGTATGGCACGGCATGGTGTTCCACAGGTTGCCCGGCGCAAGCTCGGTCAGCCCCATGCTGAGCTGGCAGGTTTCCAGCACATCCGGAACAAAGTATTTGTTGATGGTGCGACGGTTGCTGGTGAGGTTATCGCCAAGGGTCACCGGGGCAACGTCCGCTGGCGTGACTTTTTTGGTGGGGTAAGTCGTATGAGCCGGGGCGCAGTTGTAGTAAAACTTCGCCGGTTTGCTGCCATCGATGCTGGCGAACACCACTTCTTTCGCGCCTTTGCCGACGTATAGCGCGTCGCGGTGACCAATTTCGTAGCACTGGCCATCGACGGTAATGGTGCCCGGCCCGCCGATGTTAATCACGCCCAGTTCACGGCGTTCGAGGAAGTAGCTCACGCCCAGCTGTTTGCCCACTTCACCGCCCACGGAGACGGTTTTCGCTACCGGCATAATCCCGCCCACAATAATGCGGTCAATATGGCTGTAGACCATGGTGTACTTGTCGGCTTCGAACACTTGCTCAACTAAAAACTCACTGCGCAGCCCCTGAGTATCCAGCGTTTTAGCGTGCGCACTGTGGATGCTTTGTCTGACGTCCACGTAAACCTCCAGAATTGATCGTGCCCGAAGGCAAAGATAAATAACGAAACAACGTTCCGTTTTCGTGATGAACACATATTATCCCCTGACCACGGGGTTTTCAATTGCATTTAAAACAACGTTTCATTTTTTCTGCTTGTTTATGCCAGAAATGGTGTTTCGATCACGATAAATCTTTAAGACCCTCAATCTGGTTAATGAAACTGAGAAATTGCGCTGTTAGTCACACATAATGAAACAACGTTTTGATAATTTAACACCCAGTTTTCAACCTACATTACGCGTTCAAAGGAGTGCATTATGGCTAAAGGTATGCGGGTCAAGCTGAACTACGAGGTCAGCCGCGATCCGGATACAGGCGTGGAAGTCACCCGCCTGACCCCACCGGAAGTAACCTGTCATCGCAACTACTTTTACCAGAAGTGCTTCTTTAACGATGGCAGCCACCTGCTGTTCGCCGGGGAGTTCGACGGTCACTGGAACTATTACCTGTTGGATCTGAAAAACGCCGAAGCGGTACAGTTGACCGAAGGCGCGGGCGATAACACCTTTGGCGGGTTCCTCTCTCCGGACGATAAATCCCTCTATTATGTGAAGAACGATCGCACCCTGCTGGAGGTGGATTTACAGACGCTGGCAGAGCGCGAAGTGTACCGCGTTCCGGAAGAGTGGGTCGGCTACGGCACCTGGGTCGCGAACAGCGACTGCACCAAACTGGTGGGTATTGAGATTGCCAGACGCGACTGGACGCCACTCAACGACTGGAAAATTTTCCACGACTTCTTCCACAAAGGGCCGCACTGCCGCCTGCTGCGCGTTGATCTGAAAACGGGTGAAAGCACCACCATTCATGACGAGAAGATCTGGCTGGGACATCCGATTTATCGCCCGTTCGATGACAATACCGTGGCCTTCTGTCATGAAGGGCCGCACGACCTGGTCGACGCCCGCATGTGGCTGGTGAACGAAGATGGCAGCAACGTGCGGAAAGTGAAAACGCACGCGGAAGGTGAAAGCTGTACACATGAATTTTGGGTGCCGGACGGGTCCGCGCTGATCTACGTTTCTTACCTGAAAGGTCAGCAAGGTCGCACCATCTCCCGCTTCAACCCGGACACCGGCGTGAATGAAGCGGTAATGAACATGCCCGCCTGTTCGCATCTGATGAGCAACGTTGACGGCACCATGCTGGTTGGCGACGGCTCCGGTACGCCTGTCGATGTGAAAGACACTGGCGGCTACACCATTGATAACGATCCTTATCTGTATGCCTTTGACGTGGCGAAGAAAGTCTATTACCGCATCGCCCGTCATGACACTTCATGGGCTACGGTGGCGAACAGCCGCCAGGTAACCCACCCGCATCCGTCCTTCACGCCGGACGAAAAAGCGGTGCTGTACAGTTCCGATAAAGACGGCAAACCGGCGCTCTATATCGCGAAACTCCCCGAGCAACCTGAAATGTTGCATGCCTGACTTGAGTTAGTGTTTCTGTAACTGGCCTTGCCCTCCGATTCGGGGGGCTTTTTTTTGGGTGATTGCGCGGCGCTTTTTGCCGGGTGGCGCTTCGCTTACCCGGCGTAAGAAACAACAGAGTGGAGGAAAGGTGTAGGCCGGGTAAGCGTCAGCGCCACCCGGCGGTTTTTAGCGAAGGAACTGAATCATCAGAAGGAGTACGCCACGCCTAAACGGAAACGGGTCTGCCGTTCGTCCGTGTCTTTAACCCCGACGTTGCCCACCTCCACATACGGCGCCCAGTTTTTATCCCATTTGTAGGCCAGCTTGGCGTTATATTCGTTGGAATAATCTTTATTGTTATTTCGGGCCACGCCTTCAGAGCTTTTCGCGTAAACATAGTTCAGCTCGGTACGCCAGTCACCTAATACCCAACCGACCCACGCATCGCCACGGTTAACTTTATCATCGTCCTTATTTTCGCTTGACGGGTAGCGGGTATATTCGTAACGGTAACGCGCGGCTACGTAGAAGCCATTATCGAAGCTATATTGCACATGCAGATTCGGTTTATAAATAGTGCGGCTGTCTGTGCTTTCAATCGTAAACGCAGGTGTCAGGGCGATATTGTCTGTCGCTTTCCAGCGCCAGCTAATCTGATCTTCGTGACCGTTCCCCACTACATCCGCGAATGGCTGATCTGCCTTGTCCCCGCCTGATTTCCACTTCGCCTCGACTGAAAAACCAAAGCCATTATCAAAGCGGTGCGAGACGGCAACACGGTCGGCATTCGAGCCGCTGTCAATATATTCGTGACGCAGATCGACGGTAACGGCGCTAGCCGCAAAAGAGGCACTAATAAGGGAAGCAAGGAGCAGAGATTTCTTAAACATGAAAAAACCCTCAATTAAAATAACGTTTCGTTTTTATGGAACTTGAGTTTATTTTTTATGCACCGTTATTTTAGTGACAAGGATCGAAATTATTTGTTTCATTTTTTTTGGCAAAGATCGACGTGAACCCCATCAACAAAAAAAGGGTATTAACCGTAAATTTCAGGCGTGAGATCACATTAAGCACTTCACAAAGCCAATAATTAACCGCGCAATAATTATTGCGGGCTTCAGAAAGAACGCAGAAGTGTTAAAAAAGGATTCTGCGGACACAAAAAAACCTCCCGTGGGAGGTTTCTGTGCACAGAGAGAGGAAACTACCGTTCGATCGCCAGGGCCACCCCCTGCCCTCCGCCAATGCAGAGCGTTGCGATCCCTTTTCGGGCGTTACGCTTTTTCATTTCGTGTACCAGCGACACCAGAATGCGGCAGCCGGAGGCGCCAATGGGATGGCCCAACGCGATCGCACCGCCGTTGACGTTGACCCGCAGCGGATCCCATTCCAGCATTTTCCCGACCGAGATCGCCTGTGCAGCAAAGGCTTCGTTGACCTCAATCAGATCCACATCGTTCAGCTCCCATCCCGCCCGCTCCAGGCAGCGGCGCGTGGCATAGACCGGGGCGATCCCCATTAACGCGGGATCAACGCCCACGCTGGCAAACGCTTTGATCCGCGCCAGCACCGGCAGCGCCAGCTCCTGGGCTTTGCTTTCACTCATCATCATCACCGCCGCCGCACCGTCGTTAATGGATGAGGCGTTGCCTGCCGTTACGGAACCGAGCGTTTCAAAGGCCGGATCGAGTTTTGCCAGCCCTTCTGCGCTGGCATCGGTGCGCGGCTGCTCGTCGGTATCGACGATGAGCGCTTCACCGTTCTGGCGCTGGGTACTGACCGGGACAATTTCATCGCGAAAACGCCCGGCGTCGATCGCTGCGCGCGCTTTTTGCTGTGAGCTGAGGGCATACGCATCCTGAAGCTCGCGGCTGATACCGTATTCCCGCGCCAGGTTTTCCGCCGTTACGCCCATATGGTAGTCGTTGAAGGCGTCCCACAGCCCGTCGTGAACCAGGCTGTCAAGCAGCTGGCTGTTCCCGAGCTGCGCGCCGGTCCGGCTGTCGGTCAGGACATGCGGGGCGCGGCTCATATTCTCCTGCCCGCCGGCAATGACCACGTCCGCTTCACCGCACTGAATGGCCTGCGTCGCAAGATGGAGCGCTTTCAAACCTGAACCACAGACGTCGTTGATGGTAATTGCCGAAACGGTATTAGGCAGTCCACCCTTCAGCGCTGCCTGGCGCGCAGGGTTTTGTCCCGCGCCAGCGGTCAGTACCTGGCCCAGGATCACCTCATCAATTTCATGTGCGGCAACACCGCTGCGTTCCACCAGCGCTCTTACCACCACGCTGCCGAGATCAACCGCAGAGTGACGCGCAAGCGCTCCCTGAAAACAGCCGATAGCCGTACGTAACGCACCCACTATAACGACATCTTTCATCACGACCTCTGTGCAAAATGACATGACGATAGTAGAGGATTGTTATCAACAATTGACGCAAATGTTTAAAATTAGTGAGTTTAGTCACAGGATTATCGTGCGTCCTGCAAGTACTGGCGCAGCCAGCTTCCGGCGACGCCGGGCGGGGTTCGTTTGTTCCATACCAGATCGATGGCAATCGACCTCGGCCAGCCCGGCACGTTCAGCTGCACCAGCGATTTCGACGCGGCAAATTCGTCGACCAGCGCGCAGGGTAACGCGCACCAGCCAAAGCCCTGTACCGCCATACTCAGCAGTAACAGGTAATTCGGCGCAGACCAGACCGGCCCGCGCGCAAGGGGCGCTTCCCGTTCAAGATAGGTACTCAGCCGCAGCTCGCGCCAGCCATGCAGCTCGTCCGCCTGCGTCTCATGTTGCCCTGCCAGAGGATGTCCGGCAGAAACGTAGATGGCCATCCGCGT
The DNA here is from genome assembly GCF_049238705.1 of Enterobacter cloacae complex sp. IR5403. Classification (NCBI taxonomy): domain Bacteria; kingdom Pseudomonadati; phylum Pseudomonadota; class Gammaproteobacteria; order Enterobacterales; family Enterobacteriaceae; genus Enterobacter; species Enterobacter cloacae complex sp. IR5403. The sequence goes on along the minus strand of NZ_JBMKHP010000004.1, from coordinate 313,544 downwards.
CTGCATAGGCAGACGGGTCGCGCCAATATCGGTCGGGTAGCTGTCGCGCGCTTCCGTCAGACCAATTTGCGCCCGCTCCTTTTGCAGCAGATCGATCACGTCTTCCTCTTCCCCAATCAGGCACTCGAATTCCGTGTGCGGAAAACGCTGGTCGAACTGGCTCATCATCTGTTCCAGCACGGCCGGGTTAAGCGTATCGGAGAGAACAAAGGTAAAACGCGCCTCCGTTTGCGCGGTTAACGATACGGCCAGCTCATCCAGGCGCGCGCTGGCGGCGAGTATCGACTGAACATAGCCCAGCACCTGTTCACCCTGGGCGGTTAACACCGGGTGACGCGCCGAGCGATCGAACAGATCAAAGCCAAGGTCAGCTTCAAGGTTGGCGATGGAGGTGCTGATGGTGGACTGGCTTTTACGCAGCCGTCTTGCCGCGGCAGAAAACGAACCCGCGGCGACAGTTTCAACAAACGCGGTCAGTGCTTCGGGAGAATAACGCATGATGTATCTACTTTATCGATGGATACCATCTTTTATATATCACCTTAAGCGATAAGAATAGGCCGCATCAACGCCCATACTGGCGTCAATATGAGGTAAATATGCAACATCAGGATGCACTCCAACGTAAATTGCCGGAGCGGATCTTCCATGCCGTCTGTTTTGAAGGCATTGCCACGGCGATCCTCGCCCCGACGGCCGCGTGGCTAATGCAGCGCTCGGTGGTTGAAATGGGGGGGCTCACCATAATTCTGGCGACCACGGCAATGCTCTGGAACATAATCTATAACTTTGGCTTCGACCGTTTCTGGCCCGTCCAGCGGGTGAAGCGCACGGCGAAAGTGCGCGCCCTGCATGCGCTGGGTTTTGAATGCGGCTTTATTGTGATTGGCGTAACCATCGTTGCCGCCGTGCTGGGCGTGACGCTGCTCCAGGCCTTTACGCTGGAAATTGGTTTCTTCCTGTTCTTCCTGCCGTACACCATGCTCTACAACTGGGCGTACGACACCCTGCGGGAGAAAATCATCAAGCGCCGCCAGCAACGACTCGCCCTGGCAAGCGAATAACCTTCCGGCCGGAGACCTGCTCCGGCCCACCCCCTGCGAAGCAACGGCGACCTCAACGCATAATTATGGTAAATTGCACTCCTTTTTGTTCGTTTTATAGTTGATACGTTGCTCTAATGTCGAAAATTTGGTCAAAAGAAGAGACTCTCTGGAGTTTCGCCCTCTACGGCACTGCCGTGGGCGCAGGAACCCTGTTCTTGCCCATTCAGCTCGGCTCTGCTGGCGCGATTGTCCTGCTGATCACCGCCCTTGTGGCGTATCCCTTAACCTACTGGCCGCATAAAGCGCTGGCGCAATTTATTCTGTCGTCGAAGACGAAAGGCAACGAAGGGATCACCGGTGCCGTTTCCCATTACTACGGCAAAAAGATCGGCAACCTGATCACCACGCTCTATTTTGTGGCCTTCTTTGTGGTAGTTCTGATTTACGCGGTGGCGATAACCAACTCACTCACTGAACAGCTGGCGAAACGGATGACGGTAGATACCGGCATGCGGATGCTGGTGAGCTTTGGCGTGGTGCTGATTTTGAATCTGATCTTCCTGATGGGGCGGCACATCACCATTAAGGTGATGGGTTTCCTTGTCTTTCCGCTGATCGCCTATTTCCTGTTTGTCTCGCTGTATCTGACGGGCAGCTGGCAGCCGTCGCTGCTGACCAGCCAGATGGCCTTCGACCAGCATACGCTGCACCAGGTGTGGATTTCGATCCCGGTGATGGTTTTCGCTTTTAGCCATACTCCGATCATCTCGACCTTCGCCGTGGACCGTCGCGAGAAATACGGTGAAGAGGCGATGGGTAAATGCAAAAAAATCATGAAAGTGGCGTACCTGATCATCTGCCTCAGCGTGCTGTTCTTTGTGTTCAGCTGCCTGCTTTCGATTCCACCGTCGTATATCGTGGCGGCAAAAGAGGAAGGGGTTACGATCCTGTCCGCGCTGTCGATGATGCCTTCGTCCCCGGCATGGCTGGGCATTTCCGGCATTATCGTGGCGATTATTGCGATGTCGAAATCTTTCCTCGGCACCTATTTTGGCGTGATTGAAGGGGCAACGGAAATTGTGAAATCGTCGCTGAATCAGGTGGGTGTGAAGAAAAGTCGCGCCTTTAACCGCGCGGTTTCGATTCTCGGCGTGTCGCTGATTACCTTTGCGGTCTGCTGCATCAACCCGAATGCGATCTCAATGATTTATGCCATCAGCGGTCCGCTTATCGCCATGATCCTGTTCATCATGCCGACGCTGTCGACGTACCTGATCCCGTCGTTAAAACCGTACCGCTCCATCGGTAACCTGCTGACGCTGATTGTGGGTGTGCTGTGTGTGTCGGTGATGTTTGTCGGTTGAGTGTGCTGCCCGGCGCAATGCCGGGCATCTGTTTTACGCCCGAATATCGTCATACTCCCGCGTATTATCAAACTCATGCTTCGCAAACGGACACAGCGGGATAATTTTACGGTTCTCACCGCGCATCTTCTCTACCACCTTCGCCACCAGCTGTTTACCTACACCCTGCCCTTTCAGGCTTGGATCCACATCGGTGTGCTCGATGATGCTCAGATGCTCGCCGGTCGGGACAAAGACGATCTCCGCTACCTGATTGCCTTCGGCGTCGTTGACGTAAAACTTGTTATGGCCTTCAAGAATATCCATGGTTCCTCACTTATTTTTGGCGGTACTTCAGCGCACCGCTCGGGCAGGTATCAATTACGCGCATAACCGTTTCTCCATCTACTTCATCCGGCGCGATCCACGGTTTACGCTTCAGGTCGAACAGCTTCGCGCTGCCGCGCACGCAGTTGCCCGAGTGTTTGCAGATCCCGGTGTTGAAGTAAACATCGATTTTTTCACCGGTATAGGCCCGGTACCCCGCATCCAGTAGCTCCTGATCCATGACATTGCCTCTGTAATTATTGTGGTGACAAAAGAAGCATACCCTCACCCGATCCGCCTGACCACGTCAAAAACGAGGTTTAGCCACACTCTTTTCAGCGCATGACTTCGTCACGTTCATAGGATTATTCCGAATACCAGAACACCCGTTGCGAAGATATATTTTTGCGCTGTGTCAATTCTTGTAATAATTCCCGCCACGTTCACATTAGGATTATTAGCTAAGCGCAATCCTAACCTCCGGTTTTATTTCCATCTAACTAATGGATTTCCCGTCCGTTTTTAAACTTCGTAACGAAGCGGTATTTCTTCACTCCCTGCAAAATTACCGCAAAACAACCCAGACAAGAAATTTGACTCTTCTCACATAACGACTAATGTTAATTCCTGAACGACAAATGATACGAATTACTTATCGTATCTCCTGACATAAACGCAACATGAGGGTTGATATATGGCAGAGCAACATCGTGGTGGTTCCGGTAATTTCGCTGAAGACCGTGAAAAAGCATCAGAAGCTGGACGTAAAGGCGGCCAGCACAGCGGCGGTAATTTCAAAAACGATCCGCAACGCGCATCTGAAGCGGGTAAGAAAGGGGGACAGAACAGTCACGGCGGGGGCCGTAAATCTGATAACTCCTGATCTTATTTAAAGCTCTTATAAATATACCGAGAGCATGCTGCGGGCCCGTCGGCTCGCAGTACCTTCCCTTTATTTCACTGGAGCGAAAATATGAATATGAAAACTGTTGAAGATGTATTTATTCACCTGTTATCCGACACCTACAGCGCTGAGAAGCAGCTGACCCGTGCGCTAGGCAAACTCGCCCGCGCCGCATCCAGCGAGAAGCTGAGTGCCGCGTTCACGGCTCACCTCGAAGAGACGCAGGGACAGATCGAACGTATCGATCAGATTATTGAGCAGGAATCCGGTCTCAAACTGAAGCGTATGAAATGCGTTGCGATGGAAGGCTTAATTGAAGAAGCCAACGAAGTTATTGAGAGCACTGAGAAAAATGAAGTGCGTGACGCTGCATTAATTGCCGCAGCTCAGAAAGTTGAACATTACGAAATTGCCAGCTACGGCACCCTGGCCACCCTGGCTGAACAATTAGGCTATAAAAAAGCCGTTAAACTTCTTGCCGAAACGCTGGAAGAAGAAAAAGAAACCGATCTCAAATTAACCGATCTGGCTGTCGGCAATATTAATCAAAAAGCCCAGAAAGGATAAATAATAATTTGATGAGCATCAGCACCAAAAATTAACCAGAAAATAAATCACAGGAGTTAATTATGAATCATGTAGAACACTACCATGATTGGCTACGCGATGCCCATGCGATGGAAAAGCAAGCCGAATCCATGCTGGAATCAATGGCCAGCCGTATTGATAATTATCCCGACTTACGTGCACGAATTGAACAACACGTTAATGAAACTAAACACCAAATTACCGTGCTGGAAGAAATTCTCGACCGCAATGATATTTCCCGTTCGGTCATAAAAGATTCCATGAGCAAAATGGCGGCGCTCGGCCAGTCCATTGGCGGCATGTTCCCTTCCGACGAAATTGTTAAAGGCTCCATTAGCGGCTACGTTTTTGAGCAGTTTGAAATTGCCTGCTACACCTCTCTGCTGGCTGCGGCCAAACAAGCGGGCGATACCGCGTCCATTCCTGCCATTGAGTCCATTCTGGAAGAAGAGCGCCAGATGGCTGACTGGCTGCTCCAGCATATTCCACAGACGACGGAACAGTTCCTGCTGCGCTCCGACGCGGACGGCGTTGAAGCTAAAAAATAACGAAAGAGGGAGAATGTATGTTTCGACACGTAAAACAGCTGCAATACACGGTACGCGTAGCCGAACCGAATCCGGGCCTGGCCAATCTTCTGCTTGAGCAGTTTGGCGGGCCACAGGGCGAACTTGCCGCGGCATGTCGTTACTTTACGCAAGGATTGAGCGACGACGATCCCGGTCGTAAAGATATGCTGATGGATATCGCGACCGAGGAGTTAAGTCACCTGGAAATTATCGGCACCCTGGTGGGTATGCTGAATAAGGGTGCGAAAGGTGAACTGGCGGAAGGCGTTGAAAATGAAGCGGAACTGTACCGCTCCATGACCGAGAACGGCAACGACAGTCATATCACCTCCCTGCTCTACGGCGGCGGTACGCCACTGACCAACTCCGGGGGCGTACCGTGGACGGCGGCATACGTGGATACCATTGGCGAACCTACCGCGGATCTGCGCTCTAACATAGCGGCCGAGGCGCGCGCCAAAATTATCTACGAACGGCTTATTAACGTAACGGACGATCCGGGTGTTAAAGATGCGCTGGCGTTTTTAATGACGCGTGAGGCAGCACACCAGCTCTCGTTTGAGAAGGCGCTCCAGTCGATCCGTAACAATTTCCCACCGGGTAAATTGCCGCCAATCGAAGAGTACACCAACAAGTACTACAATATGTCTGAGGGGGGAGAAGTTCGCGGCAGCTGGAACAGCGATAAGCACTTCGACTACGTGGAATCTCCTCAGCCAGCGGTCGATGGCGGTGACGGCGGCGCAAGCGTAACGCTCACTACAGAGCAGGAAACGCTGATCAAAGCGATGTGCGCACGCACGAAATCCGACCCCAATGCCGATCCGCTTACCGGTGCCGAGCTCGGCGCAGGTAAGAAAAAACCGTAACCGGTTTTGCCAGGCAGCCTGAGGCTGTCTGGCAATGCCTTGTGCGCTATCAGTTCCAGAGGTACGGAGCATGTTCGAGCTTGATGCGTTTCATCTGGCCAGGATACAGTTCGCCTTTACCGTCTCTTTTCATATTCTCTTCCCGGCAATCACCATTGGGCTTGCGAGCTATCTGGTGGTTCTCGAAGGCATGTGGCTTCGCACCAAAAATGATGTCTGGCGCTCGCTATACCATTTCTGGCTGAAAATTTTCGCCGTCAACTTTGGTATGGGCGTGGTTTCCGGGCTGGTGATGGCTTACCAGTTTGGGACTAACTGGAGCGGCTTTTCCCAGTTCGCAGGCAGCATAACCGGCCCTCTGCTCACCTATGAAGTGTTAACCGCCTTCTTCCTGGAAGCCGGTTTCTTAGGCGTGATGCTGTTCGGCTGGAACAAGGTCGGCCCCGGCCTGCACTTCTTTGCCACCTGCATGGTGGCGCTGGGCACGCTGATGTCCACCTTCTGGATCCTCGCCTCCAACAGCTGGATGCACACCCCGCAGGGCTTCAGTATTCAGAACGGTCAGGTCATTCCCGAAGACTGGCTGGCCATTATCTTTAACCCCTCTTTCCCTTACCGTCTGATCCATATGTCCATCGCCGCCTTCCTGTGCAGCGCCTTGTTTGTGGGCGCGTCCGGGGCATGGCATCTGCTGCGCGGTAACGATTCGCCCGCTGTTCGCACAATGTTCTCCATGGCTATGTGGATGGCGCTGCTGGTCGCGCCCATTCAGGCCGTGGTCGGGGATATGCACGGCCTGAATACGCTTGAGCACCAGCCTGCCAAAATCGCCGCGATTGAAGGCCACTGGGAAAACCCGCCCGGCGAGGCCACCCCGCTGCTGCTGTTTGGCGTACCGGATATGGAAGAGGAACGCACCAAATACGGGCTTGAAATTCCCGCGCTCGGCAGCCTGATCCTGACGCACAGCCTAGATAAACAGGTCCCGGCGCTGAAGGATTTCCCGAAAGAGGACCGCCCTAACTCGCTCATCGTCTTCTGGTCTTTCCGCATTATGGTCGGCATGGGGCTGCTGATGATTACCCTTGGCGTACTGAGCGTCTGGCTGCGCTATCGCCGTCGGCTTTATCACTCGCGGCCATTCCACTGGTTTGCCCTCTGTATGGGGCCTGCCGGACTGCTCGCACTACTCGCCGGATGGGTCACCACCGAAGTGGGCCGCCAGCCGTGGGTCGTTTACGGCTATCTGCGCACGATAGATGCGGTGTCTCTGCACAGTACGTTGCAGATGAGCATCAGCCTGCTGGCCTTTATCGTGGTCTACTGTTCGGTATTTGGCGTGGGTTATGTGTATCTCGCCCGGTTGATTAAGAAAGGTCCGCAGCCTGTGGGCACGCTAACGTCTAATACATCGGGCACCCCTGCCCGTCCGCTGTCCGCCGCCGAGTCTATTCCGGAAGAGGAGAAGATCTGATGGGCGTCGATATCCCGGTCATCTGGTTTGCCATTATTATCTTCGCCACGCTGATGTACATCATCATGGACGGTTTCGATCTCGGTATCGGCATGCTGTTCAGCTTTGTGGGCGGTGCCAAAGAGCGCGACGTGATGGTGAACAGCGTCGCCCCGGTCTGGGACGGAAATGAAACCTGGCTGGTCCTCGGCGGCGCAGGGTTGTTCGGCGCGTTTCCGCTGGCCTACGCGGTAATCATCGATGCCCTGACCATCCCGCTGACGGCCATGCTGATCGGGCTTATTTTCCGCGGCGTGGCGTTTGAGTTTCGCTTCAAGGCAACTCCTTCCCACCGCAAATTCTGGGACTACTCCTTTGCCGGTGGTTCCCTGCTGGCAACCTTCAGCCAGGGGATCGTGGTTGGCGCGATGATTAACGGCTTTGACGTGGAAGGGCGTCGCTTTGTGGGCTCCTCGCTGGACTGGTTCACCCCGTTTAATCTGTTCTGCGGGCTGGGCTTAATTGTCGCCTATACCCTGCTGGCCACCACGTGGCTGATCATGAAAAGTGAAGGCGCGCTGCAAAACCGGATGCGCGAGCTGACTCGCCACGTTCTGCTGGCGCTGATTGCCGTTATTGCGGTGGTAAGTATCTGGACCCCGCTCGGCTGGCAGTTTGTCGCCGAGCGCTGGTTTACTCTGCCCAACTTCTTCTGGTTCCTGCCGGTTCCGGTTCTGGTGGCGGTATTCAGCCTGTGGATCTGGCGGCTGACGCGCAATCCCGACAGCCATGCCCGTCCGTTCCTGTTAACGCTGGGCCTGATCTTCCTCGGCTTTAGCGGCCTGGGCATCAGCCTGTGGCCACACATTATTCCGCCGCACATCACCCTGTGGGAAGCCGCCGCGCCGCCTGCCAGCCAGCTGTTTATGCTGATCGGCACGCTGTTAATCATCCCGGTGATCCTGGTTTATACCGCCTGGAGCTACTACGTCTTCCGGGGCAAAGTGTCTGATACCGAAGGTTATCATTAAGGATTACTATGGCAGGCTGGCATACACGCGCCATTATTTACCAGATTGATACCGCCCTGTTTTACGATCTTAACGGCGATGGCTGTGGCGACATCGCCGGAATCGCCGCGAAGCTGCGCTACATCCGCCGGATGGGCGCGACGGTCATCTGGATCACCCCGTTTTACCTCACGCCTTTTCTCGATGAAGGCTATGATGTGAGCGACCATTTGCAGGTCGATCCCCGCTTCGGCAAGCTCAACGATATCATCGCCTTTATTGAACAGGCGCGGGAGCTGGGGATGCAGGTCATTATTGAGCTGCTTATCCAGCATACCTCGGATGCGCATCCCTGGTTTCAACAGGCCCGCCGCAACCCCCAGTCACCCTACCGTGACTATTACCTGTGGTCCGACACGGACGACGACGATACGCCGCCGATGTTCCCCGGCGTGGAGAAGAGCATCTGGACATGGGACGACGAGGCGGGGCAATACTACCGGCATATGTTTTATCACCACGAGCCGGATCTCAATCTCGCCTCCCCTGCGGTGCTGAAGGAGGTTGAGAACATCATCATCTTCTGGCTAAAGCTCGGGGTGTCGGGCTTTCGCCTGGATGCGGCATCGCACCTGACAAAACAGGCCGGACGTGGGGATGAAAAACGCGGCCTGTGGATCCTTGAACATCTGCGCCGTCTTATCGAGCAGCGTAACCCGGACGCGATCCTGCTCGGCGAAGTCGACGTGGAGGTCGAGGCCTACAAAGATTATTTTGGTCAGAACGACCGGCTCAACCTGGTGCTGAATTTCTGGCTCAATAAGTACTTTTACGTCAGCCTGGCAGAGAAGAGCGCACGACCGCTGCGCAACGCGGTGAAGAAGATGATTGTGCCGCCGGACTCCTGCTGCTTCGCCAACTGGCTGCGCAATCACGATGAGCTGGATCTGGAAGGGATAGGTAAAAAAGCGAAGCAGACCGTCATCGATACCTTTGCCCCTGACGAAGAGATGAGTGTGTATCAGCGAGGTATCCGCCGCCGTCTGGCGCCGATGCTTAATGGCGATCGAAAGCGGCTGGCCTTATGCCACGCGGTCTTGTTTTCGCTGCCGGGCGTACCGGTCATGCGCTACGGGGATGAGATTGGCATGGGGGATGATTTGGATCTGGAGGAGCGTTACGCCGTACGCACCCCGATGCAGTGGGCCGGATCGCAAGGCGGCGGTTTCTCAGACGCCGACCCGGAAACCTTTATCGCCCCGATGATTGACCATGGCCCGTACCGCTATCAAAAAATCAACGTGGCGGATTCGCTGTTGCACCGCAACTCACTCCTGCACTGCATTATCGATATCGCCAATACGCGCTCGGAGTTCCCTGAGATCGGCGTAGCGCCGTTTCGTCTTATTAATATCGACAGCGATGCGGTGCTGGGGATCTATTACGAAACCGACACGCGCAGCATTCTGACCTTCGTTAACTTCAGCGATAAGCCCGTTAATTTTACCGCCAGAGGGATCCGGCATGCGACCTGGACCGCCTGCCTGGCGGACAAACGCTACAACGACGCGCTGGTGTGCGGCAAAACCGTCGCGCTTAACCTCAGCGGCTATGGCTACCGCTGGTTCTGGACCGATCGTACCGCACTACGCTGATTATCGTCTCCGCGAGAGCAGCAGACGGGCCACAATCGCGCCCGTGACGGCAAGGGAGCCGAGCAACACTTTCCCCGGCATGCCGGAGGTGACGCTGGTAGCGCGCTCTTTTGCTTCGTCGGTGAAGTGTCCGTGGATTTTATGCAGGTCGTTAACCGGCTGATCCAGATAGTCCTGACGGTCATCCGCATTTAACGTATCGGTCATCTGCCCTTCCCAGGCCTTTTTAACCATCAGCCGATCCAGAAAGCCGGGGAAAAGAAATTGCCCGACAATCGACTGGACGGTGCTGCTGCCCACCCACAGTTCCCGCACCGGTTTCTGCGCCACCTTAAAAATAGCGCTGGCCGCCACTTCCGGCTGAAAAACGGGAGGAACCGGGCGCATCGCCCAGGCAAATTTATTCCTCGCCCACTCGAACTGCGGCGTATTGAGGCCCGGCATCTGTACCATTGCGATCTGCACCCGGCTGTTTTCATGCATCAGTTCGGTGCGCACGGCATCGGTAAATCCGCGGATCGCGGCTTTCGCCCCGCAGTAGGCTGACTGCAAGGGAATGGAGCGGTAGGCCAGCGCGGAGCCAACCTGAATAATCGTTCCGCGATCGCGTGGGGTCATTAACTCCAGCGCGGCGCGGGTACCGTTAACATAGCCCAGATAGGTCACCTCGGTGACGCGGCGAAACTCCTCAGGCGACATGGTGCGAAACGGCGCCAGCATCCCGCCCATGGCGTTATTCACCCACACATCGATGGCCCCAAGCCGGTATTCAATCTCGTTAGCAGCATCGGTCACCGCCTTGCTGTCCGCCACGTCGGCCTGAACGGCGCAGGCGTTGATCCCGAAACGGCGCAACTCCTCTTCTGTGGAGCGCAGGCTCTGCTCGTCGCGGGCAATGATGCCCACATCGTAGCCCGCCTTGGCAAAGTGCAGCGCCGTGGCTTTCCCCACGCCCGCCGTACCGCCGGTAATAACGATCACAGCCATAGCCTTTCCCCTTGTTTCAGACGTTATCCCAGCCGGAGAGTATTTCGATCAGTTCAGACAGGGAATAACGCACCGCTTTATCCACCACATCCTGACATTCACCGGAAAACAGCACGGTGCGGGTTTCCGTCTGCCCGCGAATATTCCAGCCGAAGCAGACCGTACCGGCTGCGGTGCCATCGTCTCCGCCTTCCGGTCCCGCATAGCCGCTGATGGCAAGGCCGATATCCGCCTCGGCAATTTCGCGAATTTTAGCGGCCATCTCGGTCACCGTTTGTTCACTGACGGCGGTGAAGCGCTCAATGGTTTCGTGCCGCACGCCGAGGATCCGCTCCTTCGCCGCATCGCTGAACACCACCATGCCAACGTCATAAAATTCCGCCGTGTTCTCTTCGGCACAAAGCGCAACCGCGAGATTGCCGCCAGTACAGGACTCTGCGGTGGTTAACCGCAAACCTCTGTCCGTAAGCTGAGTGGCGAGCTTTTTCGTCAGCTCGCTAATGGTGCTGTTGCTGTCGTGAATAAGATTGCTCATCGCATTGCCCCTTAATTTTCGTCAGGAATAATAGAAATATGACCATTACGCTCAAGAATAGCGTATTTAATCTCCTTCAATTCTGTAATACCGTGATTCTGGCGGGCTGATACCAATATATCATCACAGGATACATCGACCTTTTTCAGTTTATCGGCGAGGGGAACACCGTTCTCCACCAATATCACCGGTGTGCCATCAAGAATATTCTCAACGGTGGAAAAATATTTCTTCAGCAGGCCAAAAATAATATCAACCACCACCAGCATTGTTATTGTAATCATCGCGCCGGTGACGGAAAAATCTTCGCCAAGCAGCGCCTGTTGTGTCGCTTCACTGATAATTAAGAGCAAAATAAGGTCAAAACTGGTCATTTGTAGCAGGGCGCGCCGCCCGGCAACTTTAAACACAATGACCAGAAACAGATAAATTGCCAGGGCACGAAAAACCATGTCCATATTTGACTCCTAGGGGTAAATAAACTGCCAGAAACGGATATCTGGCTCGTTGTTTAAGCGGATGCTGTTTGTCCACTTCCCTGCTTTTGACGGCGTGATGAATAATACAACGGTAAATTTATCGGTCTGTTGTAAACGATCGTAGACGAGAAACAGGGTATTTCCCCGACTGTACATGCTGTCCGGCTGTGGCCAGACGCTGCCTGGCTCATAAGCGTCGCTGCTTTCGCTGGTCAGGCTGAGGGTATATTTCCCCTCAGACGTCACCGGAAACGTCACCGCCATCCGCGATTCGGTCTGGCGGCGACCGAAGCGCTCATAGCTCAGGGTCAGGGATTTTGCTTCGTTTGTTTTCTCCACGTCGCTGACCGCACCGCTTGAAAACAGCCCGGCAATTGCCGCCACGATAATAGCTAACAGCACAATAAAACCCACCTGACGAAATGCGTACTCAAACGTCAGTAAACGGTTACTCTCTTTTATCCCAGGCACTTTTTCATTTTTTGGTTCCATGGCTGTTGTCACCGTTTCGCTTAATTGCCGAAATTTTTGATTTTTCTGTGCAAATGCTTTTAAGACTTATCACATTTGCCACATAAAGGAATAGCAACAATACTTAATAAGTCAAGACATCCAAAATGAAGGATATCAGATGAAATTATCAGTGATTTCAGCCTTGTTAATATTAATTATCCCTACTGCATGGGCAGATAATAACGGCGGGTTACAAAAGGGTGACGCGCCGCCACCGCCGCATGCGCTGGACAGCGGTTATCGTGGTACCGATGATGCGCGCATTATGACCATTACTCAGGCGAAAGAGATGCATGATGGCGCCTCAATTTCACTGCGCGGCAATCTTATTGACGGCAATGGCGATAAATACGTATTCCAGGATAAAACCGGGAAAATCGACGTTATTATCCCGAAAGCCGTATTTGACGACAGAACCGTGGAACCTGACAACATGATCAGTATTAGCGGCTCGCTCGATAAAAAATCATCCCCACCCGTAGTGCGGGTCAGCCACTTGCAAAAATAATTCAGCGAAGCGTTAACGCTGTAACTATCCATCAAATCTCACCCCTAACAAGGAGTTAGCTATGAGTGATAATGAACAACGTACGAACGCTTACCCAACGCCACCTTTCCCGGAGCAGCCTCAGACGCCACCGGGCCTGGCCTCTGAAATGGAACCCGTTCCCGACCACGGCGAGAAGAGCTACAAAGGGCATGGTCGTCTTGCCGGTAAGAAGGCGCTAATTACCGGGGGCGATTCCGGCATCGGACGCGCGGTAGCCATTGCCTATGCCCGCGAAGGGGCAGATGTCGCGATTAACTATTTGCCGGAAGAGGAAGAAGACGCAGCGGAAGTCATCGCCCTGATTAAAGCGGAAGGACGGAATGCCGTCGCGCTTCCGGGCGATGTGCGGGACGAAACTTTTTGTCAGAACCTGGTGGAGCAGGCCGTCTCAAAACTGGGCGGGCTGGATATCCTGGTGAATAACGCAGGCCGCCAGCAGTATCGTGAGTCGCTGGAAGAACTGACCACGGAAGATTTTGACGCGACCTTTAAGACCAACGTCTATGCGCCTTTCTGGATCACAAAGGCGGCGTTGCGCCACATGAAAGCCCCCGCTTCCATCATTAACACCTCATCTGTACAGGCGGTGAAACCGAGCGCCGTACTGCTTGACTATGCGCAGACCAAAGCCTGTCTCGCGGTGTTTACCAAAGCGCTGGCGAAACAGCTGGGACCGAAAGGGATACGCGTGAATGCGGTAGCGCCGGGACCTTACTGGACCGTGCTTCAGCCCAGCGGTGGGCAGCCACAGGAAAAAGTGAAACACTTTGGCGAGAGTACCCCTCTGGGACGCCCGGGACAGCCCGTGGAGATCGCACCGCTGTATGTCACCCTGGCCTCGGATGAGTGTTCATACACCTCCGGGCAGGTGTGGTGTTCAGACGGCGGGGATGGCGTCATCTAGCGCTCAAGGCGCACAGAGTGTAGGCCGGGTAAGGCGAAGCCGCCACACCCGGCAAACTGTTGCAGGCGAATGCTAAAGGGCTGCGAAAGCAGCCTTTATTACGTTTAAGGGGTGACGACAGGAAACCAGAAGCTGAAGCTCTCCATGCAGCGCAGCATTTCGTTTACCTTCGCGGCATTGCCGACGATCGTCACCTCTACTGCCTGTTGCGCCTTTTTCAACGTGGTCTCTTTGAGGATGATTTTATTCAGCGTTTCGCGGCTGAGCATGATGGTTGCATCCGGATCTTCTGCCTGAGCGTTGGCGCTATGGTTCAGCACGCCATTCTCCAGCTCCAGCTTGTACCTGCCGCCCTCGCGGCCCAGATCAACGTTAAAAATCCCTCGGGCAGTCGCGGCTCTGACGCCGTTAAGGTGAACGCCGAAGTAGTCAAAAATCATCTCATTCGACATGGCGCGGACCGCATCCGGGCTGGCGGTATTGGGCGTCGGCATCCTCTTCACGCCGTTACGCAACGCCTGCGCACCGGTGAGGTAGGCGTTACGCCACGGCCCTGACTCAGCCTGGTATCCCAGCTGTTCAAACGCGTCCGCTTCCAGTTCGCGCGCCGCCTTATTATTGGGATCGGCAAAAACGACTTTATTCATCACCTGCGCCACCCAGCGGTAATTTCCCCGGACATAATCAACCCGGGCTATTCGGGATGGTTTTCATCACGTCGCCGGGGCTTTGATGGGCATGGTTATCCAGCTGGTTATCGATGGAGCCATCCATAACCTGTAACCCACCGGTGACCATATGATCCGGCAGGCGCGTCATGCCAGCAGGGTTGGTCATGATTGTCGAGGCGTCCTGCGCACGAGCCGCCTGCCCTGCTCCGGCAAGCGCGGTATCTTCGGTGCCAGCTTCATAAAAATAGAGGGCGCTGGCATGGGCACTGGAGGCGGCAAATAAGCCCGCGCACAGGAGGAGTCGTGTTTTCATCTGCGATCCGGTAAATAAAAAATTTGCCGACAGATATAACAGGGGCGCCTGATGACGTAAAAAGAAAGAGGGTTTAATTTTAAATTATGCGCGGTTCAGCCCCTCTTAATATCTCTGACAGTTCAGCGACGTCCGGAATAAGGCGCCGCTGCGTCCTGCACCTGTAATACGTTCAGGTACAGGACGATAAAATCCAGGAACTTTTATACAGATTTATCCGGACTTACTTATAATGCTCCAGATTGGTTTCCGGGCCCGTTCTGGCAATTTCCTGAGCTTTGCCGAAACTTTCAATCAGGCACTTATATTCCGGACAGACATGCTCTGCCAGGATCTCAGCAAAGCGAGAACCTTCCGCGCGGTTCCAGGTTCTCATTAATTCAGCGACAATGGCAAACGTATCGGTAGGGATCGCCCCCGCCTGAGCCACACGCGCGATGGTGGTATCGGTCGCGATTTTGGACCAGTTCCCCGAGGCATCCACAACACAGTAAACCTTATACCCCTCCTGGACAGCGCTAACCGCAGGGAACGCCATGCAGACGCTGGTGAGCGTGCCGGCAATAATCAGCGTCTTTCTGCCCGTCTTTTCCACTTCCTTCACAAACGCCGGATTATCCCAGGTATTAATCTGCCCGGTACGTGGAACATACACGGCATGGGGTGCATATTTGTGAATTTCCGGGATGAGCGGGCCATTGGGACCGTCAGGAACAGAGGCCGTGGTGATCACCGGGATATTTAAAAGCGTGGCAACTTTGGCAATCGCTGTCACATAGTTACGAAGGTCTGGCACAGGCACATCACGTACCGTGTTGAATAAGCCACTCTGATGGTCGATGAGTAAAATTACAGCGTCATCAGTATCAATCATACCGTTTGTTGCAGCCATATTTCTTTCCTCATGATTTCTTTTACATTGCCGTCAACTCTCCCGGCTCCGCGATTTTACATGCACCTGGTCAGGCTATAATGCATTGATAAATCATAATGAATAGTAGTCCGATCCGGTCTGAATACCGCATCATTTCAGGACAATTTCTGGCACGGTACGCTGAACCATCGACGCTGACGTAAAGCCCTCGTGAGAAGTAAAGCTCTTTACAACGCCGTTATGCGGCCATTGGTATTCGTTCGGCTGAAGGCAAGCGTTACTCCTCACAGGGGTCCCCTTTGTCCTCCCGCATGGATTCGATAAACTCCCGTTGCTCCTCTGTGAGTTCAAGCGCATCCAGCAAGCGATCTAACTCTTCTTCAGGTGATTCCTTTTGGTTCTTTCTCTTCCCGGTAGCCATACTCACCCTTGAGTTATTAGGATTAATCTCAGGGTATCCAGGGTACAGGAAATGTGCAACTTAGCGTGTTATGCCGACAACCGATCATAACAATGAACGAAAGGGGGAAGCAGGTACGCCAGTACAGAAAAGACTGATAGGGGTATTCCTGTTCCGGCGATGAAAGATAGCCAATTGAAAGCCTTGCCAGATTACATACGGGCTTTGCAATAATCGAGAGGGTGCAATGCCTACCTTCCCTTTAGTTTAACTTAACTCAAATTTAATCACATTTAAATTAATGATTTTGTTAGATTTAATCGTTTATTGCCCTCTCACATATAGGTACACTTTCTCTTTGGTTTTTTTTATAACAGCATGAGGAAAAGTGAAAATGGCTATTCCAGCTTACCTATGGCTTAACGCAAAGCCGCGCAGGAACAACGGATCCGGCTTTTGGTGATTGGTTTGGCTCAACGCCTTACGGTGATGATCCTAACGACCAGTACTGGATAAGAGCGGGTATCGACTATGCAAAACGCACAGGTTTTTAAGAAGCGGTATCTACTTCTGATCCTGTTGGCTGTTGTCGCCTATGGGATATACAACTTGCTGCACTTCTCACCACTTGAGCAAGTGATTATTAAGAAGGCGAAAGTTAACAATCTGGCTAATCTTTACATCACAGAAGCGAGTGCAGGAGCCACCACAGGCTTTTCCTACCGTTTCTATCTCTATGATGTAACCAAAGATGATAAAGCGTTTATGGCGAGTCTGGAGAACGATCACCAGCCTTTCATGATCACCACGGACAAAGATGCATTGAAGAAGGTCGAGAATAATGCGATCTACCTTTCCGTGAAGGGAACCATTTACACCTTTCACAGCCCTGCGGATTATCTGGCAGGTGGCTCGATCTACTCCGTCCCTGTCTATTTAACCGCATCACCATACTAAAAACATAGCCAGCTGCCACGCTGGCTCTTTCTCTTCTGGTTTTAGACAACAGAAACCATTAAGCCCCTTAGAGGTTAGAAGACAAGCGAAGCACAGCGATTTCATAAGACTGTCAGAGGGTTACCTGCATTTCGTGTGCAGGGAGGACGTCAATGCTCTACAGGACATAACGCCTAAACAAGTTAGTCAGCGCTACTGAGCAACCTACTGAAATAAAGAGAGTTTTTGAACGGTTCTTCTTGGGGAAATTCTGGAGCGGGCGAAGGGAATCGAACCCTCGTATAGAGCTTGGGAAGCTCTCGTTCTACCATTGAACTACGCCCGCTTTGAGGTGCGTAAGGCATTATAGACCTTACGCCTCTTCATACAAGCCTTTACCCCACTAAGTGGCGATTAAATAATCACTTAACACTTCGGCTTACTGCCCTGCGCCGGAAGATAACGCTGCGGATCGATGGCTGTAGCCTTATAGCGGATCTGGAAGTGCAGCTTAACCGTATCCGTCCCGGTACTGCCCATGGTCGCAATCTTCTGCCCCGCCTTCACGTTCTGCCCGTTATTGACCAGCATCGTGTCGTTATGCGCATACGCCGTAATGTAGTCCTCACCATGCTTAATCATGATCAGGTTACCGTATCCACGAAGCTGGTTACCGACATAGACCACCTTCCCGGCCCCTGAAGCGTAAACCGGTGTGCCGCGTGCGGCAGCGATATCAATACCTTTATTGCCACCTTCCGAGAGCGAGTACGGCGCAACCACTTTTCCGCTTGCAGGCCAGATCCAGCAGCGCTGACCGACCGGCGGCCAGGATGATTTAGGCACCTGATAGGATGGCGTGACTTTGGCTGTTTTACGCGTTGAGGACTTTTTCCCTGAGGAGGAACCGCCGTTAACCTTGAGCTTCTGCCCTACCTCAATAGTATACGGTGGAGAGATATTATTCAGGCGCGCCAGCTCCTTCACGCTGGTTCCCGTGGCGCGTGAGATGCGGTAGAGCGTGTCCCCGCGCTTAACGGTATAGACTGCACCGGAATAACTGCCCATATCCGAAGATTTACTCCCCGAGCATCCTGCTACAAGTAGCGTCAGCGTCAGGCAGAAAACGGCAATGATCGGGTTTCTCGTCAGGCTTCCTGCAAACAAAACAGCTCCTCGGTCAGCGTGAATGGCGCACTATGATAGCAGCCCAAACTGATGCGGGTCATGCCCTTTTCCGCTCTGTGGGCCAAACCGTTCGCATAAGAATGCAGTATAATAATTCCGCTGATGGTGCTGAACCATTAAGCATTTTGGCACTGGAGCATCAATGAGTATTCAAGAACACGTTATTTTGGTAAATGACCAGGGAAAGGTGATTGGCACTCAGGAGAAGTACGCCGCGCACACGTCACACACCCCGCTACACCTGGCCTTCTCTTCATGGCTGTTTAACGCTAAAGGAGAATGTCTGATCACCCGGCGCGCCTTAAGTAAAAAAGCCTGGCCCGGCGTATGGACCAACTCTGTTTGCGGTCATCCACAGGCCGACGAAGCGACAGAGCAGGCGATTATCCGCCGCTGCCGCTTTGAAGTCGGCGCCGAAATCACAGACATCACCCCCATTGCCCCGGAGTTCCGCTACCGTGAAGCCGACCCGTCAGGGATCGTTGAAAACGAAATCTGCCCGGTCTATGCCGCCCGCGTCACGAATACCCTCGCAATCAATGACGATGAAGTGATGGAGTATCAGTGGGTGGAACTGGACGCGCTATTCCGCGCGCTGGACGCCACACCGTGGGCATTTAGCCCGTGGATGGTGCAGGAAGCGAACACCGCGCGTGAAAAACTCAGCGCCTTCGCGGCGCAATAAAAAAGCCCCGGCGATAAACGCACGGGGCTTTTTTTACGTCTTAACGGCTTATTTCACCGGACGCATCGCCGGGAACAGGATCACGTCGCGGATGGTGTGGCTGTTGGTGAACAGCATCACCATACGGTCGATACCAATACCCAGGCCAGCCGTCGGCGGCAGGCCGTGCTCCAGCGCGGTCACGTAGTCTTCGTCGAAGAACATCGCTTCGTCGTCGCCTGCCGCTTTCGCGTTAACCTGATCCTGGAAGCGCTGCGCCTGATCTTCTGCATCGTTCAGCTCGCTAAAGCCGTTACCGATTTCGCGGCCACCGATGAAGAATTCGAAGCGGTCAGTGATTTCCGGGTTCTCGTCATTACGACGCGCCAGCGGAGACACTTCCGCCGGGTATTCGGTGATGAAGGTCGGCTGAATCAGGTGCGCTTCGGCCACTTCTTCGAAGATCTCGGTCACAATACGGCCCAGACCCCAGCTCTTCTCAACCTTGATGCCGATGCTTTCAGCGATCGCTTTCGCAGAGTCGAAGTTATCCAGATCCGCCATGTTGGTTTCCGGACGGTATTTCTTGATCGCTTCGCGCATGGTCAGTTTTTCGAACGGCTTGCCGAAGTCGAACACCTCTTCACCGTAAGGCACCTGGGTGGTGCCCAGAATGTCCTGCGCCAGGGTGCGGAACAGGGATTCGGTCAGCTCGATCAGATCTTTGTAATCCGCATAGGCCATATAGAGTTCCATCATGGTGAACTCTGGGTTATGACGTACGGAGATACCTTCGTTACGGAAGTTACGGTTGATCTCAAACACGCGATCGAAACCGCCGACCACCAGACGCTTCAGGTACAGTTCCGGCGCGATACGCAGGTACATGTCCAGGTCCAGGGCGTTGTGATGGGTGATGAACGGACGGGCAGAGGCACCGCCGGGGATCACCTGCATCATCGGGGTTTCTACTTCCATAAAGTCGCGGTTAACCATGAACTGGCGAATACCGGCCATGATCTGGGAGCGAATTTTGAAGGTCTTACGGGATTCATCGTTAGAGATGAGATCCAGGTAACGCTGACGATAGCGCGCTTCCTGATCCTGCAAACCGTGGAACTTGTCCGGCAGCGGGCGCAGGGCTTTGGTCAGCAGACGCAGTTCTGTGCAGTGGATAGACAGTTCACCGGTCTTGGTTTTGAACAGTTTACCTTTAGCGCCCAGGATGTCGCCCAGGTCCCACTTCTTGAACTGCTCGTTGTAGATGCCTTCCGGCAGGTCGTCACGAGAGACGTACAGCTGAATGCGGCCGCCAACGTCCTGTAAGGTCACGAAGGACGCTTTACCCATAATACGACGGGTCATCATGCGGCCCGCCACGGACACTTCAACGTTCAGCGCTTCCAGCTCTTCGTTCTCTTTACCGTCGAAGTCTGCGTGCAGTTGGTCTGAGGTGTGGTCACGACGAAAATCGTTCGGGAACGGCACGCCCTGCTCGCGCAGCGCTGCCAGCTTCTCGCGGCGGGTTTTCAGTTCGTTGTTAAGATCGACTACCGCGTCAGCGCCCTGTGCTTGTTGTTCAGACATGTTGGTTCCTCATAACCCTGCTTTCAAACTTGCTTCGATAAATTGGTCCAGGCTGCCGTCCAGCACCGCCTGCGTGTTGCGGGTTTCAACCCCGGTACGCAGGTCTTTGATGCGGGAGTCATCAAGGACGTAAGAACGGATCTGGCTGCCCCAGCCGATATCGGACTTGTTGTCTTCCATCGCCTGCTTCTCAGCATTTTTCTTCTGCATCTCCAGCTCATAAAGCTTCGCTTTCATCTGCTTCATGGCCTGGTCTTTGTTCTTATGCTGGGAACGGTCGTTCTGGCACTGTGTTACCAGCCCGGTTGGAATGTGGGTAATACGCACCGCAGATTCCGTACGGTTAACGTGCTGACCACCCGCGCCGGATGCGCGGTAAACGTCGATACGCAGGTCCGCCGGGTTGATGTCGATATCAATATCTTCATCCACTTCCGGGTAGACAAACGCGGAGCTGAAGGAGGTGTGACGACGGCCGCCGGAATCGAACGGGCTCTTGCGCACCAGGCGGTGAACGCCGGTCTCGGTACGCAGCCAGCCGTAGGCGTAATCGCCAATAATCTTGATGGTGACGGATTTGATACCCGCCACTTCACCTTCGGACTCTTCGATAATCTCGGTTTTGAAACCGCGCGCTTCCGCCCAGCGCAGGTACATGCGCATCAGCATGCTCGCCCAGTCCTGCGCTTCGGTACCGCCAGAACCTGCCTGAATATCGAGATAGCAGTCAGCGCTATCGTATTCGCCGGAGAACATGCGACGGAATTCCAGCTGCGCCAGTTTCTCTTCCAGCACGTCGAGCTCTGCCACGGCTTCGTTAAAGGTTTCTTCGTCGTCGGCTTCGACAGCCAGCTCCAGCAGCCCAGAAACATCTTCCAGACCCTGCGCCATTTGATCCAGCGTATCTACGATGGCTTCGAGGGAGGAACGCTCTTTACCCAGCGCCTGAGCGCGCTCAGGTTCGTTCCAGACGTCCGGCTGTTCCAGCTCGGCGTTTACTTCTTCGAGACGCTCTTTCTTGGCATCGTAGTCAAAGATACCCCCTAAGAACGTCAGAGCGCTCCGTGAGGTCCTGAATGCGGTTTTTTACCGGATTAATTTCAAACATGGTCTGTTTTCTTTTATGAGCTTGTCAAAATGCGGTGATAAGAGCGGGATTGTACCGAATCCACGCCCTTTTTTATAGAGATTACTGACGCTAAATTGGCCAGATATTGTCGATGATGATCTGAAGGGAGCGGTTACCACGGAACTCGTTAATATCCAGCTTATAGGCCAGCTCAACCTCGCGCACGCCGTTGTCCGGCCAGATGGAGGTATCAACGTTAAAGGCGATGCCGTCGAGCAGCGGTCCGCCGCCGACCGGTTCCACCATCACTTTGAGATGGCGTTCGCCCACGATGCGCTGTTGCAGCAAACGAAAACGTCCGTCGAAAAGCGGCTCCGGGAACATCTGCCCCCATGGGCCGGCATCGCGCAGCATCTGCGCCACCTCCATGGTCATTTCAGCCGGAGAAAGCTCACCGTCAGAAACCACTTCACCCTGCAACAGAGCCGGATCGATCCACTCGGTGACCAGTTCGCCAAACAGACGCTGAAACTCGTCGAACTTCGCCTCTTCCAGCGACAGGCCTGCCGCCATCGCGTGACCGCCGAACTTAATCATCAGGTTCGGATGCAGCGTATCCAGACGCTCCAGCACGTCGCGCATATGCAGCCCCTGAATGGAACGACCGGAGCCTTTCAGCGTGCCGTCCCCGGCGGGGGCGAACGCAATCACCGGGCGGTGGAAACGCTCTTTAATGCGCGACGCCAGAATGCCCACCACGCCCTGGTGCCATTCGGGGTGATACATTGCCAGCCCGCCCGGCAGGGTATCGCCGCTGCGCTCCAGCTTTTCGCACAGGGTCAACGCTTCAGCCTGCATCCCCTGCTCAATCTCTTTACGGGTCTGGTTGAGTGCGTCCAGCTCACTGGCCAGCACGCGCGCTTCGCCGATGTTGTCGCACAGCAGCAGCGCGACGCCAACCGACATATCGTCCAGCCGCCCGGCCGCGTTCAGGCGCGGGCCGAGGGCAAAGCCTAAATCGCTTGCCGCAAGCTTCAGCGGATCGCGGTTGGCAATTTCCAGCAGCGCCTTAATCCCCGGACGGCATTTACCTGCCCGAATGCGGCTTAAGCCCTGCCAGGTGAGAATACGGTTATTGGTATCGAGCGGCACCACGTCCGCCACGGTTCCCAGCGCTACCAGATCGAGATACTCCGCGAGGTTAGGCACGGCAATCCCGCGCGATTCGAACCAGCCCTTATCTCGCAGCAACGTGCGTAACGCCAGCATCAGATAAAACGCCACCCCTACTCCGGCCAGCGATTTCGACGGGAAATCGCAGTCGCGCAGGTTCGGGTTAATGATGGCTTCGGCGGCAGGCAGAGTTTCGCCTGGCAGGTGGTGATCGGTGACCAGTACCGGGATCCCCAGCGCATGGGCATGATCGACCCCCGCATGAGAAGAGATCCCGTTATCCACGGTCATGATCATCTGTGCGCCACGGGCATGGGCCTGATCGACCACTTCCGGGCTGAGGCCGTAGCCGTCTTCAAACCGGTTCGGCACCAGGTAAGTCACGTTATCACAGCCCAGCGCACGCAGGCTGAGCACGCTCAGCGCGGTACTGGTTGCGCCGTCGGCATCGAAATCGCCCACAACGACAATCCGCGTGCCTTCCCGGAACGCGTCGTAGAGCATTTCAGTCGCTTTTTCGATGCCACTCAGCGCTTGCCAGGGCAGCATGCCTTTGACGCTGCGCTCAAGATCGCTTGCCATACGCACGCCACGGCTGGCATACAGCCGCTTTAGCAGCAGCGGAAGCGAGTCTGGTAAATCCGCGGTTTCACCCGCATCGCGGCGGCGCAGTTTTATCGGGGCTTTCACGCGAATTATTTACCACCCATCTGTTTCTGGTGCTCGTCGAGGAACGCTTTCATCTCTTTTGGACCCTGGTAGCCCGGCACCACGTAGCCGTTACTCAGCACAATGGCTGGCGTACCGCTCACGCCAAACTGCACGCCCAGCGCGTAGTGGTTAGCGATGTCGATATCGCAGGATGCGGGCTTCACGCCTTTGCCGTTCATCGCGTCATCAAAGGCCTTGTTGCGGTCTTTCGCACACCAGATCGCTTTCATATCCTGCTCAGGCTGGCTCTGCACGCCAGCGCGTGGGAAAGCCAGGTAACGCACGGTAATGCCCAGCGCGTTGTAGTCTTTCATCTCTTCATGCAGCTTGTGGCAGTAGCCGCAGGTGATGTCGGTGAAGACGGTAATAACGTGCTTTTCCTGCGCCGCCTTGTAGACAATCATCTCTTTTTCGAGCGCGTTCAGGTTTTTCATCAGCAGCTGGTTGGTGACGTTCACCGGCTGCGCGCCGCTCACGTCGTACATAGGCCCCTGAATGATGTGCTTGCCGTCATCGGTCACGTACAGCACGCCGCTGTTGGTCAGCACCGTTTTCATACCAGCCACCGGCGCTGGCTGGATCTCGCTGCTGGCGACGCCGAGTTTCGTCAGAGACTGTTTAATGGCGGCATCGTCCGCATGGGCAAAACCGGAAACCGAAGCTGCCAGCAGGGTGAACAGCGCTAAAGACTTTTTCATATATGATCCTGTAACAATTCGTCGGCACTCACGCGCGAGGGTGGTGCTGTTGGTGTAGCTGCCGCAGGCGTTCCGTCGCGACATGGGTGTATATTTGCGTCGTTGAAAGATCGCTGTGTCCAAGCAACATCTGCACCACGCGTAAATCAGCGCCGTGGTTTAACAGATGCGTCGCGAAGGCGTGACGCAAAACGTGCGGGGACAGCTTCTCACTGTCAATACCCGCCAGTGTGGCGTAATGTTTAATGCGATGCCAGAACGTTTGTCGCGTCATCTGCTGCGCGCGCTGGCTCGGGAACAATACATCTATGGAGACGCCGTTCAGCAGCCACGGACGCCCGTGTTCCAGATACGTCTCCAGCCAGTAGACCGCCTCTTCACCCAGCGGCACCAGCCGTTCTTTGTTCCCTTTACCGATAACGCGCACCACGCCCTGACGCAGGCTGATATCGCTCATCGTCAGGCCCACCAGCTCGGAAACGCGCAAGCCCGTGGCATACAATAGTTCAAGCATGGCTTTATCGCGTAACTCCAGCGGAAGGTCAACTGCGGGCGACTGTAATAATCTCTCAACTTGTGCTTCGCTGAGATCTTTTGGCAGCCGCTGAGGCAGTTTAGGCGATGCCAGCAGTGCGCTGGGGTCATCCGCGCGGATCTTCTCGCGGTACAGGTGCTGGAACAGGCGGCGCATGGCGCTCAGCAGACGTGCGGAGCTGGTGGCTTTGTACCCCCCTTCCATCCGCTCAGCCAGTAACCCTTGCAGGTCATCGCTTTGCGCGCTTTCAAGCGTCAGCCCCCGATGCGCCAGCCACTCGACCAGCAGCGTGAGATCCCGACGATAGGCGCTGAGCGTATTTTCAGCGAGGTTTTTCTCCAGCCACAGCGCGTCGAGAAACTGTTCGATGAGTGCGAGATCCTTTTCCACATCAGCCCCTTTGGTTCTGCAATCTGGCCATTATGCCTGATTGCCATCGGTTTCTGGTACACTACGCGCAAAGTCATAGCAAGAATTGAGATAGTTACGCGATGAATATTGGTCTGTTCTATGGTTCCAGCACCTGCTACACCGAAATGGCAGCGGAGAAAATTCGTGACATCATTGGCCCGGAACTGGTGACGTTGCATAACCTGAAAGATGACGCGGTCGCCTTGATGGAGCAGTACGATGTGCTGATTCTGGGTATCCCTACCTGGGACTTTGGTGAGATTCAGGAAGACTGGGAAGCCATCTGGGATCAGCTCGATTCAGTCAATTTTGAAGGCAAAATCATTGCGATGTACGGCATGGGCGACCAGTTGGGCTACGGGGAGTGGTTCCTTGACGCACTCGGCATGCTGCACGACAAACTGGCGCCAAAGGGCGCGACCTTTATCGGCTACTGGCCTACGGAAGGCTATGAGTTCACCAGTCAAAAACCGATTATTGCCGACGGTCAGCTGTTTGTCGGGCTCGCGCTGGATGAAACCAACCAGTACGATCTTAGCGACGAGCGCCTCCAGAGCTGGTGCGAGCAGATTCTGGGTGAGATGGCCGAGCAGTTCAGCTGATTTACTCCTGCGTCGGCTGTTGCACGATCAACCGGCGCAGATCTCGCCACTCCGCGGGATCCATACTGTCTGCGGCCAGCCACAGGTGCTGGCGACGGTTATCCTCGACCCGACGCAGCCGTAGCATCATCCCGGTGTTAAGCATCCACGGCGTCCCCATCATCTCCCACTCTTTTCCCTGCCAGCGCAGGCGAGAATCCATCAGCAGCTTAATTTCACCCTGACGGGCGTTGATTCGACGCTGGCTGCGCACGCTGTCAAACACCACAAACGACAGCAATAGCAACCACAGAGGGGTATAGCTAAGCGGCCACGGCACCAATAACACCAGTGCCGCCACCAGACCGTGGAGCAGTAAGGACATCCACTGTGAGCGCCACGAGACGCGAAGATCAGATTGCCACAGGACCACGTTCCTGATTCCGTGTTTGAATTAATTGCACCATCCGTTGCAACTCGGTGTCGGCGGGCTTGCCGTGATTCATCAGCCAGTTGAATAAATCCGGATCGTCAGACTCAAGCAGACGGACAAACAGGCGCTTATCGTCATCGCTTAAGCTGTCGTACTCATACTCGAAGAAAGGCATGATGGAGATATCAAGTTCACGCATGCCGCGACGGCACGCCCAGTGAATACGGGCCTTGTTGTTAATATCCATGTTCTGTTTCCTGCATTACGTTTGGCACAGTCGGTATCCCGTTTGGTATTCATTATTGCTCTCCGGGAACACCTGCTAGTGTAACGTGTTTTTGACCGTTTCTTTACTGGAATATTGCGAACCTCGAGCAGGCTCCCTGAATAATCCTTATAAAGACAGCGGATTACACTATTTTGCGTAGCGCCACGCATAACCGCGTAATGGCACGAATGGCCTGCTGAAAGCGCTTGCATTGAATACAGTCTCTTTTACCATTAGGTATTATCAAAGCGTTAAGCAATTCAGGACATCACTATGGCATTTACACCATTTTCTCCTCGCCAGCCCGCCGCCTCTGCGCGTCTGCCGCTGACGCTGATTACTCTTGATGACTGGGCACTGGCGACACTGACCGGTGCGGACAGCGAAAAATACCTGCAAGGCCAGGTCACTGCGGACGTGGCGCAGTTGACTGAGCACCAGCATCTGCTGGCCGCGCATTGCGATCCAAAAGGCAAAATGTGGAGCAACCTGCGTCTGTTCCGCCGTCAGGACGGATTCGCCTTTATTGAGCGCCGCAGCCTGCGTGACGCCCAGCTTAAAGAGCTGAAAAAATACGCGGTCTTTTCTAAAGTCACCATCGCCCCGGACGATGAACACGTTCTGCTGGGGGTCGCGGGTTTCCAGGCGCGTGCAGCGCTGAAAAACCTGTTTGCCGAGCTGCCGGATGCGGAAAAACAGCTGGTCAGCGAGGGAGCAACCTCCATTCTGTGGTTCGAACACCCGGCGGAGCGCTTCCTGCTGGTAACCGACGAAGCAACGGCGGAACGCGTCACTGACGCCCTGCGCGGTGAAGCACAGCTCAACAACAGCCAGCAGTGGCTGGCGCTGAACATCGAAGCGGGCCTGCCGGTGATTGACGCGGCAAACAGCGCGCAGTTTATCCCGCAGGCGACAAACATCCAGGCGCTGGGCGGTATCAGCTTTAAGAAGGGCTGCTACACCGGTCAGGAAATGGTGGCGCGTGCGAAATTCCGCGGCGCGAACAAACGCGCCCTGTGGACGCTGGCTGGTCACGCCAGCCGTGTGCCGGAAGCGGGTGAAGATCTTGAGATGAAGATGGGCGAAAACTGGCGCCGTACCGGCACCGTGTTAGCCGCCGTCCAGCTCGATGATGGCCGCCTGCTGGTGCAGGTTGTCATGAATAATGATATGGAGCCCGACAGCGTGTTCCGCGTGCGGGATGATGCAAACACGCTCAGCATTGAGCCGCTGCCGTATTCACTGGAAGATTGATGCTATATCGCCCGGTGGCGCTGCGCTTACCGGGCCTACGGTGTTGATATTCTCCCTCTCCCTGTGGGAGAGGGTCGGGGTGAGGGCATCAGACCGCACCTTACAAAAAAACTACACCTGCCCTACATACAGATAAATTGCCAGGAAGTGACACACGCTGCCGCCCAGCACAAACCCGTGCCAGATAGCATGGTTGTACGGGATACGCTTGCAGACGTAGAAAATCACGCCCAGCGAGTAGACCACCCCGCCCACCGCCAGAAGCGTCACGCCCCCCACCGCCAGCTTAATGGCTAACTGATACACCACAATCAGCGACAGCCAGCCCATTGTCAGATAGGTAACCAGCGACAACACTTTAAACCGGTGCGCAATGGTCAGCTTAAACAGGATCCCCAGCAGCGCCAGGCTCCAGATCACAATCATCAGGCCACGCGACAGCGGCGAGTTGAGCCCCACCAGCAAAAACGGCGTGTAGGTACCCGCAATAAGAAGATAGATAGCGCAGTGGTCAAATTTCTTGAGCCATATCTTCGCCCGTTGATGCGGGATCGCGTGATACAGCGTTGAGGCCAGGAAAAGCAGGATCATACTCCCGCCATACAGGCTGTAACTGGTAATGGCCATCGCGCTGGCGTTGGTATCCACTGCCTGTACCAGCAATAACACTAAGCCGACAATCCCAAAAACCAGGCCAATGCCGTGGCTTATACTGTTGGCTACTTCCTCAGCCAGCGAATATCCCTGTGCGATTAATGGTCTGCTCACCATACTTAACTCCGGGAAAACAAAAGATGATTATTCATCGCCACTCTATGCTAACTGAGAATGATTCCAGTGAACACCTGTTAGCTAAAATAAATCCACATTCAAAATTTATCCTTATAAATCAGAATAATGTAATAGCAATCCACCGCACAGGTGTAAATGATTTCATTAACATCTGAGTAATCAAGGAGATAAATCCGTCTCCCGCCCTTCGTCATCATGGTATGCTTCAGGAATAGTGTCCGACAGCGAGTTTAGCCATTGTGAGTATGTTCAGCCATTCCGCCATTGCCAGCCTCAACAATCTGGAAATGATGGTCTACAACTATGTCATTAAGAACCGCGATAAAGTGATGTACATGACCATCCGCGAGCTGGCGGATGCGGCGGGCGTTTCCACTACCACTATCCTGCGCTTCTGCCGAAAGCTCAACTGCGAAGGCTACTCGGAATTTCGGGTGCGCTTTAAACTCTATCTGGAGCAGAACGAGCCGCAGCAGGCGAATTTTGGTGCCAGTGAAATTATCAGCTTCTTTAAAAGCGTAAATAACGAAGAGTTTGATGCGCTATTAGATAACGCGGTCGATATTATTTTATCATCTGAACGAATTATTTTTGTCGGTGCGGGCACCTCCGGATCGCTGGCAAAATATGGCGCACGTTTCTTTTCAAATATCGGGAAATTCAGCAACCATATCGACGATCCTTATTTCCCGGTCACTAACGACATGGCTAAAAA
The DNA here is from genome assembly GCF_049238705.1 of Enterobacter cloacae complex sp. IR5403. Lineage (NCBI taxonomy): Bacteria > Pseudomonadati > Pseudomonadota > Gammaproteobacteria > Enterobacterales > Enterobacteriaceae > Enterobacter > Enterobacter cloacae complex sp. IR5403. The sequence goes on along the minus strand of NZ_JBMKHP010000004.1, from coordinate 284,539 downwards.
TGCGCTGGCTATTGTACTCTCCGTCTCCGGCGAAACCGAGGAGATCCTGCGCTTCGCCAGCCAGTTCAGCCTGCACCACTGCAAGGTGCTCTCCGTCACCAGCCACGAACATTCTCGTCTCGCGAAACTGGCGGACTTTAACCTCTCCTGGCATGTCCCGCAAACGCGCATTGGCGGCGTTTACGATATCACCACGCAAATTCCCGTCATCTATATTCTGGAATCATTAGGCCGGAAACTGGCGAAGAAATTAACAGAATAAAACATCCTGTTTTTTTGATGTGACAAATTACAATTTCCGCAAATTGTTATATCGTGACATTTAATTCCGCTTTGCTAGACTCGAAATCAATAAGTCCTGAATTGAGAATAGCAAAGATGAAAAAACTCACCTTACCGAAAGATTTTTTATGGGGCGGCGCGGTGGCGGCGCACCAGGTTGAAGGCGGCTGGAACAAAGGCGGCAAAGGGCCAAGCATCTGCGACGTGCTCACCGGCGGCGCACACGGCGTTCCGCGAGAAATCACGCAGGAAGTGATTGAAGGCAAATATTACCCGAACCACGAAGCCGTCGACTTCTACGGCCATTACAAAGAAGACATCAGGCTGTTTGCCGAGATGGGCTTCAAATGTTTCCGTACCTCCATCGCCTGGACGCGCATCTTCCCGAAAGGCGACGAAACTCAGCCAAACGAAGAGGGGCTGAAGTTTTACGACGACATGTTCGATGAACTGCTGAAGTACAACATCGAGCCGGTTATCACCCTCTCCCACTTTGAAATGCCGCTGCACCTCGTTCAGGAATATGGCGGATGGACCAACCGTAAAGTGGTCGATTTCTTTGTGCGTTTCTCGGAAGTGGTATTTGAGCGCTACAAAAATAAGGTCAAATACTGGATGACCTTCAACGAAATCAACAACCAGCGCAACTGGCGTGCGCCGCTGTTCGGCTACTGCTGCTCTGGCGTGGTCTATACCGAGCACGACAACCCGGAAGAGACCATGTACCAGGTGCTGCATCACCAGTTCGTGGCCAGCGCGCTGGCGGTGAAAGCCGCACGCCGCATTAACCCGGAGATGAAAGTCGGCTGCATGCTGGCGATGGTCGCGCTCTATCCGTACTCCTGCAAGCCAGAAGATGTGATGTTCGCTCAGGAATCCATGCGCGAGCGCTACGTCTTTACCGACGTGCAGCTGCGCGGCTACTACCCGACTTACGTGCTGAACGAGTGGGAACGCCGTGGCTTCTCCATCAAAATGGAAGCGGGCGACGAGCAGATCCTGCGTGAGGGCACCTGCGACTACTTAGGTTTCAGCTACTACATGACCAACGCGGTCAAAGCGGAAGGCGGCACCGGTGACGCCATTTCCGGCTTCGAGGGCAGCGTGCCGAACCCACACGTCAAGGCGTCCGACTGGGGCTGGCAGATTGATCCGGTAGGCCTGCGCTATTCGCTGTGTGAACTGTACGAGCGTTATCAGAAGCCGCTGTTTATCGTGGAAAATGGTTTCGGCGCCTACGACACTGTGGAAGAGGACGGCAGCATCAACGATGACTATCGCATCGACTACCTGCGCGCCCACGTGGAAGAGATGATGAAGGCGGTGACCTGGGATGGGGTGGATCTGATGGGCTACACGCCGTGGGGCTGCATCGACTGCGTCTCCTTCACCACCGGCCAGTACAGTAAGCGCTACGGCTTTATCTACGTCAACAAGCACGACGACGGTACCGGCGACATGTCCCGCTCCCGTAAGAAGAGCTTTGAGTGGTATAAAACCGTCATTGCCAGCAACGGCGAAACGCTGTAATGGCTCGCCCTCTCTGCAAGCGGAGAGGGCAAACCGCTTATCTTCCAGACACTTCTTTACAGCTTTTGCGTTGCCAAAATATGTTCGCCCGATAATATAGGCGTCCTGAATATTTGAGGCGAACATGATCAAGCGACAACGCAACGCTATCCTGCTTGTAGCCCTGGCCTGCCTGGTGGTGCTGATATGCACCGCCCAGCGGATGGCCGGGATGCACGCGCTTGTCATGAACGTCAACGCCACGAGCCAGTCTGTCCAGCAGGGGCAGGAGAGTGCCGACGCACCGGTAACCCCGTGTGAGCTTAGCGCCAAGTCGCTGATGTCGGTCCCGCCTGTTTTGTTTGAAGGCGCCCTGCTCGCCGTCACCCTGCTGCTGGCGTTGCTGGCAGCCAGCCCGCCGTGCCGCGAACGGCAGTGGCCTCCCCGCGTTATCTCCCCGCCCCGGTTAAGGGTGCATCTGCGATTATGCGTCTTCCGTGAATGAGCCTTCGCCTGTTACTTCAGGTTAATTCATCATTTACGGAGAAAATTTATGTTTACTGTATTCAGGCGACTGCTGGTCTGCCTGCTTTGGCTATGGCTGCCCCTCAGCCAGGCTGCCGACAGCGGCTGGCTGCGCGCCGCCGATAATCAGCACGCCAGCGTCAGGCTGCGTGCGCAACCCGAAAGCACTGGCGAAACCCGCCTGCTGCTGGACGTCGCCCTGCAAAAAGGCTGGAAAACCTACTGGCGCTCGCCGGGCGAAGGCGGCGTCGCACCCACGATTAAATGGCATCAGCCCGTCGAGGTGAACTGGCGCTGGCCTGTGCCGCAGCGTTTCGACGTTGCGGGCATCACCACGCAGGGCTATCACGGCGATGTCAGCTTTCCCATCACTCTGCGGGGCGACGTCCCGAAGATCCTGAGCGGCGTGCTGACGCTCTCCACCTGTAGCAACGTCTGTATTCTTACCGACTACCCGTTTTCGCTGAACATGACCGCATCCGCAGGCGCCGGTTTTGATTACGATTTCAGTCGGGCCATGGGCACCCTTCCGCTCACCGGCGGGTTGACCTCAACGCTTAACGCCACCTATGCCCCCGGCAAGCTGATCGTAACGGCGCAGCGTGACGCAGGCTGGCAGGCGCCGTCCCTGTTTATCGACGGTATGGATGATGTTGATTTCGGCAAACCGGCCCTCACCGTGCGCGGTGATTCGCTGGTCGCCACTGTGCCCGTGACCGACAGCTGGGGCGAGGCCGCGCCCAACCTCAGCGGCAAAACCCTGTCGCTGGTTCTGGCCGATAGCGGGCAGGCGCAGGAGTCCAGCCTGAGCATTCAGCCGGGGAACGCCGCGCCGACGCTCTCGTTAGGCTGGGTGCTGCTGATGGCGCTGGCGGGCGGTCTGATCCTTAACGTCATGCCCTGCGTACTGCCCGTGCTGGCCATGAAGCTGGGCACGCTGATGCAAACCGAACGGCAGGTGCGGGGTCAGGTACGCCGGCAGTTTCTTGCATCGGTAGCAGGGATCGTGATCTCGTTCCTCGCGCTGGCGCTGATGATGACGGTATTACGTTTAGGCAATCAGGCGCTCGGCTGGGGGATCCAGTTCCAGAACCCGTGGTTTATTGGCGCGATGACGCTGGTGATGGTGCTTTTCAGCGCCAGCCTGCTGGGGTTGTTTGAAATCCGTCTCCCTTCCGGCGCCAGCACCTTCCTCGCCACGCGCGGCGGCAACGGGCTTGCGGGTCATTTCTGGCAAGGCGCGTTTGCCACACTGCTGGCAACGCCCTGCACCGCGCCGTTCCTGGGGACGGCGGTCTCGGTCGCGCTGGCGGCGCGGCTTCCCCTGCTGTGGGGGATCTTCCTGGCGATGGGTATCGGCATGAGCCTGCCGTGGCTGCTGGTGGCGGCCTGGCCGGGGCTGGCCCAGCGCTTGCCGCGTCCGGGGCGCTGGATGAACGTCGTACGCGTAGTGCTGGGGATGATGATGCTCGGCTCATCGCTGTGGCTGCTGAGCCTGCTGACGGTGCACATTGGCAGCCTGCCCGTCATCACGCTGGGCGTGCTCCTGATCCTTGCGCTGCTGCTGGTCACCGCCTGGCGCTACCGCTGGCAAACGGCACTGCGCGCCGGGGTATTAGCTGTCGTGGTGGCCGGGGCGGTCGCGTTTGTATCCGGCTCCGGCGGCGAGGGGTCCCGCCGCGATCGTATCCACTGGCAGCCGCTCAGCGAGCAGGCCATTGCCCGCGCGCTGGCGGAGAACAAACGGGTGTTCGTCGACGTGACCGCCGACTGGTGCGTGACCTGTAAAGCCAATAAATACAACGTGCTGCTGCGCGACGACGTGCAGGATGCGCTCTCCGCCCCGGACGTTGTCGCCCTGCGCGGCGACTGGAGCCGCCCCTCAGATACCATCAGCCAGTTCTTAACCACGCGCGGCAGCGCCGCCGTGCCGTTCAACCAGATCTACGGACCGGGATTACCGCAGGGCCACGTGCTGCCTGCGTTGTTAAGCCGCGAAGCGGTGCTGAGCACCCTGTCCGATGCAAAAGGAAAATAACATGAGAGCCTTCGTTGCCTTACTTCTGCTGTCGTTATCAACGTTCGGTTACGCCGCACCTTCTGATGACGCTTCCAGCGACCAGCTGGCAAAACTGCTGTTTAACGACCCCAACAGCCCGCGAACCGGCGCGGCATCGCCGAAGCTGACCATCGTCTCCTTCACGGACTACAACTGCCCGTATTGCAAGCAGTTCGACCCAATGCTGGAGAAAATCGTGCAGGAAAATCCCGACGTGCAGCTCATCGTCAAACTGCTGCCGTTCAAGGGACAAAGCTCGGTAAATGCCGCGAAAGCGGCACTCTCAACGTGGCAGCAGGCGCCGGATAAATTCTGGGCGCTGCACCAGCGGCTGATGATGAAAAAGGGCTATCACGATGACGCCAGCATCGCCGCCGCGCAGGTAAAGACCGGAACGGACAGCATTAAAACGGATGATAAAACCATGGACAGCCTAAAGATGAACCTCATCCTGGCGCAGGTGCTGAATATTCAGGGTACCCCGGCGACCATTATCGGCGACCAGATGGTGGCGGGCGCAATTCCGTATGACGACCTGGAGGGGCTGGTCAAAGAACAGCTGGCAAACGCCCGTGGCAAGTAAGCTTCCGCGCCTGCTGCGCGAGCTGGGCGTATGGCTGCTGATTGGCGTAGCCGTGAGCCTGGCGGTGGACTATTTCCGCCAGCCCGCGCTGCCGCAGAATTTCTCCACGACGGCACTGCACACCCTCGACGGTCAGCCCGTCGATCTTATCGCCATGAGTAAGGAGCGACCGCTGCTGGTCTACGTCTGGGCGACATGGTGCGGCGTCTGCCGCTACACCACGCCGTCGGTGGCGGCGCTTGCCGCGGACGGGGGTAACGTGATGTCGGTTGCGCTGCGCTCGGGCGATAACGCGACGCTCGAAACATGGATGAGGAAGAAGAAGGCGATGATGCCCACGGTCAACGACGCCAGCGGAGAACTGGCGCGTGAGTGGGATGTTAAGGTGACGCCAACGCTGGTGGTGATCTCTCACGGCGAGGTAAAGTCGATCACCAGCGGCTGGGGAATGCGCCTGCGGCTGTGGCTGGCGTCGTAGCGTTACTTCCCGCCAGCCAGCTCCAGGAAGCTACCGGTGACATAGGAGGCTTTGTCGCTCAGCAGCCAGACAATGGCCTGGGCGACCTCCTCCGGCTGACCGCCACGCTGCATCGGTAACATCGACTTCACCCGATCCACACGCCCCGGCTCGCCGCCGGAGGCGTGAATATCGGTATAAATCAGGCCTGGCCGCACGCCGTTAACGCGAATGCCCTGCGCCGCCACCTCCAGCGCGAGGCCGGTAGTCAGGGAATCCACCGCCCCTTTTGAGGCGGCATAATCCACATATTCCCCCGGCGCGCCCAGCCGTGAGGCCGCCGAGGAGACATTCACAATCGCGCCGCCCTTGCCGCCGTGTTTATGCGACATGCGCTTAACCGCTTCACGGCAGCAGAGAAAATAGCCGGTGACGTTGGTAGCCAGCACGCGGTTAATACGTTCAGCGGAGAGGTTTTCGATGGTGGATTGTTCAAACAAAATTCCGGCGTTGTTCACCAGTGCGGCGAGCGGCTCACCTTCGCGATCGATGCTGTCGAACATCGCCATTACCTGTGCTTCATCGCTGATGTCCGCGCGCACGGCAAAGGCTTTACCGCCCGCGTCCACGATCTGATTAATGACGTCCGTCGCGGCTTTGATGTTGTGATGAAAATTCACCGCAACGGTGTAGCCTTCGCTTGCCAGCTGTAGCGCGGTGGCTTTACCAATACCCCGGCTGGCGCCGGTGACCAGTGCAATTGCCATTCTCTTCTCCCAATAAAAAAGCCGGGTGGCGGCTTCGCCTTACCCGGCCTACGTTACTACAGGAACAACGTTACTGGTATTCGCTCATCGGTACGCAGGAGCAGAACAGGTTACGGTCGCCGTAAACATCATCAAGACGTTTCACGGTTGGCCAGTATTTGTTTGCCACACCTGCCGGGAAGACAGCCAGCTCGCGGGTATAACCGTGGTTCCACTCTGCCACCAGTTCGTTCTGGGTATGCGGCGCGTTCACCAGCGGGTTATCTTCCAGCGTCCACTCCCCGCCTTTCACGCGGTCGATTTCGCTGCGGATCGCCAGCATCGCGTCGATAAAGCGATCCAGCTCCACCTTGCTTTCAGATTCGGTCGGCTCAACCATCAGCGTTCCCGCAACCGGGAAGGACATGGTTGGCGCGTGGAAGCCATAGTCGATCAGGCGCTTGGCAATATCCAGCTCGCTGATGCCCGTCTCTTCTTTCAGAGGACGAATATCGAGGATGCATTCGTGCGCCACGCGACCGTCGCGGCCGGTATAGAGCACCGGATAGGCGTCCTTCAGACGCGTTGCGATGTAGTTGGCGTTGAGGATCGCCACCTGACTGGCCTGCTTCAGCCCTTCCGCGCCCATCATGCGGATGTACATCCAGCTGATTGGCAGGATAGAGGCGCTGCCGAACGGTGCCGCGGAGACCGCGCCCTGACGGGTGAGCATGCCTTCGATCTGCACCACGCTGTGGCCCGGCACAAACGGTGCCAGGTGCGCTTTCACGCCGATAGGACCCATGCCCGGGCCGCCACCGCCGTGCGGAATGCAGAACGTTTTATGCAGGTTCAGGTGCGACACATCCGCGCCAATAAAGCCCGGAGAGGTGATGCCCACCTGGGCGTTCATGTTTGCGCCGTCGAGGTAAACCTGGCCGCCGAACTGATGCACCACTTCACACACTTCACGGATAGTTTCTTCGTACACGCCGTGGGTGGACGGGTAGGTCACCATAATGCAGGAGAGTTTGTCGCCCGCCTGCTCTGCTTTGGCACGCAGGTCGGCCAGATCGATGTTGCCGTTTTTGTCGCACGCCACAACCACCACTTCCATTCCTGCCATCTGGGCAGAAGCCGGGTTGGTACCGTGGGCAGAGCTTGGGATCAGACAGATATCGCGGTGGCCTTCATTGCGGCTTTCGTGATAGTGACGGATCGCCAGCAGACCAGCGTATTCACCCTGCGCACCGGAGTTCGGCTGCATGCAGAGCGCGTCGTACCCGGTCAGCTTCACCAGCCAGTCGGAGAGCTGGTTGATCATCATGTGATATCCTTCCGCCTGCTCAGCCGGGCAGAACGGGTGCAACTCAGAGAATTCAGGCCAGGTAATTGGGATCATCTCAGCCGCGGCGTTCAGCTTCATGGTGCAGGAGCCCAGCGGGATCATCGCCTGGTTCAGCGCCAGATCTTTACGTTCCAGAGAGTGCATGTAACGCATCATCTCGGTTTCGCTGTGATAGCGGTTGAACACCGGGTGAGTCAGGATCGCGTCGTCGCGCAGCATGCTTTCCTGAATGGAGCGGCTGTCGAGCGCAACCTCTTTGTCGAGCGTATCAACGTCCAGACCGTGTGCGTCACCCAGCAATACGTTGAACAGGGTGAGGATATCGTCACGGGTGGTGCTTTCGTCCAGCGTAATGCCGACCGCATTGTGAATGTCGCTGCGCAGGTTGATTTGCGCTGCCTCGGCGCGCGCCAGCACGGCCGCTTTGTCTGCCACCTCGACGCACAGGGTGTCGAAGTAGTGTTCATGACGCAGTCTGAGACCTTTCTGTTGCAGACCGCAGGCCAGGATATCGGCCAGACGGTGGATGCGGCTGGCAATGCGCTTCAGGCCAGCCGGACCGTGGAACACCGCGTACAGGCTGGCAATGTTAGCCAGCAGCACCTGCGAGGTACAGATGTTGGAGTTCGCTTTCTCGCGGCGGATATGCTGCTCGCGGGTCTGCATCGCCATGCGCAGCGCGGTGTTACCGGCGGCATCTTTCGATACGCCGATAATACGGCCTGGCATGGAACGTTTAAATTCATCTTTCGCGCCAAAGAACGCCGCGTGCGGGCCGCCGTAGCCCATCGGCACGCCGAAACGCTGGGCTGAGCCAAAGACTATATCCGCGCCCTGTTTGCCTGGCGCCGTCAGCAGCACCAGCGCCATAAAATCAGCGGCGACGCTAACAATAACCTTACGGGATTTCAGCTCGGCGATCAGTGCGCCGTAGTCGTGTACTTCCCCGGTGGTGCCCACCTGCTGCAACAGCACGCCGAAGACGTCCTGGTGATCCAGCACTTTTTCAGCGTCGTCGACAATCACCTCAAAGCCGAAGGTTTCCGCACGGGTGCGCACCACGTCCAGCGTCTGGGGATGCACGTCCGCCGCGACGAAGAAGCGGTTGGCGTTTTTCAGCTTGCTCACGCGCTTCGCCATCGCCATCGCTTCGGCGGCGGCGGTCGCTTCATCCAGCAGCGAGGCAGAGGCGATATCCATACCGGTCAGATCCAGCGTCACCTGCTGGAAGTTCAGCAGCGCTTCCAGACGGCCCTGGGAGACTTCTGGCTGATACGGGGTGTAAGCGGTGTACCAGCCCGGGTTTTCCAGCATGTTACGCAGGATCACCGGCGGTAACTGCACGTTGGTGTAGCCCATGCCAATGTAAGACTTATAGCGCTTGTTAAGGCCGGCGATGGCCTTCAGCTCCGCCAGCGCGGCGAACTCCGTCGTGGACTCGCCTACCTGCGGCGGCGTAGCAAGCTGGATGTCTTTTGGCACGATCTGGCCGATCAGTGCGTTTAATGAATCCGCGCCAACTGTTTTCAGCATCTCCTGCTGTTGCTGAGCATCCGGCCCAATGTGACGTTCAATGAAAGCGCCACGGTTTTCAAGCTGGCTTAAAGTCTGTGTCATGAGCGATGGTTCCTGAAACGTGCAGTGAATCGTAGTTATCTGTAACGCTGTTGCCCGGTGGAGCTAACGCTTACCGGGCCTACGTTGACCTGTAGGCCGGATAAGCGCAGCGCCATCCGGCACAACGTTATTCGTCTTCCAGTAGTGCTTCGTACGCGGTCGCATCCAGCAGCGCGGCAACCTGCGCTTCGTCGCTGGCTTTGATCTTGAAGATCCAGCCGCCTTCATACGGTTCGCTGTTGACCAGCTCCGGGGAGTCGCTCAGCGCGTCGTTCACGGCAACAATTTCACCGCTTACCGGGGCGTAGATGTCAGAGGCCGCTTTAACGGATTCCGCCACCGCGCAGTCGTCGCCTGCGCTCACGGTTGCGCCCACTTCCGGCAGGTCAACAAACACCATGTCGCCCAGCAGCTCCTGCGCGTGCTCGGTGATCCCAACGGTGTAAGTGCCGTCCGCCTCTTTGCGCAGCCACTCGTGTTCTTTACTGTATTTCAGTTCTGCTGGCACATTGCTCATTGAAGTTCTCCTGATAAAAATAGTTAGGCGACCGGCTTACCGGCGCGAACAAAAATCGGTTTGGTCACGTTGACCGGCATTTCGCGGTTGCGGATCTGCACCACCGCCGTTTCGCCAATCCCCGCCGGCACGCGTGCCAGGGCAATACTGTAGCCGAGCGTCGGGGAGAACGTTCCGCTGGTGATCACGCCTTCGCGATGATTGCCATCGGCATCGGTGAAGCGCACCGGCAGCTCGCCGCGCAGCACGCCTTTTTCCTTCATCACCAGGCCAACCAGCTGTTCAGTGCCCTTCTCGCGCTGCATTTCCAGCGCTTCACGACCAATAAAATCACGGTCGGCCGGTTCCCATGCGATGGTCCAGCCCATGTTGGCGGCCAGCGGAGAGACGCCTTCGTCCATCTCCTGACCGTAGAGGTTCATCCCCGCTTCCAGACGCAGCGTATCGCGCGCGCCCAGGCCCGCAGGCTTCACGCCCGCCTCCACCAGCGCACGCCAGAAATCAGCGGCTTTCTCGTTTGGCATGGCAATTTCGTAGCCCGCTTCACCGGTGTAGCCGGTGGTGGCGATAAACAGATCCCCCGCCTGCACGCCGAAGAACGGCTTCATGCCCTCGGTGGCTTTGCGCTGCTCGTCGCTGAACAGAGATGCGGCTTTCGCCTGGGCGTTTGGCCCCTGCACGGCAATCAGCGACAGATCGTCACGGACGGTGATATCAATGGCGTAAGGTTCAGCGTGTTGGGAAATCCAGGAGAGGTCTTTTTCGCGGGTGGCGGAGTTTACAACGAGGCGGAAGAAATCTTCGGTGAAGTAGTAGACGATGAGGTCGTCAATCACGCCGCCAGAGGCATTGAGCATGCCGGTATAGAGCGCTTTGCCCGGCGTTTTCAGTTTGGCGACGTCGTTTGCCAGCAGATAACGCAAAAACTCCCGGGTGCGGCTACCGCGCAGGTCGACAATCGTCATATGAGACACGTCGAACATACCGGCATCGGTGCGCACCGCGTGGTGCTCATCAATCTGCGAGCCGTAGTGCAGCGGCATCATCCAGCCGTGGAAGTCCACCATGCGGGCGCCGCACAACACGTGCTGTTCGTACAAAGGAGTCTGTTGAGCCATCTTTTCCTCGTTGAAAAATTCACCGTGAAACCCGGTGTCGGCCTCGCGATCGGGGGCCGACGCAAACGTTCTCTTTTACCTGAACTTACCACCGAAACCGGCGGTTAACCATAAGGTAAAACAGGTCATCACATTAGCTTATGACCAAAAATCGCTGAAAAGCCTACAGAGTTATTCACTAGGAAAATGCGATTAAACCCGCATAAAATTAACAATGATCTAACAGGATTTAGCAGATGGTGATATTTCGTGCGGAAAAACGGGCCGAATTTCCGTAACATAAAAATAGTAAGATTAGATTTTCTAATGCGAAAAATGACGTGAAATTAGATTATTTCAAACGAGGAAATTTCCCCGGCGCGGAGGCCGGGAAAATAAAGTGTGACGGGGATCGAGATTAACGTAACCAGTCGGGAAGATCGTTGAGGCCCATTGCCTGACGAAGAAGCTGCGGTTTTACGCCGGGAAGGGTGTCGGCCAGTTTGAGGCCAATATCGCGCAGCAGTTTTTTCGCCGGATTCGCTCCGGCAAACAGCTCGCGGAAGCCCTGCATCCCCGCCAGCATCATCGCCGCGCTGTGTTTGCGGCTGCGCTCGTAGCGACGCAGATACAGATGCTGACCAATATCTTTGCCTTCCCGATGCAGACGACGCAGCTCTTCAACCAGCTCAGCCGCGTCCATAAAGCCGAGGTTCACCCCCTGCCCGGCCAGCGGATGAATGGTATGCGCCGCATCCCCCACCAGCGCCAGACGGTGCGCGGCAAACTGACGCGCGTAGCGACCGGTTAACGGAAACGTCTGGCGTTCGCTTTCAAGCGTGCACAGGCCCAGACGGTTATCAAACGCCACGCATAGCGCCTGACTGAAGGCATCCGGCGTCGCCTCCTGCATCTGCTGCGCTTTCTCCGGCTCTAAGGACCAGACGATGGAGCAGAGATGCGGATCGGCAAGCGGCAGGAAGGCCAGAATGCCGTCGTTGTGGAAAATCTGCCGCGCCACGCCGCCGTGCGGCTCTTCGGTGCGGATTGTGGCCACCAACGCGTGATGGCGGTAATCCCAGAAGGTCAGCGGAATATCCGCTTTGTTACGCAGCCAGGAATTGGCGCCGTCGGCACCCACCACCAGACGCGCGGTCAGCATGTCGCCACTTTCAAGAGTGATAAACGCGTCGTTTTCGCCCCACGCCACCTGCTGGAGTTTCGCCGGTGCGATCAGCGTGACGTCGCTGCACTGCTGTGCTTTCTGCCACAGCGCGTGGTGGATCACCGCGTTTTCAACGATGTGTCCAAGGTGGCTGTAGCCCATGCTTTCATCGTCAAACGCGATACGGCCGAAGCTGTCTTTATCCCACACTTCCATGCCATGGTAACAGCTGGCACGCATCGCCACGATTTCAGACCAGACGCCAAGGTGCGTCAGTAGCTTTTCGCTGGCGGCATTGATCGCCGAGACGCGCAGCTCCGGCGGTGCATCCTGCGCCACAGGCTGCGGCGCTTTTTGCTCAAGCACGGCCACGCGCAGGCCGCTGCCCTGTAAACCACAGGCCAGCGCCAGTCCTACCATTCCGCCGCCCACAATGGCGACATCAACATTTTGCACGGTCAATACTCCTTAACGCGCGACCCAACCCAGGGTCCGCTGCGCCAGCACGTCACGTGCCGGAATGAACAGTTCCATCGCCATCAGCCCAAGGTTGCGTCCCGCAACCAGCGGTGCCCAGCGATTGGCAAACAGGTGGACTAAACCGTCGGTGACGCCAATGGTCGCCGCTTTGTCCGCCTGGCGTCGTTTCTGGTAATGGCTCAGCACTGAGTATGCGCCACAATCCTGTTGTTCGCTCCACGTCCGGGCCAGTAGCTCGGCCAGGCTCATCACGTCACGGAGGCCAAGGTTGAAGCCTTGCCCGGCGATGGGGTGCAGCGTCTGCGCGGCGTTGCCGACCAGAGCGACACGATGGGAGACAGTCTGCGATGCGGTCGTCAGCGCGAGCGGATAGGCCACGCGTTTTCCGGCGTGGGTGATGCGCCCAAGCCGCCAGCCGAAGGCCTTTTGCAGCTCGGAACAAAAACGTTCGTCGGACCAGGAGAGAACCTCATCGGCCCGATCCTGCGCATGGCACCATACCAGCGAGCAGCGCCCGTTCGACATCGGCAGCATGGCCAGCGGGCCGTGCTCCGTGAAGCGCTCAAATGCCCTGCCGTTATGCGCGCCAGCCGTGGAGACGTTAGCGATGACCGCCGCCTGCCCATAAGGTTCAGAGCGCCATTCGACGCCGCACTGCGTGGCGATCGCGGAGCGTGAACCATCTGCCGCCACCAGCAGTTGCCCCTCCAGCGTGGTGCCGTTGTCCAGCGTCACGCTGACGGCCTCGTCACGGCGGCTGAAGCTGGCGACGCGCGCCGGACAGTGCAGCGTGACGCCAGGCGCGTCCTGTAACAGACGGAACAGCCGTAGCCCTACGTCATGCAGCTCGACAACCTGCCCCAGCGCCTCGATCCGGTAATCGTGAGCATCCAGCGTCACAAACCCGGCATGCCCGCGATCGCTGACGTGAACGGTGCCGATCGCCGTTGCGCAATCCGCTATCGCCTGCCAGATCCCAATACGCGCAAGCTGCTGACAGGTTCCCTGCGCCAGCGCGATAGCGCGGGCGTCGAAACCGGGATGATCGGCCGCCTGCGGCGCGACCGCCTCGACGAGATGCACCGGAAGCTGGCCCTGGGTTAACTGCGAAATAGCCAGCGCCAGAGTAGCGCCGGTCATGCCTCCGCCAACGATGATTACGCTCATTCGCGTGCCGCCGCCATCAGCGCCTCGATGTCGTCGGCTTTTTTCACCACGGTCGCGGTCAGGTTTTCGTTACCGGTTTCGGTGATGACGATGTCATCTTCAATACGAATGCCGATCCCGCGGTACTGTTCCGGCACGTCGGCATCCGGCGCGATGTACAGCCCCGGCTCAACGGTCAGCACCATGCCAGGCTCCAGCACGCGCGAACGTTCCGGACCGTATGCCCCGACGTCATGCACATCCAGCCCCAGCCAGTGGCTCAGGCCGTGCATAAAGTACGGACGATGGGCGTTTTCGGTTATAAGGGTGTCCACATCGCCTTTCAGAATGCCGAGCTTCACCAGCCCGGTAATCATGATGCGCACCACCTCGCCCGTAACCTCCTGAATGGAGGTGCCAGGGCGGAACAGCGTCAGCGCGGTCTCCAGAGACTCAAGCACGATGTCATAGATTTCACGCTGCGCGGTGGTGAATTTACCGCTCACCGGGAAGGTACGGGTGATGTCGCCCGCGTAACCCTGATATTCACAGCCGGCGTCAATCAGTACCAGATCGCCGTCGCGCAGTTCACTTTCGTTTTCGGTGTAGTGCAGAATGCAGCCGTTTTCACCGCCGCCTACGATGGTGTTATAGGACGGGAAGCGCGCGCCGTGACGGTTAAATTCATGGTGAATTTCCCCTTCAAGCTGGTACTCGAACATACCGGGACGGCACTTTTCCATGGCGCGGGTATGCGCCAGGGCGCTGATTTCGCCCGCGCGGCGCATCACGTTCAGCTCTTCGTCAGACTTAAACAGGCGCATCTCATGCACCATCGGTCGCCAGTCCGTCAGGGTGGCGGGTGCAGACAAATTCTGACGTGAGCCTTTACGCAGCTTATCCAGCGCGGTGAAAACAATGTCATCCGCATACGCGTATTCGCCCTGCGCGTGATAGAGCACGTCCAGGCCGTTCAGCAGTTGGTAGAGCTGCTGGTTGATTTCGCTGTAGGCCAGCGCGCGGTCCACGCCCAGTTTTTCCGGCGCCGCCTCCTGCCCTAAGCGGCGGCCAAACCAGATTTCCGCGGTCAGATCGCGCACGCGGTTGAAAATCACGCTGTGGTTGTGGGTGTCATTGCTTTTAATCAGCACCAGTACCGCTTCCGGCTCGTTAAACCCGGTGAAGTACCAGAAATCACTGCTCTGGCGATAGGGGTATTCGCTGTCGGCGCTGCGCGTCACTTCCGGCGCGGCGAAAATCAGGGCAGCGCTTCCCGGCTGCATTTTTGCCAGCAGCGCCTGACGACGGCGAGAATACTCTTGACTGGAGATAACCATGACACCCTCCTGTGCGTTATTTTTCTTAGTGTAATGTTGGCTTGCGAACTTCCGGCGCGGTCGGCTGCGAGCGCGTAAAGTTGTCGTGACACAGCAGAGACGCCACGCGCACGTACTCGATAATCTCTTCAAGAGACATTTCCAGCTCTTCCTGGTCTTCGTCTTCATCGTAGCCGAGCTGGGCGATGTTACGCAGATCGTCGATCGCTTCACCCGCTTCGCCGGTCACTTTATCCAGTTTAGGCTGGGTTACGCCCAGGCCAAGCAGATAATGGTTTACCCAACCCGCAAGCGCATCAGCGCGATCGAAGACGCTGACATTGTCGCCTTCAGGCAGATAAAGCTGAAAAAGAAAGCCATCGTCTTCCAGGGAATCGCTGGTTGCGGCGTGCATTTTACGCAGCGCTTCCGCCAGTTCGTGGCCAAACGCCAGCCCTTCGTTGGTGAGGTCGTGGATCAGCGGCTGCCATGAGCTGTCGCTGTTTCCGCCGCACAGTATGCCGCTGATCAGACCGTGCATTTCGGCAGGGGTCAGACCGACTCCCTGCTGGTTCAGTAACTGGTTTAAATCCTTGTAACCAGGCATTTCGTTCTGTATAGACATACGCATTCGTCATCAAAGGGAGGATATTCATGATATGCTACCACTTTGGACCCTGGTGATACCAGAAAAGGGCTTGTATCTTCACATCAGGGTAGCTATAGTGTCGCCCCTTCGCAGCCCCGGGGCAGTAAGCGAAGGCAGCGCAGTCAATCAGCAGGAAGGTGGCATGTCTGCACAACCCGTCGATCTCCAGATTTTTGGCCGTTCACTGCGAGTGAATTGTCCGCCTGAACAAAGGGATGCCTTGAATCAGGCTGCGGACGATTTGAATCAGCGGTTGCAAGATCTAAAAGAACGCACTAGAGTCACAAATACTGAGCAGCTGGTTTTCATCGCCGCGTTGAACATCAGCTATGAACTGACTCAGGAAAAAGCGAAGACCCGCGATTACGCGGCAAGCATGGAGCAGCGCATTAAAATGCTCCAGCAGACCATAGAACAGGCATTGCTTGATCAAGGTCGCAGTCCCGAAAGACCGGGACCAAAGTTTGAATAACACTTCTCAGTTGACTATGGTAGAGTAACTGTGAAGACAAAATTTCTCTGAGATGTTCGCAAGCGGGCCAGTCCCCTGAGCCGATATTTCATACCACAAGAATGTGGCGCTCCATGGTTGGTGAGCATGCTCGGTTCGTCCGAGAAGCCTTAAAACTATGACGACACATTCACCTTGAACCAAGGGTTCAAGGGTTACAGCCTGCGGCGGCATCTCGGAGATTCCCTCTCTTTTCTTCTACCAACTACCATGACTCAATTCCCTGAAGTCTCTGCTTCACGCCAGGACATCCGTCAGCTTATTCGCCAGCGTCGTCGCGCCTTAAGCGCCGAGCAACAGGCACAGTTTGCCCAGCAGGCCGCCGCCCGCATGATGGCCTATCCGCCTGTAGTGATGGCCAACACCGTCGCCCTGTTTCTCTCGTTTGACGGTGAGCTGGATACCCAACCGCTTATCGACCAGCTCTGGCGCGCCGGGAAAAAAGTTTACCTGCCGGTGCTGCATCCTTTTAGCCCGGGCAATCTGCTGTTTCTGCACTACCATCCGCACAGCGAGCTGGTGGTGAATCGTCTGAAAATCACCGAACCCAAACTCGACGTGCGCGACGTGCTCCCGCTTTCCGGGCTGGATGTGCTGATTACGCCGCTGGTGGCGTTTGACGAGCAGGGCCAGCGATTAGGCATGGGCGGGGGATTCTATGACAGGACCCTGCAAAACTGGCAGCAGTATGGATTGCAGCCGGTGGGCTATGCGCATGATTGCCAGGGCGTGGAGGCATTACCCGTAGAAAAATGGGATGTGCCGTTACCGGCGGTAGTGACGCCCAGTAAAACCTGGACCTGGTAGAACAAAGCCGGGTGGCGGCTACGCCTTACCCGACACACAGACCGCACGACCGTTGTAGGTCGGGTAAGCGTAAGCGCCACCCGACACACAGACCGCACGACCATTGTAGGTCGGGTAAGCGTAAGCGCCACCCGACACACAAACCGCACGACAACTGTAGGTCGGGTAAGCGTAAGCGCCACCCGACACCACAGACCGTACCATCAGTACAACAGGCGCGCGCGAATCGTCCCCGGAATGGCCTTCATGCTCTGCAATGCTTTCTCGGCGATGTCTTCATCCGCTTCGATATCAATCACCACATAACCCATCTGCGAGTTAGTTTGCAGATACTGCGCGGCAATGTTAACGCCCTGCTCGGCAAAGATCTGGTTGATGGCGGTCAGCACGCCAGGACGGTTTTCGTGGATGTGCAGCAGACGACGCCCACCGTGCAGCGGCAGAGACACCTCCGGGAAGTTCACCGCAGAGAGCGTTGAACCGTTGTCGGAATATTTGCTCAGCTTACCCGCCACTTCCAGGCCGATATTCTCCTGCGCTTCCTGAGTAGAACCGCCGATGTGCGGCGTCAGGATCACGTTGTCGAATTCGCACAGCGGAGAGGTGAACGGATCGCTGTTGGTGGCCGGTTCCGTCGGGAACACGTCAATCGCCGCACCCGCCAGATGTTTACGCTTCAGCGCGTCGCACAGCGCAGGAATGTCAACCACCGTACCGCGCGCGGCGTTGATCAGCAGAGCGCCCGGCTTCATCAGCGCCAGCTCCTCCGCCCCCATCATGTTTTTGGTGGACGCATTTTCCGGCACGTGCAGGCTGACCACGTCGCTCATATTCAGCAGATCAGAGAGATGCTGCACCTGCGTCGCGTTACCCAGCGGCAGCTTGCTTTCGATATCGTAGAAAAACACGTGCATGCCGAGGGATTCCGCCAGAATACCGAGCTGCGTACCGATGTGGCCGTAACCGATAATCCCGAGCTTTTTACCACGCGCTTCGTAGGAGCCCGCAGCCAGCTTATTCCACACGCCGCGGTGCGCTTTGGCGTTAGCTTCCGGAATGCCGCGAAGGAGCAGCAGCAGTTCGCCAATCACCAGCTCCGCCACGGAACGGGTGTTAGAGAACGGCGCGTTAAAGACCGGGATACCACGTTTTGCGGCGGCATTCAGATCAACCTGATTGGTGCCGATGCAGAAACAGCCAATCGCCACCAGCTTTTCCGCCGCAGCAATAACGTCTTCAGTCAGTTGGGTACGGGATCGCAGGCCAATGAAATGGGCATCACGGATGGACGCTTTCAGCTCTTCAGTGTCCAGCGCGCCTTTGTGAAATTCGATGTTGGTGTAGCCTGCTGCGCGAAGGCTATCGAGCGCTTTCTGGTGCACGCCTTCAACCAGCAGGAATTTAATCTTGTCTTTCTCCAGTGATACCTTTGCCATTTACCCGACCCTGTTTTTATCTGAACTGATGTTGTGCTGGATATAAATCCCGTGCAGCCAACATATCAAAAAAAACTATTGCAGCAATATGAACGTTTGCGTCGGCACTCTGAAGAAAAGTCATACAGGGCAAAATGGCAGAGGAAAATGCTGCGGATAATTACGAACGTGGCAGGATCGGCAAAAGAGGTGGAAAAACGTGACACAAGTCACCGAATTTAGCTTTTCAAAATTTTTTTAGCGGGGGGAGCGCTCCCCCCGTCAGATCATTTTACGATGGTTTTTACACCGTCAGCCGTGCCGATCAGCGCCACGTCCGCGCCACGGTTGGCAAATAACCCTACGGTAACGACGCCTGGAATGCCGTTGATCGCATTTTCCAGCGCAATGGCATCGAGGATCTCAAGGCCGTGAACGTCGAGGATCACGTTACCGTTGTCGGTCACCACACCCTGACGGTATTCCGGACGACCACCCAGCTTCACCAGTTGACGTGCCACGGCGCTGCGCGCCATCGGGATCACTTCGACCGGCAGCGGGAAATTCCCCAGAATGTCGACCTGCTTGGAGGCGTCCGCGATGCAGATGAACTTATCCGCCACGGAAGCGATGATTTTTTCGCGGGTCAGCGCCGCGCCGCCGCCTTTGATCATCTGCATGTGGCCGTTGATTTCATCCGCGCCATCAACGTAAATGCCCAGACGGTCCACTTCGTTGAGGTCGAAAACGGTGATGCCGAGGCTTTTCAGCTTTTCCGTGGAAGCATCGGAGCTGGAAACCGCGCCCTCGATCTGCCCCTTCATCGTGCCCAGCGCATCGATAAAGTGCGCCGCCGTCGACCCCGTACCAACACCGACAATGGTACCCGGCTGTACGTACTGGAGAGCGGCCCATCCTACTGCTTTTTTCAGTTCATCCTGCGTCATGATCGTTTTGCCTGTGGTGTGAAAACTCAGGGCGCATTATAGAACACGTCGAATGGATTTCGTCTGCCACGAAGGGAAAATTGTGTCATAGTGCAGATTAAGCAAAATTAAGGAGTCAGCCAGAGCAATGAAACGTCCGGACTACAGAACACTACAGGCACTTGATGCAGTTATTCGTGAACGCGGTTTTGAGCGCGCGGCGCAAAAGCTGTGCATCACCCAGTCCGCCGTATCACAGCGTATCAAACAGCTTGAAAACATGTTCGGGCAGCCGCTGCTGGTGCGTACCGTGCCGCCGCGTCCGACGGAGCAAGGACAAAAGCTCCTCGCCCTGCTGCGTCAGGTTGAACTGCTGGAAGATGAGTGGCTGGGCGATGAACAGACCGGCTCCACTCCGCTGCTGCTGTCGCTGGCGGTGAACGCCGACAGTCTGGCAACCTGGTTACTGCCGGCCCTTGCGCCGGTGCTGGCCGACTCCCCTATCCGCCTGAATCTCCAGGTTGAAGACGAAACCCGCACCCAGGAACGCCTGCGTCGCGGCGAAGTGGTTGGTGCGGTCAGTATTCAGCCTCAGGCGCTGCCAAGCTGTCTGGTGGATCAGCTGGGCGCGCTGGATTACCTGTTTGTCGGTTCAAAAGCCTTTGCCGAGCGCTACTTCCCGAACGGCGTGACCCGCGCCGCGCTGCTGAAAGCGCCTGCCGTTGCGTTCGACCATCTGGACGATATGCATCAGGCTTTCCTGCAACAAAACTTCGATCTGCCGCCGGGCAGCGTGCCGTGTCATATCGTTAACTCGTCAGAAGCCTTCGTACAGCTCGCGCGTCAGGGAACCACCTGCTGCATGATCCCGCATTTGCAGATTGAGAAAGAGTTGAAAAGCGGTGAGCTGATTGATTTAACCCCGGGGCTGTATCAGCGCCGGATGCTGTACTGGCACCGTTTTGCCCCGGAAAGCCGCATGATGCGCAACGTCACCGATGCGCTGCTGGCGTTTGGGCACAAGGTGTTAAGACAGGATTGAAAAACTAGCCGGGTGGCGGCTTCGCCTTACCCGGCCTACGGGTTACTGAGCGGGCTTTTCAGTCGGCTCCAGCAGGAACACCACATCAACCTGATCGTCGAACTGAATGGTTGGCTGCTCGTAGGTTTCCTGAGCAGAAACCGGCGCGGCGTCCGCCTTCATCATCCGCACCATCGGGCTTGGCTGGTAGTTTGAAACGTGGTAACGCACGCTGTAAACCGGACCGAGCTTGGTCTTGAAGCCGGAAGCCAACTGCTGCGCCTGATGAATGGCATCATCAATCGCCGCTTTACGCGCTTCGTCTTTATATTTCTCCGGTTGCGCAACGCCCAGCGAGACGGAACGAATTTCGTTCAGCCCTGCCTTCAGCGCACCATCCAGCAATCCGTTGAGCTTATCAAGCTGGCGTACAGTCACTTCCACAGTACGCACGGCGCGATAGCCTTTCAGGATGCTTTTGCCGTTCTGGTAGTCGTAATCCGGTTGAGTACGCAGGTTCGCAGAGCTGATGTCTTTTTTCGCGACACCGTTCTGTTCCAGGAAAGAGAGGTATTGCGCAACACGATCGTCTGCCTGTTTCTTGGCGGAAGCGGCATCTTTCGCCGCCACGTTCACTTCAATTGCCAGGGTTGCAACATCCGGTACCGCATCTACGCTTGCCGTGCCTGAAGTGACAATGTGCGGGCCGTTTGGCAGTTCATTCGCCTGCACCGACACCGCACCTAAACTTACTAATGCCGCCAGGGCCATCACCTTAAACTTCACTGTCATTCCTCCATGTTGCGAAGAGTGCCCTGTTAACAGGGCTCATGCCAGCAAGCTTAGCGGGTCTTGTTCAGATGTCCATAAGACAACGCTTAGTTGAACAATCCCTGTACGTGATGAATGCCCTCTTTCGCCAGCTGGAAGGCAATAAACCACATCACCAGCCCCACCAGGGTATTGATAATGCGCTGCGCTTTGGCGGTACGCAGTCGTGGCGCCAGCCATGCCGCCAGGATCGCAAGACCAAAGAACCAGAGGAAGGAGGCGCTGACCGTACCGAGCGCAAACCAGCGCTTGGGCTCAACGTCCAGCTGTCCGCCCAGGCTGCCGAGCACCACGAACGTATCAAGATAAACGTGCGGGTTAAGCCACGTCACGGCGAGCATGGTGACGATAATCTTCCAGCGCCCCTGCTTCCTCACTTCGGCGCTCGCCAGCTCAAGATTGCTGCTCATGGCCGTTTTCAGGGCGCCAAACCCGTACCACAGCAGAAATGCTACGCCGCCCCAGGTAACCAGCGCCAGCAGCCACGGCGACTGCATCAACAGGGCGCTGCCGCCAAAAATCCCGGCGCAAATCAGCAGCAGATCGCTCACCGCGCACAGCAGGGCAATCATCAGATGATACTGACGGCGGATGCCCTGGTTCATCACGAACGCATTTTGTGGGCCAAGGGGGAGGATCATGGCCGCGCCTAACGCAAGCCCCTGAAAATAATAAGATAACATGACGTAATTCTCGCAGAGTTGTCCTGAAGGCAGACTATACTGCGGGAACGACATTAGAGGAAATGGATAATATTAATTGGGGATTAGCCGGGCTAATAAAAGAAAAGCCCGGTGTCGCTGACGCTTACCGGGCCTACGTTAAAGCAAATTATTCGGCTGCTTTCTCGCGTTTGAGATTTACATCCATCTGCGGATAAGGGAAGCTGATACCGTTGGCATCGAAATCACGCTTAATGCGCTCCAGCACGTCCCAGTAAACGTTTTGCAGATCGCTGCTTTTGCTCCAGATGCGCACCACAAAATTAATGGATGACGCACCCAGCTCGTTCAGACGAACGGTCTGCTCGCGATCCTTCAGAATGCGATCGTCAGAGGCGATGATGTTGGCGATCAGCGACTTCACCTGATCGATATCGGAATCGTACGCCACGCTGATGATCAGCTCGTTACGACGCACCGGCTCGCGGGAGAAGTTAATGATATTGCCCGCAATGATTTTCCCGTTCGGGACTACCACAATGCGACCATCCACGGTACGCAGGGTCGTAGAGAAAATCTGTACCTGCAACACGGTACCGGCAATACCGCCCAGATCCACATACTCACCGGAACGGAACGGACGGAAGGTCACCAGCAGTACGCCCGCCGCCAGGTTCGACAGCGAACCCTGCAATGCCAGACCAATGGCCAGACCGGCAGCACCGAGCACAGCGATGACGGATGCCGTCTGCACGCCGACACGCCCCAGCGCAGCAATCAGCGTAAAGGCGATGATACCGTAACGGACCAGCGCGGAGAGGAAATCGGCGACTGTGGCATCAATGTGTCGTGCGACCATCACCCGGTTGACAGCGTTCGATACGATACGCGCCACGATCATCCCGACAATGATGATGGCAATAGCGGCAACAATATTCACGGCGTAGCTCAGCAGTAGCGCCTGGTTGCGCACCAGCCAGTTACCCGCGTTATTGATGCTGTCTACAACATCAAGTTGTTCCATTTATTCTTCCTTTTGCTAAACCAAAACACAAAATCTGTCCCTTAAGGGGACAGGCAGGTCAGTAAAGGGTAAACAAAAAGAGCGGGTAATGCCAAACAGATCACAAAATCGGGTATTGCAGGATATTGAAAAAGCATAAAAAAAGGCCCGCATATGCGGACCTCTTGACGCTATGAACAGCTCAAATTACAGAACGTCAACCGCGTTCAGTTCTTTGAATGCCTGCTCCAGACGAGTAATCATAGAAGTCTGGGCAGCGCGCAGCCATACGCGTGGATCGTAGTATTTCTTGTTCGGCTGGTCTTCGCCTTTCGGGTTGCCCAGCTGACCTTGCAGGTAAGCTTCGTTGGTTTTGTAGTATTGCAGGATACCGTCCCAGGTTGCCCATTGGGTGTCGGTATCGATGTTCATTTTCACTACGCCGTAGCTTACGGAGTCTTTGATTTCCTGAGCAGAAGAACCGGAACCGCCGTGGAAGACGAAGTTCAGGCTGTTGTGCGGCAGGTTGTGTTTCTTAGACACGTATTCCTGAGAATCACGCAGGATGGTCGGGGTCAGAACCACGTTACCTGGTTTGTATACGCCGTGTACGTTACCGAAGGACGCTGCGATGGTGAAGCGTGGGCTGATTTTGCTCAGCTCGGTGTAAGCGTAATCAACATCTTCTGGCTGAGTGTACAGAGCAGAAGCGTCCATGTGGCTGTTGTCCACACCGTCTTCTTCACCGCCGGTGCAACCCAGTTCGATTTCCAGGGTCATGCCCATTTTGGACATACGCGCCAGGTACTTAGAGCAGATCTCGATGTTTTCTTCCAGAGACTCTTCGGACAGGTCGATCATGTGAGAAGAGAACAGTGGCTTACCGGTTGCTGCGAAGTGTTTTTCACCTGCGTCCAGCAGACCGTCGATCCACGGCAGCAGTTTTTTCGCGCAGTGGTCAGTGTGCAGGATAACCGGAACACCGTAGTGCTCAGCCATCTGGTGAACGTGATGTGCGCCAGAGATAGCACCCAGGATAGCAGCGCCCTGAGGAACGTCAGTTTTCACGCCTTTACCTGCGATGAACGCAGCGCCGCCGTTAGAGAACTGAACGATAACCGGTGCTTTAACTTTTGCAGCGGTTTCCAGTACGGCGTTGATGGAGTCGGTACCTACGCAGTTGACTGCTGGCAGAGCGAAGTTGTTTTCTTTAGCTACCTGGAACACTTTCTGTACGTCATCACCAGTGATAACGCCAGGTTTTACGAAATCAAAAATTTTAGACATGTTGCTTAGTCCTGTATCTTCGGCCGTTAGAAAAGGTGCGAGCTCTGATAAGCGCGCTGAAAATTGGGCAGGTTTCCCTGCCCCTGAATGGCTTACTTCTTAGCGCGCTCTTCGAGCATTGCTACTGCTGGCAGGACTTTACCTTCCACGAATTCGAGGAATGCGCCGCCACCAGTGGAGATGTAGGAGATCTTGTCAGCGATACCGAACAGATCGATAGCTGCCAGGGTGTCACCACCGCCTGCGATAGAGAACGCTTCGCTGTCTGCGATAGCGTTAGCCACGATCTCAGTCCCTTTACGGAAGTTCGGGAATTCGAACACGCCGACAGGACCGTTCCACAGGATAGTTTTTGCGTTTTTCAGGATTTCAGCCAGTTTCTGTGCAGAAACGTCGCCCAGATCCAGAATCTGCTCTTCATCTTTGATGTCGTTAACAGATTTCAGGGTTGCGGTAGCAGTTTCGGAGAACTCAGTTGCCACGCGAACATCAGTTGGAACCGGGATATCACAGGTACCCAGCAGGCGTTTGGCTTCGTCAACCAGATCCGCTTCGTACAGGGATTTACCTACGTTGTGGCCTTGCGCAGCAACGAAGGTGTTCGCGATACCACCGCCAACGATCAGCTGGTCAGCGATTTTGGACAGGGAATCCAGTACGGTCAGTTTGGTAGACACTTTAGAACCACCAACGATAGCGACCATTGGACGAGCAGGTTCTTTCAGTGCTTTACCCAGCGCTTCCAGTTCGTCAGCCAGCAGCGGACCTGCACAGGCGACGTCTGCGAATTTACCGATACCGTGGGTAGATGCCTGCGCACGGTGAGCCGTACCGAATGCATCCATCACGAATACGTCACACAGCGCAGCGTATTTTTTGGACAGAGTTTCGTCGTCTTTCTTTTCGCCTTTGTTGAAGCGAACGTTTTCCAGAACAACCAGCTCACCTTCGGCAACGTCTACGCCGTCCAGGTAATCTTTCACCAGGCGAACCGGGCTGGACAGTTTGTCTTTCAGGTAATTAACAACCGGCAGCAGAGAGAACTCTTCGTTGTACTCGCCTTCAGTTGGACGGCCCAGGTGGGAGGTGACCATCACTTTAGCGCCCTGCTTCAGAGCCAGTTCAATGGTTGGCAGAGATGCACGGATACGCGCGTCGCTGGTCACTTTGCCATCTTTAACCGGTACGTTCAGATCGGCACGGATGAAAACGCGTTTACCTGCCAGATCCAGATCGGTCATCTTAATTACAGACATGGTGAATCCTCTCGTTGATTCTTAAAGTTTTGCAAGCGCAAGGTGCGCTCTACCTGAAACCTTTTGCGGCCATGGCTAACGTGGTGTCGAGCATTCGGTTAGCAAAGCCCCATTCGTTATCACACCAGACCAGCGTCTTGATGAGGTGCGCACCACTGACTCGCGTCTGCGTGCCATCCACGATGGCGCTGTGCGGGTCGTGGTTAAAATCTACTGAGACCAACGGTAATTCCGTATAGTCAACTATACCATGAAATGCTCCCTGTGCCGCTTTTTGCAGCAACAGGTTGACTTCACAGGCTTTTACCGGTTTTTTCACCGTCACGCTAAGATCGATTGCGGTGACGTTTATCGTCGGCACGCGCACGGCAATCGCTTCGAAACGGTCGTTAAACTGCGGGAAAATACGGGTGATCCCGGCAGCCAGTTTCGTATCCACCGGAATGATGGACTGGCTCGCCGCGCGAGTGCGTCGTAAATCCGGATGGTAGGCGTCGATTACCTGCTGATCGTGCATGGCGGAGTGAATCGTGGTCACGGTGCCGGATTCAATGCCATACGCATCGTCTAACAGTTTAATGACCGGAATAATGCAGTTGGTGGTGCAGGAGGCGTTGGAGACAATGCGGTGTTCAGCTTGCAGCTCGTGTTGGTTGACGCCAAACACGACGGTGGCGTCGAGGTCGTTACTGCCGGGATGGGAGAACAGCACTTTTTTCGCGCCAGCATTCAGATGCGCTTCGCCATGTTCACGGTTACCGTACACGCCGGTACAGTCCAGCACCACATCCACACCCAGTTCGCGCCAGGGCAGCCCTTCAATACTGTTCTCATGCAGCACGCGGATGGCATCGTCACCGACGAACAGCTGTTCCCTTTCCTGGCGAACGTCCCAGGCAAAGCGACCGTGGCTGGTGTCATATTTCAACAAATGCGCCATGCCCGCAGCATCCGCCAGTTCATTGATTGCCACCACGGTGATTTCCGCACGACGCCCGGATTCATATAAAGCACGAACCACGTTGCGCCCGATGCGACCGAAGCCATTAATCGCTACGCGTACGGTCATAGATCTCCTGCAAAGCTATCCCTGAGTTTGAGGTGGCTGAAAGAGTAATCCAGCGACGCCCGAAGGGGAATCCTTGCTGTCACAAACTGCGATTGATTGGTCAATTGTCGAACATTTAATCGACTGAAACGCTTCAGCAAGAATAAGCGAATCGGGGAATAAAAGGAATCTCTGTCCAGATTAAGAGCGATTTTATCTGATCTCCATCACATTTTTCCGGAATAATCCCTTTTCATCCCGCCACGTAAAAACGCGGCGGGTCGACCGGAGCCCCTACTGAAAGCCGCTGAGGATCAGACGAGTCGGTATTCGCCATTTGCCGACATCATCAGTTCAACATTGGCAGGACGGCTGTGACGCAAAACACGCTCCACGTTTGGCCCGTCGGTGCGCGCATAAAACGCGTCGGCGTCGGCCTGAGAGAGTCCGCCGGCCAGCTTACGTCCAACCAGGCGCGTACGTAAGGCTTCGGCGGGGGCGCGAATAAACAATGAAAAATCACAGTATTCCATCAGCGTTCGCCATCGTTCGTCATCAAGCAGCAGCCAGTTACCCTCAACAATCACGACCGGGGCCGTTACCACGATTGCATCTTCGACAGGGTCGTGCGTTTGCCGGTCATACTGCGGCCAGGTACCGTCGCCCTCTTTTATCTGCCGCAGATGTTGCGCCAGCCTGTCGACATCAAAGGTCTCCGGGGCGCCTTTGTACGCGCGCAGGTTATGCGCTTCCAGCCAGACGTTGTAGTGATGAAATCCATCCATTGGCAACGTCTGAATCGGAGCGAGCCCCTCCGTCTGACGAGAGAGATATTCCCAGAAGGCGGTCAGCGTGGACTTGCCCGTACCGGGCGGGGCGCTGAGAAAAACAATCGTACGTCTGCTGGCGCTGGCGAAATGCCGTTTCGCCAGTTGCCGCAGCAAAGGCTTATGAACATTTTCAATTTCGTCGTCAGGATAATGTGCTTCTACATGTAGCCCGTTAACCGTTAGCCCAATTTTCACGGCGTAAGTTCCTTTAAAATTGTCGTTACCGCCAGGGTGAGCGCCGTCTTGATCATTGCGGTAAAGCGCACCTCAGACCATGTGGCAAAGTCAGCAAATTTCATCGACTCCAGCGCGCTGAATAACGTCGCGTTACGGGTGATGCAATTAACATTGCTGATAAAATCCCAGGTGATGTCATCGGCGAAGCCAGGGAGGGTATCCTGCTCTTTCAGATACTGATAAAACTGCGAAAAATGCGTAATGTCGGCGTAGAGCCATTTTTCCATTTTCCCCAGCGCATAGATCAGGCGTAACGCCACGTCGATGTCATCAAGCGGCCCACTCCGGGCGAGTAACGGCTTCACTGCATATTCCACGATCTCTTCATCGTTATCGACAAACAGCGACGGCAGAAAACATTTAATGCCCTGGAGCAAAAAAGACTGTGCCGTCGTCATGAATGCGAGGAGGTTATTCTGAGCATCCAGTTGCTCAAGCACATCGTCTTCTGTCAGCGTCGTCATTTGTATCTCGATAAATCACCGTGAATGCAGAGAGTCTATTATATTACACGTTCGATCTGCGCCGCCGATCAGTAAAGTTTGCGTGCGCACACCCTTCGCAACCTGTTGAATACCTTTAACCAGTTCGCCGCCCGTCACGCCCGTCGCGCTGAACAGGATGTCATTGCCCTTTACCAGTTCGCTAAGGGTATAGATACGATTGACTTCCACTTTCATCTCCGCACAGCGGCGGTGCTCCTGCATGGCGACCCGTCGGTTCTCAGGACTCTCCCCTTTCGCTTCACAGAAATCGATCAGTTCCGCCTGCATATCGCCGCCCAGCGCTTTCACCGCGCAGGCGGAGATCACCCCTTCCGGCGCGCCGCCTGTGGTGTACATCAGATCATAAGGGTTATCCTGTAAGCAGGTCAGTACGCTGGCAGCGACATCGCCATCGGGCAGCGCAAACACTTTCACGCCCAGCTGCGTCGCCTCGGCAATTGCATTTTGCAGGCGCGGTTTGTCCAGCGTCACCATCCGCAGATGCTCCAGCGGCTTGCCCAGCGCCCGGGCAACGTTGCGAAGGTTTTCTGCCAGCGGGAGATCGACGCTGATTGCCCCGGCGGCCGCTGCGTTAACCACCAGTTTTTTCATGTACATATCAGGGGCATGAAACAGGCTGCCCTCAGGCGCAAACGCCATCACTGCCAGAGCATTGCTTTGCCCCATCGCCACCATGCGGGTGCCCTCTATGGGGTCGACGGCAATATCTACCGCCGGGCCGACGCCGCTTCCAACCTCCTCACCAATCCACAGCATTGGCGCATGGTCAATCTCACCTTCGCCGATGACGATACGCCCGCGAATCGCTATCGCGTTTAGCGCCTCGCGCATGGCGGTTACCGCCAGCCCGTCGATTCGGTTTTTATCGCCGCATCCGGTTTGCGGCCAGGCGGCCAGCGCCGCCTGTTCCGTAACGCGAAAGAGCGGCCATGCCAGAGACATCATGCTGCCGCCTCCCCAATATCCACCCCAAACTTCGCCAGCAAATAGCGCTCTGCTTTTTCATTCCAGATGCCGTGAGTCTCTTCCACAAGCCTTGCCAGCTCCCGGAAAAGCGGATCGGTTTTACCCTTTTCGGCAAAATCGGCAATGGCCGTTAACGGCATGGTGACACCGTTATAGATAAGCTTCTTGCCTCCAGGAATGTCCGGCAGGTTGAGTACCGTATGCGGCACCGCATCAAGGCCGCCGATGTGGGTCACCATAAACGACGGCTGAAGCTGGCCCGTCGCACTCAGCGCAATCGCCTCTTTCATGTCCTCCGTCGAGCCGCCGGAGGTGCCCACCACGTGGGTACTGTTGTAATGGACGTTGTAAAAATTAAACGGCACCTTGAAATTGCTGTCCGTTGGTCCGGCGAAGAAATTCAGGCACCCGTCCTCGGCGAGAAGATCGTCTGCCAGTTCAATGACCGCCGGAACCGCGGCATAGACAAACACGTCGTCAAAGCCGACATTGTCAGTTAATGCGCGTAACGTAGCGGCCGGGTTCTCCAGTTCAGAGGTATTGACATAGATAAGCTCAATACTCTTTTGTGCCGCCAGCTCAACCGGCAGGAGTTTTTCCGCCTGCGCAAGACGAGCCTCATCGATATCCACCACCACAACGCGCGACGGCTGAATCCCGCCGTTAATCGCATAATCAATAGCGCCAATTCCCATCGGCCCGGCGCAGGCCAGAAGCGCAATATTACCTCCCGGTTTCACACCCATCCGGTGCTCATAGACATATTGCGTCGTATGATAATTGGCGTTATACGCGCCGATAATGCAGCACATGGGTTCCGCCAGCGAAGCCGCCGCAAAATAGGAGCCGTGATAAGGTAAAACGCAGCCCAGATTAATCGCAACTTCTGGAATAATCATATACGTCGCATTGCCGCCAAAATATTCATAGCTGTAGCCAGCAGAATAACCGGTCGGTAATCCCATTGCCGGTTGTAAAACAAATCGCTGACCTTTTTTATATTTTTCGGTCAGATTTTTCCCGACCTCAACAATCACCCCGGCGCATTCATGTCCGGTGATGACCGGATGATTTTCCAGATCGTCCGGCACACGTTTATGTTCACTGCCTAATTTGGCTGCCTTCCAGGTGGATAAACAAACGCTGTCGGAAATTACGCTCACCAGCAGTTCATTGTCGCTTATTTCGGGCAGTTCGAATTCGCGGATACGAACATCCTGCTTGCCATAAATGGCAGCCACTTTCGTTTTCATAATGACTCCAGGAACCAGATAGATTAATTCGCCGTTAGATGCTTAAATAATTCGTCAAGCTTCGGATCGCCGAGATAGTTTTTTATCAACACTAACGGTTTGTCACTGACCCGTTTAGCGCGCCCCTCCAGGCTGGCATGGGTAACAATAATGTCCGCGTCGTCAGGTACATTTTCGATGGCATAATGTTTTACTTCGATAATTTGTCCGGCTTTTTCCAGGCGCTTCCGGAATGTCGTCGCGCCCATAGCGCTGGAGCCCATTCCGGCATCGCAGACAAAAGCGATATGCTTAACATCCTGGTAAGAAAACTTGCCTTCCTGCTTCATGGCTTTAACGGCGTTGGCAGAATCATTGAAAGTATCTTCCGTTTCAGCTTCGCTATTTTTATCCATCTTCAGGATAAAAGAGGCGACCGCAAAGGTGACCAGCGTGCCTGCCGTTACGCCAGCAATCGTGGCGAGGAATGCGCCTTTAGGCGTTAACGCGAGGTAGGCGAAAATCGACCCCGGACTTGGGCCAGCCACCAGACCACCGCCTAACAGGTTAAACACCCACGTCCCGCTCATGCCGCCAGCAATCATCGCAATCAGCGTCAGCGGTTTCATCAGTACGTAAGGGAAATAGAGCTCATGAATGCCGCCCAGGAAGTGGATAATCATCGCGCCGGGGGCTGACTTCTTCGCCATTCCTTTGCCGAAAAAAGCAAAAGCCAGCAGCAGACCTAAACCCGGCCCGGGGTTGGAGGCCACCATAAAGAAGATGGATTTACCCGTCTCGGAAGCCTGCTGCATCCCCAGCGGATAATAAACACCCTGATCGATAGCGTTATTTAAAAACAGGATTTTTGCCGGTTCGTTAATCAACGACAGCAGCGGCAGGTAGCCCGCATGTACCAGGGATTCAATACATTCTTTAATAA
Source organism: Enterobacter cloacae complex sp. IR5403 (assembly GCF_049238705.1). Classification (NCBI taxonomy): domain Bacteria; kingdom Pseudomonadati; phylum Pseudomonadota; class Gammaproteobacteria; order Enterobacterales; family Enterobacteriaceae; genus Enterobacter; species Enterobacter cloacae complex sp. IR5403. Next base: position 253,562 of record NZ_JBMKHP010000004.1, on the reverse strand, counting down.
AGTTATTGGCAATCGACACCGCAGGACCGATCACTTCAAATCCCAGCAGGCAGAGGAGCATGCCCGCAATACCCAGCGAGAAGTTGTTGATGACCATCTCAAAACCAGCGGGAATGCGTTTATCCAGCAGCCGATCGATGTGCTTAATCACCAGACCGCCGAGAGGCCCCATGATCATTGAGCCGAGGAACATAGGAATATCCGCGCCGATAATCACGCCGATAGTGCCGATCCCCCCCATCACCGCCCCACGTTTGCCGCCAACCAGGTGTCCACCGGTAGAGCCAATCATCACCGGCAATAAATAGGTGATCATCGGACCGACAATTTTGGCGAAATGCTCATTAGGCATCCAGCCGGTTGGAATAAATAAAGCGGTAATAAATCCCCAGGCAATAAATGCACCAATATTCGGGATGACCATTGCAGTCAAAAAGCCCCCAAAAGCCTGGACCTTTGCACGAGCAGACTTGTGTTCCATAATAATATCCTGTAAAGGAGAGAATAATTATGCGTGAGCGATAATATCCGCCAACTGCTTTTCTGACTTAGCGGTTAACAACGCCGACAGTTTATCTTCTTCACATAATAATTCGCTTAATGCCTGGATAGCGCCGATATGTGAATCCGCATCCGCCGCCGATAACCCAATGAGTAATTTTACGGGCTCATCGTCGTCGGCAAACTGCACTTCCTGTTTAAGAAGCGTTAATGACATACCTGTTTTTAAGGCACCGCATTCCGGACGGGCATGAGGCATCGCTACACCCGGAGCGAGAATGTAATAAGGACCATTAGTGAGCGTCGAGGTTTTAATTGCTTCAATATAATCAGCGTTAATATAATGATTTTGCAGCAAAGACGACATGGAAAAATCAATGGCTTCCTGCCAGTCCTTTGCTGCGGATTTTATTGATATTGAGGATTCAGGGAAATAATCAATTAACCGCATATATCATCCTTATTTTATTTTTAGGGTACAACGTATCGCTAAAAACAAAATACGCCTGCGGTAAAATGAAATCAAACGGGAAGAAAATAGCGAGCGTGTCAGAGCGCACTTTAATAAAATGAATAAAAACAGATCGTTAAAAACGAAAAATAAAAAAGCAAGCCTATATATGTGATATCCATTGCAAATTACACATGTTGTGACTTTACGTATTTGTGATGGGAATCACCAAATATATGTTGTTAACACAAAAAAAATACAATCGAAATAAAAACGGGCCGCCTGAGCGACCCGTTTTGCCTCACTGGGAGAGTTACAGCAGTTCTTTCGCCTTAGCGACAACGTTCTCAACGGTGAAGCCAAACTCTTCAAACAGCTGTTCAGCTGGCGCAGACTCACCGAACGTGGTCATACCGACGATAGCGCCGTTCAGGCCTACGTATTTGAACCAGTAGTCAGCGATACCCGCTTCCACTGCCACGCGAGCGGAGACCGCTTTAGGCAGTACGGATTCGCGGTACGCGGCGTCCTGCTTGTCGAACGCATCGGTGGATGGCATAGAAACCACACGCGCTTTCACGCCTTCAGCAGTCAGTTTTTCCCATGCGGCAACGGCCAGTTCAACTTCAGAACCGGTCGCGATGAAGATCAGCTCAGGCTGGCCTGCGCAATCTTTCAGCACGTAACCACCGCGCGCGATGTTTGCCAGCTGCTCTGGGGTACGCTCCTGCTGCGCCAGGTTTTGACGGGAGAGGATCAGCGCGGTCGGGCCATCCTGACGCTCAACGCCGTATTTCCACGCCACCGCAGATTCAACCTGGTCACATGGACGCCATGTGCTCATGTTCGGGGTCACGCGCAGGGAAGCCACCTGCTCTACCGGCTGGTGAGTTGGACCATCTTCGCCCAGACCAATGGAGTCGTGGGTGTAGACCATCACCTGACGCTGTTTCATCAGTGCAGCCATACGCACGGCGTTACGTGCATATTCCACAAACATCAGGAAGGTAGAGGTGTACGGCAGGAAACCACCGTGCAGAGCGATACCGTTGGCAATCGCGGTCATACCGAACTCACGTACACCGTAATGGATGTAGTTACCGGCAGTATCTTCGTTGATTGGCTTAGATCCGGACCACAGGGTCAGGTTAGATGGCGCCAGGTCAGCGGAGCCACCGAGGAATTCTGGAAGCAGAGGGCCAAACGCTTCGATCGCATTCTGAGATGCTTTACGGCTGGCGATCTTGGCTGGGTTCGCCTGCAACTTCGCGATGAACTCGTTCGCTTTCGCGTCGAAGTCAGACGGCATGTCACCTTTCATACGACGGGTGAATTCAGCCGCTTCCTGTGGGAAGGCTTTCGCGTATGCCGCGAACTTCTCGTTCCAGGCCGCTTCTTTCGCCTGACCCACTTCTTTCGCATCCCACTGAGCGTAGATTTCAGACGGGATTTCAAAGGCAGGGTGTTTCCAGCCAAGTGCTTCACGGGTCAGTGCAATTTCCGCGTCGCCCAGCGGTGCGCCGTGGGAGTCGTGAGTGCCCGCTTTGTTCGGAGAACCGAAGCCGATGATGGTTTTGCACATCAGCAGGGACGGTTTGTCGGTCACGGCGCGCGCTTCTTCTACGGCACGTTTAATCGAGTCAGCATCGTGGCCATCAACGCCGCGCACAACGTGCCAGCCGTAGGCTTCGAAACGTGCGGCGGTGTCGTCAGTGAACCAGCCTTCAACATGACCGTCGATGGAGATGCCGTTGTCGTCGTAGAACGCAACCAGTTTACTCAGCTTCAGGGTGCCTGCCAGGGAGCACACTTCGTGAGAAATGCCTTCCATCATGCAGCCGTCGCCCAGGAAGGCGTAGGTGAAGTGGTCAACGATGTCGTGGCCAGGACGGTTGAACTGCGCCGCCAGGGTCTTCTCTGCAATCGCCATCCCTACAGCGTTAGCGATGCCCTGACCCAGCGGACCGGTAGTGGTTTCAACGCCAGCGGTGTAGCCCACTTCCGGGTGACCTGGAGTTTTGGAGTGCAGCTGACGGAAGTTTTTCAGCTCTTCGATTGGCAGATCGTAGCCAGTGAGGTGCAGCAGGCTGTAGATCAGCATAGAGCCGTGGCCGTTAGACAGCACGAAACGGTCGCGGTCTGCCCATGCCGGGTTCTGCGGGTTGTGGTTAAGGAAATCACGCCACAGGACTTCGGCGATGTCAGCCATGCCCATAGGGGCGCCCGGGTGGCCGGATTTGGCTTTCTGTACTGCGTCCATGCTCAGCGCACGAATAGCATTAGCAAGCTCTTTACGTGAGGACATTTTAACTCCAGATCGGACTGTTAAAGGCCATGCCCTTGACGACAGCGCGTTTTGGGCTACGCCGGAAAAAAGTGCCAACAATGTAACCCAAGCCGCAGGGCATGTACATGGACCATTCTTTTGCAGCTTAAGAAATCTCTGGATCATGCTCGCATGTTGCGCAATCTGCTCGCCCGCCCCTGTAGATATTCCTTATACTTAGCCCGACACCGGCTTCGTTGACGGTGCATTTTTCGGAATTAATTCAGATTAACGAGTACGGAAGCAACATCATGAAAATGCGTGCAATCGGGCTGGCTGTGGGAACAACGCTCCTGCTAAGCGGCTGTCAGAATATGGATTCTAACGGCCTGATGACCTCAGGCGCAGAAGCTTTTCAGGCTTACTCATTGAGCGATGCCCAAGTGAAAGCGCTGAGCGACGAGGCCTGTAAGGATATGGATGGAAAAGCTACGCTTGCCCCGGCAAACAGCACCTACACGCAGCGTCTGAACAAGATTGCTTCCGCGCTGGGCGACAACATTAACGGTCAGCCGGTGAACTACAAGGTGTATATGGCGAAAGACGTCAACGCCTTTGCGATGGCGAACGGCTGTATCCGCGTTTACAGCGGCCTGATGGACATGATGACCGACAACGAAGTGGAAGCGGTGATCGGCCATGAAATGGGTCACGTTGCACTGGGTCACGTGAAGAAAGGGATGCAGGTTGCGCTGGGCACCAATGCCGTGCGCGCAGCGGCGGCCTCTGCGGGCGGCATCGTCGGCAGCCTGTCCCAGTCGCAGCTGGGCGACGTGGGCGAAAAACTGGTGAACTCGCAGTTCTCCCAGCGTCAGGAGTCGGAAGCGGATGACTACTCTTACGATCTGTTGCGCAAACGCGGCATCAATCCATCGGGTTTAGCTACCAGCTTCGAAAAACTGGCGAAACTGGAGGAGGGCCGTCAAAGCTCCATGTTTGACGATCACCCGGCTTCGGAAGAGCGTGCACAGCATATTCGCGACCGTATGGCGGCAGACGGAATTAAATAAAACTCTGGCCCGGTGCGCGCCGCGCTACCGGGCAACAAGGCTCAATCAGTACAGCGTTTTCTGTGGCGGCCCGGCAAACTTAAGGGCGCCAATCTGCCCCATCCGCACTTCCACCACCGACGGTCCCGGCATCGCCAGCGCTTCCGTCATCACCGCGTCAAAATCCTCAGCCCGCTCAACGCTCCAGGCCTGTAGGCCAATCGCCTGCGCCAGCAGGGTAAAGTCCGGCGTATGCAGCGCGTTATAATACTGACGCCCGCCAAAATATTTATCCTGAATACCGCGCATCACCCCGTACCCCCCGTCGTTCATGACCAGCAGCGTCACGTTGGCTTTCTCCTGCGCCAGCGTCGCCAGCTCGCCTAAATTGAGGCTCAGGCCGCCGTCGCCCACCAGCCCCACCACTTTGCGCTGCGGGTTGGCAATCGCGGTGCCGATAGCCATCGGCAGCCCCATACCAATCGCCCCGGCGAGGGAGTGAATGTTCATCAGCGGACCGTTAGCCCTGAACAGGCGGCTACCCCACAGGCTGCCGGACACGGTGATATCGCGCACCAGCAGGCCGTCTTTCGGCAGGGCTTTCTCTATGGCGTCGTTAAGCTTCGCATAGGCGCCGCACTGCTCGCGCAGCCCCTGCTCAGCTTGCCCGACCGCCTGCTGCACCTGCATATCCCACTGGGCGTTGCCCCACTCGCGGCCCTGCACTTTTTCAGCCAGCGCGCCAAGCACCGCTGAACAATCGGCTCCCAGCGTGTTATCCATCAGATAGTTACGGCTTGCTGCCGCCGGGTCGATATCGATCTGCACCCGCGGGGAAGGCAGCTCAAGCGTCCAGGATCGGGTTTCGTTGCTGCGCAGGCGAGAACCGGCCACCAGCGTAAAATCACACTGCGCAATCAGCGCCTCAACCGACGGCGAGTTGTGGAACGCGCGAAGGCTGGCGCGGTGACTGTCCGGCAGCACGCCGCGCGCGTGGGTGCTGGAAATCACGGTGATGCCCGCATCCGCCAGCGTTTTCACCGCCTCAGCGCTGCCCAGCGCCCCGCCCCCCAGCCACAGCAGCGGCTGTTTGGCCTGTTTGAGCTGCGCCCACAGCACGTCAACCATTCCGGTATCCACGGCAGGAGCCGATACCGGTTTGGTCGGAGCGGTTACCAGCGACAGCGGAATTTTGGCGCCCTGAATATCAATCGGGATTTCCACCGAGACCGGTCCACACGGCGGGGTCTGCGCGTCCTGGATGGCTTTATGCAGAATGGCTATCGCCTGATTCGCATTGCTGATGCGGTACGCCCGTTTTGAGCTGGCCTTCAGGAAGGTCAGTTGGTCACGGGTTTCATGGATAAACCCGGTGTCGGCGTCCAGCCAGGCTTTTTCAACCTGCCCGGTTAAATGCAGCAGCGGCGTGCAGGCATTCATGGCTTCCACCAGCGCGCCTACCGCATTACCCGCCCCCGCGCCGGTGCTGGTCAGCGCCACGCCGAGGCCGGAAAAGCGCCCGTGGGCATCGGCCATGGTGACGGAACCGGCTTCACCGCGCGCGGGCACAAAGCGGATATTGCCCCGCTGCCCAACCGCATCCGCGATCGGCAGGTTGTGAATGGAGATGACGCCGTAGATGGCCTCAACCTGATACTGCTCCAGCGTTCTGGCGATGGCGTCGCCGACGGTTATCATTTCGCTCATTGCTCACCCTTTCTCAGTCGCACCAGTGGTTGACGCTGTTACCCGTCGCCAGATAAATGCTCTTTTGTTGCATCCAGGCTTTCAGCCCCTGAATACCCTTCTCGCGACCCAGACCGCTCTCTTTAAAGCCCCCGAACGGGGTCGAAATCGCAAAAACCTTGTAGGTGTTGATCCACACCGTGCCTGCCTCCAGCTGCTCGCTGAGACGCAGGGCGCGTCCGGTATCGCGCGTCCAGATCCCCGCCGCCAGGCCGTAAACCGAGTCGTTCGCCTCGCGGATAAGCGTGGCTTCATCGGCAAACGGCATCGCCACCAGCACCGGGCCGAAGATCTCTTCCTGACAGGCGCGGGCGCTGTTGCTCAACCCTTCAATAATCGTGGGCTGGAAAAAGCTGCCGTTTGCCAGAGCGGGATCGGCGGGTATCTCACCGCCGCACAGCACCCGCCCCCCTTCACGCTTCGCCAGTTCGACGTACTGGATCACGCTCTGGCGATGTTTTTCGCCGATCAGCGGCCCGACATGCACGCCGTCGGTAAATGGATGTCCGACGCGCAGCCCGCGAGTTAATTCCAGCAGCCTCGACATCAGCGGGGCGTAAATACTCTCGTGGATAAACAGCCGCGACCCGGCGATACACGCCTGCCCCGCCGAGCTGAAAATGCCGTAGCAGATCCCGCGCGCGGCCTGTTCGATATCGGCATCCTCCAGCACGATGGTCGGCGATTTGCCGCCCAGCTCCAGCGAGGCCGGGATCAGTTTTTCCGCCGCCACGTGCGCCAGATGACGGCCCGTGGTGGTTCCGCCGGTAAAGGAAATTTTGCGCACGCGAGGATGACGCGCCAGCGCATCGCCAATTACCGAACCTTTGCCCGGCAGGACGCTCAGCAGCCCGGCGGGCAGCCCGGCCTGTTCAAAAATCCGCGCCAGCTCCAGCGCCATCAGCGGCGTGGCTTCGGCGGGCTTGAGGATCACCGCGTTCCCGGCGGCAATCGCCGGTGCGACCTTCTGCATTTCGCTGGCAATCGGCGAGTTCCACGGCGTGATGGCCGCCACCACGCCAAGGGGCTCGTAGCGGCTCAGCGTCAGCAGATCCGGCTGGCGCGGCGTGGGCAGTTCCCCTTCCAGCAGCTCGCAGGCAGCGGCAAAGTAGCGCGCCGTTCCCGCCGCGCTCATCACCAGCCCGCGCGCTTCCGCCAGCGGCTTGCCGTTATCGCGGCTCTGCATCTGCGCCAGCGCGTCGACGCGGGATTCAATGAGATCGGCAACCTTATGCAGGATCTTCGCGCGCATGTGCGGCAGGCTGTTACGCCATGCGGGATCGCGCCAGGCGCGTTCTCCGGCGTCTACCGCCTCTTCCAGGTCATCCAGACTGGCGGCATTCAGCGTCGCGTTGATCGACCCATCTGCCGGAAAGTGGCTCTGCATCGGGTTGCCGCCGCCGTGTCGCCACTGGCCGCCGATAAAAATCTTCAGATCGTCCATCGTCACTCCTCAGCTCAGGGCCAGCTCGCGGCAGGCGCGCACCGCGCTCAGTGCCGCCAGGGTGGAGGTTTTAGGATTAGAAGCCAGCGGCTGTCCGCTCAGCTCCAGATGGAACTCGCCGAACAATCCTTCCACGTGGAGCGTGTGGGTATTGCGTTTCGTTGCCGGGTCAACCATCAGCTGCACGCGGGTGTCGTCCATCCCGACGCCGCCGAGCGCCACGGTCGCCGCCACGTTGGCGTTCGCCGGGAACAGGCGCGCCGCCTCTCGGGCGCTGCCCTCGAAGAAAACCTTTGCCTCTGACACCGTATTCAGATCGATAAGCTGCTCGGCATAGCTGCCGCGCCAGCTGGCCGGGCTTTTGCGCGACTGATAGGTGACGCGCTCAAGGCCGCCCTCTTTCGCCGCCGCCAGCCCGTCGATACCGGCCACCGCACCGGAAAGCAGGGTCAGTTTTCCGCTCGCAGCGAGCAGACGCTGCTCCAGCGCGCTGTCCGCCAGCGCGCCGGTGGAAATGACGGCCAGATGCCAGCCGCGACGCAGGATCTCTTCCCCGTACTGGGCCACCGCCTGCTGGCTGGCGCATTCCAGCACCAGATCCGGCGTTTGTGCGCACGCCATCGGCGACGTCAGCGCCTCGACCGCATTGCCAAACTGGTCGTGAATGGCGGCATGGTGAGACGCGCGCGCCACGATCCAGCCGATAGCCACGCCGGCGGGCAGGCGCTCAATCACCGCCTGCGCCATGGCGCCAAAACCAATCAACATTACCTTTTTCATGATGTGTCCTTACAGATGGCGGCAGAAGCCGCCGGAAACGTCCAGCGCCGCGCCGGTGGTAAACGAGGCCAGCGGCGAAGCGAGGAACAGCAGCGCCTGCGCGGGCTCCTGCGGCTTGCCGAGGCGCGCCATCGGAATGCCGCGCTTGCGCGCGATATCCGCCGTCCATTCCGGCCAGCTCTGGCTTTTGTCCGCCCGGTTTTCATAGCGGCGCTGCCACTGGCCGGATTCCACCATGCCGAGCAGAATGGAATTGACGCGAATACCTTTGCCCACCAGCTCTTTCGAGAGCGTCAGCGTCATGTTCAGCAGCGCGGCACGAGCGGCGGAGGTGGCGATCATGTGCTCCTCCGGCTGTAGCGCCAGCAGGGAGTTGACGCAGGTAACAGAGGCGATGTCGGACTGCTCCAGCAGAGGCTGAAACGCCTGCACCGGGTTAATCACCCCGAACAGTTTGAGTTCGGCTTCGTGCAGCCACGCCGCGCGCGGGGTGTCATGGAAGTGCGCCACGTAGCCCTGCCCGGCGTTGTTGATCAGCATATCCGCCGCGCCAAAGCGCGCCTGCACCGCATCCGCGAAGGCCTGTACTTCGTCTGCATTCAGCACGTCGCAGCGGTAAGCGAAAATCTCCCCGTGAGGAAATTCGTTTTGCAGCGTCGCATGGGCGCTGGCGAGCCGGTCCGCGTCACGGCCGCAGAAGGCGACTTTCGCCCCTTCACCCAGCAGCAGGCGCAGCGTTTCAAAGCCAATGCCGGAAGAACCGCCGGTAACGACCGCTACGCGCCCGTCAATTTGTGCATTCATCGCGCACCTCTTCGTTAATGCGTAAAAGCTGTTGGTTGAAAAACGCGTCGTTATCGAGATAGCTGGCGTGCCCGGCCAGCGGAATGGCGATAAACGGCATGCCGTAGCGCAGCGCCAGACCCTGAACCAGTTCCGGCTGGGTGATGGCATCCTGCTCGCCGCACCAGACTTCAAACGTGCCGGAGTAGCGTTTAAGCCAGCCGTGAATGTCGTCATGTGCCAGCATCCACGCGGCAGCGAGATAGCCTTCCGGGCGCAGCGCCCGCATGCCCGCCGCGACGGTGGCGATATCTTCCGCGCGCGCGCCGGGGCGCAGCAGCTTCGCGGCGCGGGTCTGGGCGAGGATGTCGCCCCCCAGCGCCATCTGCTGCTCGCGGTTACGCCAGACCTGCTCCCGCTGCTCCGGCGCGGCATTGCCGTACCCCTGCGCGGCGTCGGCCAGCACCAGATGGATGACGCGCTCAGGGAACTTCGCGGCAAAGGCGCTGGCCACCAGCGCCCCCAGGGAATGGCCGACCAGCACTGTCTGCCAGACACCGGCGCGATCCAGCATGGCCGCCAGCGCGTCGGCGTAATCCCCCGCGTTCGCCCGCGCTACGGCCAGCATCGGGCTTTCGCCGTAACCGGGCATGTCCCACGCCAGTACGCGAAAACCGTTCAGCGCCATCTGCTTGTGCCAGGAGGCGGCGCCGGAGCTGATCCCGTGCAGCAGCATCAGCGGAATGCCGCTTCCCTGTTCACGAAAACCCGTCATCATGCCCCCCTTAGTTCCGCTTCACTTTTGAAAGCGGATGGTAGGACGGATAGGTTGGGATTTCCGGCTTGTTGGTCCCCAGCATGACGCACATCAGCGCTTCTTCTTCGCCGTGGTTAAACAGGCCGCGATAGATGCCTGGCGGAACGGAGATCAGGTCACGCTCGCGCAGCACGGTTTCGGTGTAGTTGTCGCCGTCCTGGATCATCAGCGTGATCTGCCCTTTAAGCATGAAGAACACCTCTTCCACGTCGTCGTGCAGGTGCAGCGGCCCCTCGCACTTCGACGGCAGCACCATGGTGGAGAAGGTGAAATGGTCCGCCTGTACGGTATTGGTGTCGTTCGCCACGCCGGTTGCGCCGGTGCCGATGTAGCGCATCTGCGCCCGGCGGTATTTCGGGTCAAAATCGGCCTGGAACTTCAGCGCGTTCCAGTCGTATTTACGGCCTTCGAAGCGCGCGATGCGCGACTCGACCCACTCTTCCATCGTCAGGTGGTCAGGCTTGATGCCAGATGTCTTGGTTACGGTTGAATCAGTCATGACACTCTCCTCAGTAACGTCTCAGCAGCGGCAGTAACAGGACGCAGCCCACCGCCGCCATCACCGCCAGAAAAATCAGCCCGGAATCCATGCTGTGGGTGAAGGCGATAAGCGCGCCCATCACCGCCGGCGACAGCGCGCCCGCAAAGTTTCCCAGCCCGTTGAAGATACCGCCCGCCGTGGCGCTCACCCGGGGATGGGTGGCCTTCGCCAGCAGGGCGAAAATGTTGGGTGCGCCGGTGCCCCACATGAAGGTGCTGAAGCTCATCGCCGCAATGATGGCGAGCGGGGTATCGAGGTGCATCACCGCCGCCAGCCCCACTGCCGCCCCCGCCATCGAGATAAAGCAGGCCGCCGCGCGCTTATCGACCCTGTCCGAGAGCCACGCGCCAATCACTTCCCCCGCCAGCATGGCGATGAACGGCATCGACGACAGCCAGCCTGCATGCTCCAGATGAATGCCTTTGCCTTTGATCAGGTAGCCCGGCAGCCAGCCGTTGATGCCCCACAGGTAGGTCAGGAAAGCGATGTTAAAGATGCAGATGATCCAGAAGTGCGGGCTGACAAACAGCTCGCGCCGCGCCGCGCGCCGCTCGTCCCGGGACGCCTGCGAGGTGCCGGGTTTTGCCTCCAGGCGGATCCCGCGCAGACCAATGCGCACAAAGATAAGCACCGGCACGGTAAGCATGGCCATCACAAAGAAAGTGCTCTGCCAGCCGAAGGTGTTCAGCAGCCAGAGGGAAAGCGGGAAACCAATCGCCGCGCCCACCGGGGTGCCCAGCAGCCACAGCATGGTGGCGCGCGCCTGCAAATGCTGCGGGAAGTTGTGACGCACAATGGCGAAGGCCAGCGGGAACAGCGGTCCTTCCGCCACGCCCAGCAGAATACGCAGGACGATCATCAGCGTGTAGTTATGGGTAAAGCCCATCGCCACCATCAGCACGCACCACACCGCCATCATCCCGGTGAGCAGGCGCAGCGGCGCGATTTTGTCGCCTAAACCGCTTAAAAACACCGATGAGAAGCCATAGCTCAGCAGGAAAGCGCTCATCAAAATGCCGAGGCGCGTGGTGTCGAAATCAATGCCCATCGCCTGCTGGAAATGGGTATCCGAAAAGAGCGCCGCGATGCTGATTTTGTCGAAAAACGCCAGCAGCACGCAGGCCAGCAGCGACAGCGGGATGGCCCAGCGCACCGCTTTTTCGGGCGTGCGGGTCCCCTCACCGCTCGCCTCAACCGGCGCGGTGTTAGTCTCTAGTGTGGTCATCTCTCCCCCTACGGGTGCGGGTTAGCTATCGCAGTGACATCAGTGAAAAGGTCGGGTCGGCGAGCGGCACGTCGGACAGATCCCGCCCCGCCGCCATCCAGCGCTTCGCCAGCTTGACGGTACGCGCATCGTCGAACGCCACCAGCTGCGTCAGCCGTCCATTTTCATCCAGCGAGAAGTACAGCGCCTCTTCACGCACTATCGTTTTACTCGCTGGCTGCGGAATGCCGAGGATCTGAATGTTGTGCTGGTATTGATCCGACCACAGCCACGGCGCATCGTCGTAGCCTGGCGCATCGGGGTTGAGCATCGCTTTCGCCGTCGCCACCGCCTGATTCTGGGCGAAGGCCCAGGACTGGATGCACAGGCCGTAGTGATGGTGCTGGGCGACATCGCCTGCGGCAAAGATGAACGGATCCGAGGTGCGCCCCTGGGCATCCACCACGATCCCGCGCCCGGTTTTCAGCCCCGCATCGCGCGCCAGTTCCAGATTGAGATCGACGCCGATCCCGACCACCACCGCATCAAAGGTTTCACGCTGGCCGTCGCAGTGGATGACCGGCAGGCCGCCGTCGTCCTCCAGCTCCAGCGCACCGCAGCCGGTACGGATATCCACGCCCTGCTCGCGGTGAAGGGCCTCTAAGCGCTGCGATACCTCGCCGCTCACCGAGCGCATGCAGAGCGCTGGCTGCTGCTCGAACAGGGTGACCGCCACGCCGCTTTTCCGCGCCGAGGCAGCAATCTCAAGGCCGATCCAGCCGCCGCCGACGATCGCCAGTTTTTTACTTTCCGCCAGACGACTTTTCAGGCGCTGCGCGTCCTGCCAGTGGCGCAGGGTATAGACCTGCGGATGGCTGGCCCACGCCTGCGAAGGCAGGCGCGCCCGACCGCCGGTAGCGATTAAAAGGATGTTGTAACTAAGCTGCTCGCCGTTGCTAAGAACGACTTTTTTCTCATCGCGATCGACCGCTTCAGCGCGCAGCGGCCGGTACCAGGTCAGGTTCAGGGCCTGCTGCGCCTCGTCGCTAAACAGACGCGGAAGCCCCGCGTCCGGCTCCAGCAGAGACGCTTTTGACAGCGGCGGGCGCTCATAAAAATCCCACTCCTCTTCTGCCACCACGCAAATTTCACCGTCGAAGCCCTCATCGCGCAGGGTTTTCGCCGCCCAGCCGCCCGCCTGACCGCCGCCGATAATGACAATGCGCGACGTCATACCGCCTCCGGCTTTTTCTGCTGACGGCGCGTGTCGTGGTCAATCCCGCCTTCCACCGCCCACTCGGTAAAGGAGACCAGGGAATGCTCCAGCTCGCGCGGCTGCCAGTTTTCCGTCAGGTAATCATCGTTGGTGTAATACTCAAACGCCCCGCCGGTCGGGCTGTTGACGTACCAGAAGTACGCCGAGGACACAGGATGACGGCCCGGCCCGATAAAGGTGCTCCAGTCATGTTTATTCATCGCGATACCGCCGCCGATCACCTCGTGGATGTCGCGCACAGTGAAGGCCACGTGGTTAAGGCCGCGCTTGCGGTTCGGAAGTTGCAGCAGGAACAGGTTGTGATGGCCGCCGCGCACGCCGCAGCGCAGGAACACGGCGCGGTTGATATAGCGGTCCGAGACCTGGAAGCCGAGCACTTCGCGGTAGAATTTCTCCACTGCCGCCAGCTCTTCCACGAAGAACACCACATGCCCCACGTTGATCGGCTGGGCGCGATCGTAAACCGGGCTGGGGGTGTCGATACGACGGGCGTCGCCCCACTGGTTTATTGGCTCGACGTTAAGCTCTACGTCGGTCTGCTGGCTGACCTGCACGCGCAGCGTCATGCCGTTCGGGTCCAGGCACTCCAGCGCGTCGCCCACTTCACGAAAACCTGGCTGTTGCGCCAGCTTCGGGCGCAGCGCATCCAGATCTGACTGGCTGGCAACCGCCCAGGTCATGCGGCGCAGGGTGTTGCCCGCTTCAAACGCGGGCGGCAGGTCGGGGCTGTCGATCGGGTTAAGCTCCACGCGCGCGCCGCTCAGGGTGGTGAAACGCTGGCCGCTGGCATCGCCCGTCAGGCCAAAATCACGCATAAATTTGGCGCAGTGCGACAGGTCTTCCACACCAAATTCCAGCTTTTCAATTCCGGTTACACTCATCGTTCGTTGCCTCATCTGGCCCAGATTGGGCGTAAAACATGCCCGACGCAGTCAAGCGCCTGACGTTAACTCACTGATTTAACTGGCCTGCGACAAATACCCTAAGAAGCCAGAAATTTTATCCGCCGCGAGGCGAACCTCGTTTTGCAGGCGCTCGCGGTCGCTCTGCGGGATCTCCTCCGACGGCACCAGAATGCTGACCACCGCCGCCACGCGGCCGCTTCGGTCATACACCGGGTAGACGATGGAAGAGATGCCGTGGCGGAAGAAGGATTCGCCGATGACATACCCGCGAGCTTTGTCCTGCTGCACCATCTGCCACAGGGCTTCTCGGTCGTGAAGCTGCCCCGGCGTGTTGCCCGGCAGACGCTCATGCGGGAACAGCTGTTCGAAATCAGCGCGGGAAATATCGGTCAACAGCATGCGGCCCAGCGAGGTGCAGTGCACCGGCAGGCGGGTACCAATGCTGACCTGGTTGATGCGCGACCCGGCGGCGCTGACGCGGGCGATGTAGATAATGTCGCGCCCGTCGCGGATCGCCAGATGGCTGCTGCACTGGCTCACGTCGCGCAGTTGCTCGATCACCGGCTGGCCGACCTGCGCCACGTCCAGCGAGGCGATGTACTCAAAGCCAAGACGCAGCACGTTCATGCCCAGCGAAAAGGTATTGGTGCGCGTGTTGCGCTCCAGAAATCCCATGTACTCCAGCGTCTGTACCACGCGATAGGCGGTGGCCTTCGGCATATCCACCAGCCGGTGCAGTTCGGCAAAGGTCAGATCGCGATGCTGCTCGCCAAAGGCCAACAGCAGCTGTAAACCGCGCTCCAGCCCCGGCACCAGATACTTCACTTCCTGATCGTTTGCCATCATCGCCCTACCTTAGTTAAAGACAAAACCGCCGTTGACCGGGATCAGCTGTCCGGTGATAAACCGCGCCAGATCGCTTAACAGCCAGACCACGCTGCCGGTGACATCTTCCGGCTGCTGCGCGCCCGTTAATGCGCGTCCGTTTTCGTAGAGCTGATGCCGTTCGGCGGGGACATATTCCGTCGCCTCGACGCGGGTTAACCCCGGTGCGATGGCGTTGATACGGATACGTTTTTCCCCCAGCTCGCGCGCCATTGAGCGGGTCATGGCAATCACGGCCCCCTTGCTGGCGACGTAGGCCATCAGGCGCGGCGCGCCCCACAGCGCGGTGTCGGACGCCACGTTCACAATGCCTGCCCCTTCGCGCAGCAGCGGCACGGCGGCGCGCGTCACCAGCCAGGTGCCTTTGACATTGACGCTCATCACCCGATCCCAGAGATCCGGATCGTAATCAAGCATGTTTTTGCCGCCGACGCCCGTCGCCATCGCCGCGTTGTTCACCAGGCCGTCAATCTGCCCCTGCTCGCCAATGGCGCTGAACACCTGGTCGATGGAGTGCTGATCGGCCAGATCGATAACGTGCGATTCGATCGCATAGCCCTGCTCGCGCAGCCGGTGGGCACTCTCGGTCAGCTCGCCTTTGAGGATGTCGCACATCACCACCGCCGCGCCCTGCTCCGCGCAGGCCTGGGCAAAATGGTAGCCCAGCCCGCGCGCGGCGCCGGTCACCACGATGCGCTTTCCGCTCAGCAGCCCGTTCATCAGGCGGCTCCCTGCTGTGCTTCACGCATCGCCAGCTGCTCTTTGGCGGCCTTTTGCATCATGCGGCGCAGGCGCGAGAGGCCAACGTCGTGCTGATACAGGTATTCATGATCGCGCGCGTTTGGCGCCAGGCTCTCCAGCACCACGCGGTCCTGCTCCAGCACTTCCCAGTGCAGTTTTTCCAGCCGGTTGCGGTACATGAAGCGCCACATATCGCGCTGCCAGCCCTGTACGCGGCGGATGCGCCAGAAGAAGACGCGGCAGTTGTCGTTATCTTCCGGCACCACCATGCCGACGATAAAGAAGTGGCCGCCCGGTCCGAAGCGCTTCTTGTACGGAATGGAGAGGCGCATCCAGCAGGTGCCGCTGTTGCCCAGCTCCACCCAGTCAAAATTGACGCCGCTCTGCCCTTTCTTCTCGAAAATAAAACCGGTTTTGGTCGGCTGGAGCACCATGTCGGCCTTGCGATCCCCTTCTGCCATCGAGTGCGACGAGGAGTGCAGATAGGTGCCGTGCATCGGGTCCATCACGTTTTCCAGCGCGTACTGGTAATTGCATTTCCACGCGGCGGTGCAGAGGAAGTTGCTGAAGTTTTCCGTGTCGGCGAGTTCATCCGGGAAGGTCAGTTCGTCCGGCTGCTGGTCCGCGGTGACGCCAAACCAGAGGAAGATGGCGCCGTGCGCCTCCTGTACGTTATAGCTGCGCACGCACTGCTGGCCGACCAGCGGACATTTATCCACGGCGGGCACGTCTTTCACCTCGCCGTTGCCCGCCACCTCTACGCCGTGATACCAGCAGGCAATGCGGTCCCCGAGGTTCCAGCCCATCGACAGGCGCGCACCGCGATGTGGGCAGCGGTCCTCCAGCGCCTGCACCTGGCCATCTTTATTGCGCCAGACCACAATCTGCTCGCCCAGGCGGGTGATGCCCACCGGCGCAGACTGCACTTCCCAGCTCGCCAGCACCGGATACCAGAGGCCGCGCAGACCTTTATCCAGATAATGTTGTACGGTCGTCGTCATCACGTTGCCCTCAGTAGCCGTTAACCTGTAAGAATGCCTGGAAACTGGCGTCGCTCCACGGCTCGCCCTGCTGGTCGTGCATACGCACCGCGTTCAGCCCGCTTACCAGCTCCGGCAAGGTTTCAACGCCCTGCTCGAAGAGATCTTCCAGCGTCGCAATCAGCTTCACTTCCCAGCTTTCCGGCTCGCGGCTGCGGGTCTGCCAGATCAGGTTGGTGTAATCACCCGGCTTGTGAATGGCGCCATTACCGCCCTCTGCCGGCGGGGTAAACTGGCGGCTTTCCGGCAGCGCCGGGTTGTAGTTCAGCGTGTCGCTCATGCCACGGTCTCCTCAACGAAGGTAATCTGAATCTGGTTTTCAAAGACCCGAACCGGGTATCGGTTGAGGTTGCGTCCTCCGGGGCCGTGCAGACACTGGCCGGTTTTGACGTCGAACACCGCCTCGTGCAGCGGGCATTCCACCTTGCCGTCTTCCACGAAGCCCTGACTCAGCAGGGCATAGGCGTGCGGGCATACGTCCTCCAGCGCGTAATATTCACCGTCGATCAGGTAAACGCCGATCTCTTTACCGTCGACGTTGCCGCTAAAAGGGAAATCTTCCTGTACTTGCTCTGCGTCACATACGCCTATCCAGCTCATCACGATCCTCCAGGCTTTTGTTTCATATATGAAACTCTGTTTCTTATTTAATACGGTCAATATAAAAGCGATGAATGTTTCGTCAAGCGACAATGTGACGAATTTGTTAATCGATGGGCAATTAATTAACTAAGTGTGCAAGGGATCACGAAAAAATGCAGCGATATGAAATTTTCATTATTGCAGCGTGAGAAATAGGTTTTTTTAATGGTCTCTTATTTTGAATAAAACAGATTGACTTCTTTTCTTTTTACTCTCTAAAAATAAATGAACGTTACCTCTATCGCGTTTCACCTGTGAAACGAATTTTTAATTTATCTTTAATAAACAAAGAGTTTCACAGGTGAACCATTTTAGTTCCGTGACAATCACATTGATGAAAAATATAAGTTACAAAAAACGTAAGGCGGACATGATGACGGCAAGATGGCAAGGCACGATTGCGCTTTTATTACTCATTATTATTTCCTACGTCGATCGGGTAAATATCTCGGTAATGATTTTAAACCCGGAATTTGCCGAACATTTTCAGTTAAATGAAAACAGAATGTTACAGGGTCTGCTCATGACCTGCTTTCTGCTGGGTTATGGTTTTTCCGCTTTATTATTAACACCGGTTATTGAAAGCAAACTTCATTATCGGCAGGGATTATTAAGCAGCATTGCGGTTTGGGCCGCGGTTTGCGCGGTTTCGCCTTTGCTTGGCTCGCTGACGGGAATGCTCATCGCCCGCGTGATTCTGGGGATCGCGGAGGGTCCGCTATTTTCGCTGAAAACGCGCTTTATCAGCGATAACTTTAGCGCGCAAGAGATCGGCAAACCCAACGCCGCGACCGCGCTGGGCGTCTCGCTCGGGCTGGCCGTGGGCTTTCCGCTGGTGACCTGGCTGATGTCGCATCTGGGCTGGGCCGGATCGTTTTATGCACTGGCGGCAATCAACCTTCTCCTCGGCGGCGGCTTAATCTGGCGTTTTCTGCCCGCGCCGCGCAAGCTCCCGACCGCGAAAAAACCAGGGTTTGTCCACACCTTCACGCTGGCCTGGCAGACGCCGCTGCTGGGCTGGATCATGGTGGTTGAAATCGCCACCCTGAGCTATCTCTGGGGGAGCAGCGCCTGGCTACCCGCGTGGCTGCGTGACGAGCACCACTTCTCGCTGCATGCCACGGGCTGGCTTGCGGCGATCCCCTTCCTGCTCAGCCTGGGGTCAAAGTTTCTGGGCGGCGTGCTGCTCGACAAAATGCGTCCGGAACAGGCGCCGGTGCTGTTCGTGGTGGGCGGGGCGATGACGGCGCTGTCCGTGGTCGCGCTGATGCTCAGCCATCAGCCTGCCTGGCTGGCGCTGTTTATGCTTTCGGCTAACGTCTTCTGGGGGCTTCAGGGGGCGGCTATTCCGGCGGTGATCCAGCATCACGCCGCGCGGGAAGCGGTGGGCAGCGCTTACGGCATTATCAATGGGATCGGCAATATCTGCGCGGCGTTTATTCCGCTGCTGATGGGGATGGTGATGAGATCGGTGGGGTCGGTCAGTTCAGGCTTTTCGGTGCTGATCGTCTCGCAGGTTGTCACCCTGCTTGCCGGGGGAATGTTGCTGCTGCGCATGCGTCGCGCAGCAGCAATCAGCGCGTAAGGCTTATTCGCCTTTTTTCGCCGCCTGGATGTAGAGCATTTCCAGCGCCAGGGTCGCCGCGGCCAGCGCGGTGATCTCGGACTGGTCATAGGCCGGAGCTACTTCCACCACGTCCATCCCGACGATGTTCAGATCCTTCAGGCCGCGCACCAGCTTGATGGCGCGGTCTGATGTCAGGCCGCCGATCACCGGCGTACCGGTACCCGGTGCGAATGCCGGATCAAGGCAGTCAATGTCGAAGGTCAGATAGACAGGCATGTCGCCGACGATCTGCTTAACCTGAGCCAGAATATCGTCCACGCCGCGATCGTTCACCTGGCCCGCGTCGAGTACGGTGAAGCCGTTGTCTTTGTCGAACTCGGTGCGGATGCCGATCTGCACGGAGTGGTTCGGATCGATCAGGCCTTCTTTCGGCGCGGTATAGAACATGGTGCCGTGGTCGAATTCACAGCCGTTCGCGTAGGTGTCGGTGTGCGCATCGAAGTGTACCAGCGCCATTTTGCCGAAGTGCTTCGCGTGGGCGCGCAGCAGCGGCAGGGTCACGAAGTGGTCACCGCCGAAGGAGAGCATGCGTTTACCGGCCGCCAGCAGCTTCTCGGCGTGCGCCTGCAATTTTTCGCTCATTTCACGCGCATCGCCAAAGGCGTACACCAGATCGCCGCAGTCCACCACGTTCAGGCGCTCGCGCATGTCGAAGTTCCACGGGAAGCGGTTGTGCTCCCAGGCCAGGTTGGTGGAAACCTGACGGATCGCCGCCGGGCCATGACGTCCACCCGCACGACCGGACGTTGCCATGTCGAACGGTACGCCGGTGATCACCCAGTCCGCATCGCTGTCGTACGGCTGAAAGTTCATCGGAAGGCGTAAAAAACCAAACGCGTTAGATACCAGAGAGTTATCGTACTGATTACCTAAAGTGCTCATGTCCTGACCTCTTATAAAGTCGATACATTAAAAACAGATGAAAAAAAATCCCCTCCGCGTCGTTAAACCCGACGAGGAAGGGATTGATTCGTAAATCGCATATTGGGGCGAATTATCGCCGTTAATTCATACGGGTTCAAGTGAGTATAGCATTCTGCCGGATGGCGGCTTCGCCTTCTCCGGCCTACATTCGTAGGCCCGGTAAGCGCAGCGCCACCGGGCATCGGCGGCACAGCGGCCTGATGCCCTCACCCCGCCCCTCTCCCACAGGGAGAGGGAGGTTTTCTTACTCGTCTTCCAGGTAGGTGTACCCGTACAGACCCGCTTCAAACTCTTCCAGGAACTGCTGCTGCAAGGCATCGTCCAGACCGGTGTTTTTCACCTGATCGCGGAACTGGGTGAGCAGTTTTTTCGGATCGAGCTGAACGTATTCGAGCATGTCCGCCACGGTGTCCCCTTCATCGGACAGCTCAACCTCCACGCTGCCGTCAGGGAAGACAAACACGTCAACCGCTTCGGTATCACCGAACAGGTTGTGCATGTTGCCGAGGATCTCCTGATACGCACCCACCATAAAGAAGCCCAGCATTGGCGGGTTCTCCGGATCGTACTCCGGCATTGGCATCGTCGTTGCGATACCGTCGCCGTCGACGTAGTGGTCAATCGCGCCGTCGGAGTCACAGGTGATGTCCAGCAGCACGGCGCGGCGTTCCGGGGCGTGGTTCAGCCCTTCCAGCGGCAGAACCGGGAACAGCTGGTCGATACCCCAGGCATCCGGCATCGACTGGAACAGGGAGAAGTTGACGTACATTTTGTCCGCCATACGCTCCTGCAACTCGTCGATAATTGGACGGTGCGCGCGGTTGCTCGGGTCGAGCTGTTTCTGCACTTCGTGGCACATATTCAGATAGAGCTGCTCCGCCCACGCGCGCTCTTGCAGGCTGAAGGTGCCTGACGAGTAGCCGACGTGAATATCGTGCAGGTCCATCTGGCTGTCGTGCAGCCATTCGCGCAGGGAACGACGCGTGCCCGGCTCGTGCATCTCCTGCCAGGTTTCCCACATGCTTTGCAGGGAACGTGGGGCATCGTCTGCCGGAGGCGTGGCTTCGGTGATTTCGCTACGCTCAACGCCAATGATGTTAGAGACCAATACCGTATGGTGCGCGGTGACCGCGCGGCCGGATTCGGTGATCACCGTCGGGTGCGGCAGGCCGTGCTCTTCGCAGGCATCGCCAATCGCCCAGATGATGTTGTTGGCATATTCGTTCAGGCCGTAGTTTACCGAGCAGTCAGACTGCGAGCGGGTCCCTTCGTAGTCCACGCCCAGGCCGCCGCCCACGTCAAAGCACTGAATATTCACGCCGAGCTTATGCAGCTCAACGTAGAAACGCGCGGATTCACGCACACCAGTGGCGATGTCGCGAATATTGGCCATCTGCGAGCCGAGGTGGAAGTGCAGCAGCTGAATGCTGTCCAGACGACCGCGCTCGCGCAGAATTTCCACCAGCTGAAGCACCTGGTTCGCCGCGAGGCCGAACTTGGATTTTTCACCGCCGGAAGACTGCCATTTACCGGAACCCTGCGACGCCAGTCGCGCACGCACGCCAAGGCGTGGGATCACGTTCAGACGCTCGGCCTCTTCCAGCACGATCGCGATTTCGGTCATCTTCTCGATCACCAGATAGACCTTGTGGCCCATCTTCTCGCCAATCAGCGCCAGACGAATGTATTCGCGGTCTTTATAGCCGTTACAGACGATCACCGACCGGGTCATGCCCGCGTGCGCCAGAACCGCCATCAGCTCCGCTTTAGAGCCTGCTTCCAGGCCCAGCGGCTCGCCGGAGTGGATCAGGGACTCAATCACGCGACGGTGCTGGTTGACCTTGATCGGGTAAACGAGGAAATAGTCGCCGTTATAACCATACGATTCCCGCGCGCGTTTGAACGCGGCGTTAATAGAACGCAGGCGATGTTGCAGGATCTGCGGGAAGCAGAACAGTGCAGGCAAGCGCTGACCCTGCGCTTCACGGGTTTTCACCAGTTTAGCGAGATCCACGCGCGCTTCCGGGACGTCCGGATCCGGGCAGACACTGATGTGGCCCAGCTCGTTAACGTCGTAGTAGTTATTGCCCCACCAGGCAATATTGTAAGTGCGCAGCATCTTGCTGGCTTCCTGGGAGCTCATCGCAACCTCCTGCATAGAACGTAGTACACCCTGTTCGCCTGCTGACGAAGGCGAAAGCGAAGACATGTCGTCAGACATAGCGAACCTCAACTCTTTGTATTAAGTGTAAAACAGTTGACTACTATCGCAGCGTTATACGGCGATAACAACCCATTAACGGCTCCATTTCCCAGCAGAGTATGCTGAAATCCAGACCGTGCGACCGGTTTCTTATTCATATCATTGTAAAACACGTATCCGAACTCTGTATGACAAGGTTCGGCGAAACCACGAGAAAACTCCTGTATTAACAAGAGCGCCCTTGTTCAGTTTTCACAAAGCGTGACCGGCTCTGGAATCCTGAGAAGCACCGAGATGGGTATAACATCGGCAGGTGTTTAGACCAGAAGTGCGGGTGGGAATCAAATGCGCGCCAGAACGGCTGCGCTGAATGAGCGGAAAACAATGGTTCATTA
This sequence comes from Enterobacter cloacae complex sp. IR5403, assembly GCF_049238705.1. Lineage (NCBI taxonomy): Bacteria > Pseudomonadati > Pseudomonadota > Gammaproteobacteria > Enterobacterales > Enterobacteriaceae > Enterobacter > Enterobacter cloacae complex sp. IR5403. Next base: position 231,342 of record NZ_JBMKHP010000004.1, on the reverse strand, counting down.
TCTGGTATCACCTCCACGGCCGCCTCTGCTGAAACGGACCACAAGCCAAAGCTAAAAGTTCACTGCTTAACCCGGCTGGAAGTGGCGACACGATGTGTTCATCGAGCGCTTATTTTATATGAGCCGCGCGCCGCGTTTTATACCGAGAAGGTCGCTAAAAAGCAAAACAAAAATGCGCAGGTTGCCAGCGTCGTCAGGAAAAATTTCCAGCCGTGTTTTCAACGCAGTGAGAGGTGAGTCAAAAAAAACTGGAAATCGGGTGAAGAAGTGACCTAAAATAGACGTCCAGATGTTAATCCATCCATACCGATTAACACTCAGACTGCCAGTGTCAAAATCCTGTAGGCCTTGGTAGAATTATCTCCTATGGCTATTCCACACAGCAGCTTGAGCTAACCAAATTCCTCTTAGGTGAAATAAAACATGGCAAAACACCTGTTTACGTCCGAGTCCGTATCAGAAGGACATCCTGATAAAATTGCTGACCAAATCTCCGATGCGGTGCTGGATGCGATCCTCGCGCAGGATCCAAAGGCGCGCGTAGCGTGTGAAACCTATGTCAAAACCGGCATGGTTCTGGTTGGCGGTGAGATCACCACCAGCGCATGGGTTGATATCGAAGAGATCACCCGTAACACGGTGCGTGAGATCGGCTATGTACATTCTGATATGGGCTTTGATGCCAACTCCTGCGCCGTACTGAGCGCGATTGGCAAACAGTCTCCGGACATCAACCAGGGCGTTGACCGTGCCGATCCGCTGGAACAGGGCGCGGGTGACCAGGGCCTGATGTTCGGCTACGCAACCAACGAAACCGACGTGCTGATGCCAGCGCCGGTGACCTACGCCCACCGCCTGGTGCAGCGTCAGGCTGAAGTACGTAAAAACGGCACCCTGCCGTGGCTGCGTCCGGATGCGAAAAGCCAGGTGACCTTCCAGTATGACGACGGGAAAATCGTCGGTATCGATGCAGTGGTTCTTTCCACGCAGCATGCTGAAGAGATTGACCAGAAATCCCTGCAAGAAGCGGTGATGGAAGAGATCATCAAGCCGGTTCTGCCAACTGAATGGCTGAGCTCTGCGACCAAATTCTTCATCAACCCAACCGGACGCTTTGTTATCGGCGGCCCAATGGGTGACTGCGGTCTGACCGGTCGTAAAATCATCGTAGATACCTACGGCGGCATGGCACGTCACGGCGGCGGCGCATTCTCCGGTAAAGATCCGTCTAAAGTTGACCGTTCTGCGGCGTACGCTGCACGTTATGTAGCGAAAAACATCGTTGCTGCCGGTCTGGCTGACCGCTGTGAGATCCAGGTTTCCTACGCCATCGGCGTGGCTGAGCCAACCTCCATCATGGTGGAAACCTTCGGTACTGAAAAAGTGCCTTCTGAACAGTTGACCCTGCTGGTGCGTGAGTTCTTCGACCTGCGTCCATACGGTCTGATTCAGATGCTGGATCTGCTGCACCCAATCTACCAGGAAACCGCAGCGTACGGTCACTTTGGTCGCGAACATTTCCCATGGGAAAAAACCGACAAAGCCGCTCTGCTGCGTGATGCTGCCGGTCTGAAGTAATCGACTGCCAGTAGCTTAAACAGGCCAGCCTTTGTGCTGGCCTTTTTTATGTCGGGTGGCGGCTATGCCTTACCCGACCTACGGGTCGTGAGTTTTTGTAGGCCGGATAAGGCACAGCCGCCACCCGGCAATGTTTGGAACCGTTTACACCTCACTCTCTATACCCCGCTTTCAGAATATTCTCTTTGCATGATCGCATTTCTTCTGCTGTTACATTCCCTTTCAGTTAAGTCTGAAATTTGTGCAAACGCGATGCACATCAATTAATTTACCTCTATATTTTCAAAGCTTTAATTATTTTTACGGTTGCAAACCAGTGTAACCGATTACACCGTTGTGATTTGACTCACATATTTTTATGAGCCGCTCACCTACTCTTAATATCGTAAAAACTGATAACCCAACTGGAGGGCATAATGCCTGACAATAATAAACAGGGGCGTACGTCCAATAAGGCAATGACGTTCTTCGTCTGCTTCCTCGCCGCTCTGGCAGGATTACTCTTTGGCCTGGATATTGGCGTAATTGCCGGTGCATTACCTTTCATCACCGATGAGTTCCAGATTAGCGCACACACTCAGGAATGGGTGGTTAGCTCCATGATGTTCGGTGCCGCCGTCGGCGCGGTCGGCAGCGGCTGGCTCTCCTTTAAGCTCGGGCGTAAAAAGAGCCTGATGATCGGCGCGATCCTGTTCGTTGCCGGCTCACTGTTCTCTGCGGCTGCGCCTAACGTTGAAGTGCTGATCATCTCCCGCGTGCTGCTCGGTCTGGCAGTGGGCGTGGCGTCTTATACTGCCCCGCTGTACCTGTCTGAGATCGCTCCGGAAAAAATCCGCGGCAGCATGATTTCCATGTATCAGCTGATGATCACCATCGGGATTCTGGGGGCTTATCTCTCGGATACCGCATTCAGCTACAGCGGCGCATGGCGCTGGATGCTGGGCGTCATCATCATTCCTGCCGTCCTGCTGCTGATTGGCGTCTTCTTCCTGCCGGACAGTCCGCGCTGGTTTGCCGCTAAACGCCGCTTCCATGATGCCGAACGCGTGCTCTTACGCCTGCGTGATACCAGCGCCGAAGCCAAAAACGAGCTGGAAGAGATCCGCGAAAGCCTGAAGGTCAAACAGTCCGGCTGGGCGCTGTTCAAAGAGAACAGCAACTTCCGCCGCGCGGTGTTCCTCGGTGTGCTGTTACAGATCATGCAACAGTTCACCGGGATGAACGTCATCATGTATTACGCGCCGAAAATCTTCGAACTGGCGGGCTACACCAACACCACCGAGCAGATGTGGGGCACCGTGATCGTCGGCCTGACCAACGTGCTGGCGACCTTTATCGCTATCGGTCTGGTGGACCGCTGGGGACGTAAGCCCACGCTGACGCTGGGCTTCCTGGTGATGGCCGTCGGGATGGGCGTGCTGGGTACCATGATGCACATGGGCATTCACTCTCCAACGGCACAGTACTTCGCCGTGGCGATGCTGCTGATGTTTATCATTGGGTTTGCGATGAGCGCCGGTCCGCTGATTTGGGTGCTGTGCTCTGAGATCCAGCCGCTGAAAGGGCGTGATTTTGGCATCACCTGCTCTACCGCGACCAACTGGATTGCCAACATGATCGTCGGCGCAACGTTCCTGACCATGCTCAATACCCTGGGTAACGCCAATACCTTCTGGGTCTACGCCGGTCTGAACCTGTTCTTTATTGTTCTCACTATCTGGCTGGTTCCTGAAACCAAACATGTTTCACTGGAACACATTGAACGTAACCTGATGAAAGGTCGTCCTCTGCGCGAAATCGGCGCACACGACTGATCCTCCTGCGGGAGGCGCCTCTTGCGCCTCCCCGCTTCCCGCTTTATGCTCTGCCCCTATGAAAGCTCCCCGTCTCCCCATCGCCATTCAGCAAGCCGTCATGCGCAGCCTGCGGGAAAAACTCGCCCAGGCCAACCTGAAGCTCGGCCGCAATTATCCTGAACCGAAGCTGGTCTATCAGCAGCGTGGCACTGCGGCAGGCACCGCCTGGCTGGAAGCCTACGAGATCCGCCTGAATCCGGTACTGATGATGGAAAACCAGCAGGCGTTTATCGACGAAGTCGTCCCGCACGAACTGGCGCACCTGCTGGTGTGGAAGCACTTTGGCCGCGTCGCGCCGCACGGCAAAGAGTGGAAATGGATGATGGAGGCGGTGCTCGGGGTTCCGGCCCGCCGCACTCATCAGTTCGAGCTGGAATCGGTGCGCCGCAATACCTTCCCCTACCGCTGCCAGTGTCAGCAGCACCAGCTTACCGTCCGCCGTCACAACCGTGTGGTGCGCGGCGAGGCCACCTACCGCTGCGTAAAGTGCGGCGAACCGCTGGTTGCGGAATAATCACGCGAACTTTCAGGAACTTTCCTGATCTGACTGATTGCATACGGGAACAACATTCGTTACGTTGCGGGCTCGTTTTGACACGGAGTGTAAGATGTCCCGTAATGTTTCTCTCGCGGTCGCTTTTCTGGCGACAGCGCTCTCCGGCCATGCTCTGGCCGACGGTATTCACAGTTTCTCTCAGGCAAAAACCGCGGGCGTAAAGATTAACGCCGACGTACCGGGTGATTTCTACTGCGGCTGTAAAATTAACTGGCAGGGTAAAAAAGGGGTCGTGGATCTGGGATCCTGCGGCTATAAGGTGCGCAAGAACGAGAACCGCGCCAGCCGAATCGAATGGGAACACGTTGTTCCGGCCTGGCAGTTTGGTCACCAGCGCCAGTGCTGGCAGGACGGTGGACGTAAAAATTGCGCAAAAGATCCGGTCTACCGCCAGATGGAAAGCGATATGCACAACCTGCAACCCGCCGTGGGTGAGGTCAATGGCGACCGCGGAAACTTCATGTACAGCCAGTGGAACGGTGGCGAAGGCCAGTACGGTCAGTGCGCCATGAAGGTCGATTTCAAAGAGAAAGTCGCCGAACCGCCTGCCCGCGCACGCGGCAGCATCGCCCGCACTTACTTCTATATGCGCGACCGCTACGATCTCAACCTTTCCCGCCAGCAGACGCAGCTCTTCAATGCCTGGGACAAGCTCTACCCGGTGACAGACTGGGAATGCCAGCGCGACGAACGTATCGCCAAAGTCCAGGGGAATCATAACCCTTACGTCCAGCGGGCTTGCCAGGCGCAAAAGAGCTAACCTACACTACGGCAATTCGCTTATATCGCATGACACATGGAATTTCTGACTATGCGCATCCCTCGCATCTATCACCCTGAACTGATTACCCCAGGCGGCGAAATCGCCCTGTCTGATGATGCCGCAAACCATGTAGGCCGCGTGCTGCGCATGGGGGCAGGCCAGGCGATTCAGCTCTTTGACGGCTCTAATCAGGTTTTCGACGCTGAAATTACGCGCGCCGATAAAAAAAGCGTGCACGTGAAGGTGCTGCGTGGCGACGTGGACGACCGGGAATCCCCGCTGCACATTCACCTGGGCCAGGTGATGTCGCGTGGGGAAAAGATGGAGTTCACCATTCAGAAATCCATTGAACTGGGTGTAAGCCTCATTACGCCACTTTTTTCTGAGCGCTGCGGCGTTAAACTGGATGCGGAACGTCTGAACAAAAAGATCCAGCAGTGGCAAAAAATTGCCATTGCGGCCTGCGAACAGAGCGGCCGCAACCGTATCCCGGAGATCCGCCCGGCGATGGATCTGGAGGACTGGTGTGCAGAAGAGGAGAGCGGGCTTAAGCTCAATCTTCATCCGCGCGCCAGCGCCAGCATCAATACGCTGCCGCTGCCCGTTGAGCGTGTACGCCTGCTGATTGGCCCGGAAGGCGGCCTGTCGGCTGACGAAATTGCCATGACGGCGCGTTACCAGTTTACTGATATTCTGTTGGGACCTCGCGTTCTGCGCACTGAGACAACGGCACTCACCGCCATTACCGCGCTACAGGTGCGATTTGGCGATCTGGGTTGAAGCAAAGCCTGACCCATAACCGGAGAAGAAGATGATTAAGCTCGGCATCGTGATGGACCCCATCGCAAACATTAACATCAAGAAAGACTCCAGCTTCGCTATGCTGCTGGAAGCGCAGCGTCGCGGCTATGAACTCCACTATATGGAGATGAACGATCTTTACCTGATCAACGGTGAAGCCCGCGCACGCACCCGCATCGTTAACGTCGAGCAGAACTACGAAAAATGGTACGAATTCGGTACCGAGCAGGATATTGCCCTGGCCGACCTTAACGTGATCCTGATGCGTAAAGATCCACCGTTCGACACCGAATACATTTACGCCACCTATATCCTTGAGCGTGCTGAAGAGAAAGGAACGCTGATCGTCAATAAGCCGCAGAGCCTGCGCGACTGCAACGAGAAGCTCTATACCGCATGGTTCTCTGACCTGACGCCGGAAACGCTCGTCACCCGCAGCAAAACGCAGCTGAAAGAATTCTGGCAGAAGCACGGCGACATCATCATGAAGCCGCTGGACGGCATGGGCGGCGCGTCGATCTTCCGCGTGAAAGAGGGCGATCCAAACATTGGCGTGATTGCCGAAACGCTGACCGAGCTGGGAACCCGCTACTGCATGGCGCAGAACTATCTGCCGGCCATTAAAGACGGCGACAAGCGTGTGCTGGTCGTGGACGGCGAGCCGGTGCCTTACTGCCTGGCGCGTATCCCGCAGGGAGGGGAAACCCGTGGCAACCTGGCGGCTGGCGGCCGTGGCGAACCGCGTCCGTTAAGCGAAAGCGACTGGGAAATTGCCCGCCGCGTCGGCCCTACGCTGAAAGCCAAAGGCCTGATCTTCGTCGGCCTCGATATCATCGGCGATCGCCTGACCGAAGTGAACGTCACCAGCCCGACCTGCATTCGTGAAATCGAAGCGGAATTCCCGATCTCGATCACCGGAATGCTGATGGACGCTATCGAAAAACGTTTACAGAAATAACCTGTGACAGCGCCTGTGTTTATCCCCATACTGGGCGCTGTCGCTTTTTAAACCAGGAAACAGTACCTCTGACAATGAATTTACAGCATCACTTTCTTATTGCCATGCCTGCTCTCCAGGATCCGATTTTCCGCCGCTCCGTGGTCTATATCTGCGAATACAACGAAGACGGCGCGATGGGGATTATCATCAATAAGCCGCTGGAAAACCTCCAGGTGGAAGGCATTCTGGACAAGCTGAAAATCCCTGCTGAAGCGCGGCTGCCGGAAATCCGTCTCGATAAACCGGTGATGCTCGGCGGCCCGCTTGCAGAAGATCGTGGCTTTATCCTGCATACCCCGCCGGTTTTCTCGTCCAGCATTCGTATCTCCGATAACACCGTCGTCACCACCTCTCGCGATGTGCTTGAAACGCTGGGCACTGCCAGTCAGCCTTCTGAGGTGCTGGTTGCGCTCGGCTACGCCTCCTGGGAAAAAGGGCAGTTGGAACAAGAAATTCTGGACAACGCCTGGCTGACAGCCCCTGCGGATATGAATATCCTGTTTAAAACCCCTATCGCCGATCGCTGGCGTGACGCGGCAAAACTGATTGGCATTGATATTCTGACCATGCCTGGCGTTGCGGGGCACGCGTAATGAGCGGCACCCTTCTCGCCTTCGACTTCGGCACCAAAAGCATCGGCGTCGCTGTGGGTCAACGGATCACCGGCACCGCTCGCCCGCTCACGGCGCTGAAAGCTAACGACGGCACGCCGGACTGGAACCTTATTGAGCGCTTGCTCAAAGAGTGGCAACCGGACGACGTGATTGTCGGCCTGCCGCTAAACATGGACGGCACCGAGCAGCCGCTTACCGCCCGCGCGCGCAAGTTCGCGAACAAAATCCATGGCCGCTTTGGCGTCTCCGTTAAGCTGCACGATGAACGTTTAAGCACCGTCGAGGCACGCGCTGGCCTGTTCGAGCACGGTGGCTTCCGGGCGCTGAACAAAGGCAGCGTGGATTCCGCTTCAGCCGTCATTATCCTCGAAAGCTATTTCGAACAGGGTTACTGAGCGCCGGGGCCTACAGCCGCCCCTGCGCCCGTCGCTCCGCCAGACTCTGCTCAAAGTTCTGCATTCCCGCCTGCTGCCCCGTTTGAATAATGCCCGGCAGTTGCCAGGTTTTGCCTTCGCGGATCAGGTTGGCCGCCGCCGACGTATTCACCAGCAGCTCATACAGCGCCACGCGCCCGCCCTGGACATCCTGACGTAGCTTCTGCGCCAGGACCGCACGCAGGCTTCCCGCCAGCTGATTACGCACCGGATCTTTCTCCTGCGCCGGAAAGGTATCGACCAGGCGCTCAATCGCCTGCGCCGCGCCGCGCGTATGCAGCGTGGCTAACACCAGATGGCCGGTTTCCGCCGCCGTCAGCGCCAGGCGTATCGTCTCGCTGTCGCGCAGCTCACCAAGCAGAATCACATCCGGATCTTCACGCAGCGCGCTGCGTAGCGCCTCGGCAAAGGACGGGCTGTGCTGGCCTATCTCCCGCTGCTGGATCAGGCAACGTTCGCTCTCGTACATAAACTCCACCGGATCTTCCAGGGTCAGAATATGCCCGTCTGTCTGATGATTGAGGAAATCGACCATCGCGGCCAGGGTGGTCGATTTTCCGCTGCCGGTGGCGCCGGTGACCAAAATCAGGCCATTGTCATTAGACAGCAGTTCCGGGATCGCTCGCGGCACACCTAACGCAGAGAGCTGCGGGCACGTCAGCGGCAACAGCCGCAGCGCAATCGAAACGCCGTGCATATGCTTAAACGCACTGCCGCGCAGCCGCTGACCGTCTGCGAGGGTAACGGCAAAATCCACCTGCCCGTTTGCCCACCATGCGCCCTGCTGTTCATCGTTGAGCCACGCTTTTAATAATGCCTCCACATCCGGGGGCGGAAACGGCGCAGGTTCAAGACGGCCTGACCTGCGCCAGCGCGGTGGCGAATCACTGCACAGGTGTAGATCGGAGACGTTATGCTTTACACTAAGGGCCACAATTTCTTCCACATCCATAGACTACTCCTCGGAAAATGAACGACATTGCGCATAACCTGGCACAGGTCCGGGACAAAATCTCAGCCGCGGCAACGCGTTGCGGCCGTGCTCCAGAAGAAATTACGTTGCTTGCAGTCAGCAAAACCAAGCCTGCGAGCGCCATCGCAGAAGCGATAGCCGCCGGTCATCGTGCCTTTGGCGAAAACTATGTGCAGGAAGGCGTGGATAAAATTCGCGCTTTCCGGGAACGGGGAAATACAGACCTGCAATGGCACTTTATCGGTCCGCTACAGTCGAACAAAAGCCGTCTGGTAGCAGAGCACTTTGACTGGTGCCACACGATCGATCGTCTGCGCATCGCCACCCGTCTTAGCGACCAGCGCCCTATGGATATGCCAGCGCTTAACGTGCTGATTCAAATCAACATCAGCGATGAAAACAGCAAGTCCGGCATTACGCTGGGCGAACTGGATGCGCTGGCGGCGGACGTGGCGGCGCTGCCGCGTTTAACCCTGCGCGGGCTGATGGCTATCCCGGCGCCAGAGTCAAGTTATGAAAGGCAGTTTGCCGTGGCACAGCAAATGGCTGTAGCATTTGAGGCGCTTAAGGCGCGCTATGACACGGTAGACACGCTTTCTCTGGGCATGTCGGACGATATGGAAGCCGCCATCGCGGCAGGCAGCACCATGGTGCGCATCGGCACGGCAATTTTCGGTGCGCGCGATTACACCCAATAATAAGGAAACCTGAGGAACGCCATGAAGACGTTGACTTTCCTGCTTTCAACGGTCATTGAACTGTATACGATGGCGCTGCTGTTGCGCGTCTGGATGCAGTGGGCCCGTTGTGATTTTTACAATCCATTCTCACAATTTATCGTGAAAATCACGCAGCCCGTTGTGGGGCCGCTTCGCCGCGTCATTCCGGCAATGGGGCCAATTGACAGTTCATCTCTGCTGATGGCGTTTATTCTGAGCGTTATCAAAGCGATCGTGCTGTTTATGGTCATCACTTTCCAGCCGATTATCTGGATTTCAGCCGTTCTGATCCTGGTTAAAACCGTCGGCTCGCTGATCTTCTGGGTCCTGCTGGTGATGGCGATCATGAGCTGGGTAAGCCGGGGCCGTAGCCCGGTGGAGTACGCGTTGATTCAGCTGACTGAACCGTTGCTGCGTCCGATTCGTAGCCTGCTGCCTGCAATGGGCGGAATCGACTTCTCCCCGATGCTTCTCGTTCTGCTGCTGTACGTGCTGAATATGGGTATCGCGGAACTGTTACAGGCGACGGGTAATATGCTGCTGCCGGGGCTGTGGATGGCGTTATGAGTGCAGTTAGCCCCTGCGCCGACGGGCTGGTTTTACGGCTGTACATTCAGCCGAAAGCCAGCCGCGACAGTATTGTTGGGCTGCATGGCGACGAGCTAAAAGTCGCCATCACTGCCCCGCCGGTTGACGGCCAGGCGAATGCGCATCTGACCAAATATCTGGCTAAACAGTTTCGCGTCGCTAAAAGCCAGGTCGTCATTGAGAAAGGTGAACTTGGCCGGCATAAACAGGTAAAAATCCTTAACCCGCAATCTATCCCGACGGAAGTCGCGGCTCTGACAGAACAGGACTAGACCATGCAGAAAGTTGTTCTCGCCACCGGTAACGCCGGTAAAGTGCGCGAGCTGGCCTCGCTATTAAATGATTTTGGGCTGGACGTGGTCGCTCAGACCGAGCTGGGCGTGGACTCCGCCGAAGAGACCGGCCTGACGTTTATCGAAAACGCCATTCTGAAAGCGCGCCATGCGGCGCAGATCACCGGACTGCCCGCGATAGCCGATGACTCCGGTCTGGCCGTAGATTTTCTGGGCGGTGCGCCGGGGATTTACTCCGCCCGCTATTCCGGGGTGGACGCCACCGACCAGCAGAATCTGGAAAAGCTGCTTGTGGCCCTGAAAGACGTCCCTGACGAACAGCGTACCGCGCAGTTCCACTGCGTGCTGGTCTACATGCGTCACGCGGAAGATCCCACGCCGATTGTCTGTCACGGCAGCTGGCCGGGCGTGATCACCCGTGAAGCGGCGGGCAACGGCGGCTTTGGTTACGACCCGATTTTCTTTGTCCCGACCGAGGGAAAAACCGCTGCGGAACTCACCCGCGAAGAGAAAAGCGCGATCTCCCACCGTGGACGCGCCCTGAAACTGTTACTGGAAGCACTGCGTAATGGCTAATTTGCCGCCTCTGAGTCTTTATATTCACATCCCATGGTGCGTGCAGAAATGCCCGTACTGCGATTTCAACTCGCACGCGCTGAAGGGCGAAGTGCCGCACGATGATTACGTCGCGCATCTGCTGGCCGATCTGGATGCTGATGTACCGTACGCACAGGGACGTGAAGTGAAGACCATTTTTATTGGTGGCGGTACGCCGAGCCTGCTGTCAGGCCCGGCGATGCAGACGCTGCTGGACGGCGTGCGTGCGCGCCTGAACCTGGCAGCGGACGCTGAAATTACGATGGAAGCCAACCCCGGCACCGTTGAGGCCGATCGTTTTGTCGAGTATCAACGCGCGGGCGTGAACCGTATCTCTATCGGCGTGCAGAGCTTTAGCGAGCCAAAGCTGAAGCGTCTGGGGCGTATCCACGGCCCGGAAGAAGCAAAGCGCGCGGCAAACCTGGCAACCGGGCTTGGGCTGCGCAGCTTTAACCTCGACCTGATGCACGGCCTGCCGGATCAGTCGCTCGAAGAAGCACTGGACGATTTGCGTCAGGCGATTGAACTGAACCCGCCGCATCTGTCGTGGTATCAGCTGACCATTGAGCCGAACACCCTGTTTGGCTCGCGCCCGCCGGTGCTGCCGGACGACGACGCGCTGTGGGATATCTTCGAGCAGGGCCACCAGCTTTTGACCGCAGCGGGGTATCAGCAATATGAAACGTCGGCGTATGCGAAGCCGGGCTATCAGTGTCAGCACAATCTGAACTACTGGCGTTTTGGTGATTATCTGGGAATTGGCTGCGGCGCACATGGCAAAGTGACCTTCCCGGACGGACGCATTCTGCGTACCGCTAAAACGCGTCACCCGCGCGGGTATATGGAAGGCCGCTATCTGGAGCGTCAGCACGACGTCGAGGCGGCGGATAAGCCGTTTGAGTTCTTTATGAACCGCTTCCGTCTGCTGGAAGCCGCCCCGCGCGCGGAGTTTGCGCTCTACACCGGGTTGTCGGAGTCGGTGATTCGTCCGCAGATTGACGAGGCGCTGGCGCAAGGGTATCTGACCGAGTGTGATGAGTCCTGGCAGATCACCGAGCAAGGCAAGCTGTTCTTAAACTCCCTTCTTGAGCTGTTCCTCGCTGAAAATCCTGAAGGCTGATTCAGGATTTTACATCCCGTTCTGCTGGCTGAAGGAAAGGCTGGCAGAGTGTGGGGATGGAAATTACTTGTTCTTATGCAAAACAGCTCAGACGCGAGCTGACACAGGAAGAAAGACGGCTTTGGTATTTACTGCGCAGCCGCCGTTTCGAAAATTATAAATTTCGCCGACAGCACCCGGTAGGTCACTACATTCTGGATTTCGCCTGTTGCGCGGCTCGGCTGGCCGTTGAGCTGGATGGCGGACAACATGATGAAAATCAGGAATACGATCGACAAAGGACATTGTGGTTAAACCATAAGGGCTGGCACGTTATTCGATTCTGGAACAACGAACTCTGGAATAACGAAGAGGCGGTGTTAGAAAGGATCCTTGAAACGCTGCAAGCGCTGCAACCCTCACCCCGGCCCTCTCCCTGAAAGGGAGAGGGGGCAAACCACCCCCCTCGCCCCTTTAGGAAAAGGGTTAATGTGAGGGCGCAAACTATTCCCTCGCCCCGTTGGGGAAAGGGTGAAAGTGAGGGGGCAAACCATTCCCTCGCCCCTGAGGGAAAGGGTTAAAGTGAGGGAGCAAACTATTCCCTCGCCCCTTTGGGGAGAGGGTTAGGGTGAGGGGCGAAGTGCATTACTTCAACGTCCCCACCAGCGCCTTCCGGCTGTCTTCCAGAGACACCACGCGTTTACACACGTCTTTGCCGAACTGCTGGAAATCGGCTTCCTGATTCTTCCACTCGTTCTGAATCGAGGTTTGCAGTCCGCCCAGGCTACCCAGTACACCCTGCAACGGATTACCGCCGCCCTTCAGCACCGCTTTGGCGCCCATCTCGTTGATGCTGTCCTGGAGAATGCCGCCCATCGCCTGGTTCACCAGCTGCTGACCGTCGGCACGCACCTGATCGATCGCCTTATAGTGGAACGTCAGGCCATCAGAGCGCGTCTCGATAATACGGTTCATCTGCTCTTTCAGCTGTTTATCCAGCTTTGTCAGGCGGGTGCGCATATTGCTGCTCTCCCCCACCTCTTTGGTGATGATTTTATCCAGCGCCACGCGGCTCTTTTCAACGCGGGTCAGCGCGCCATCGTTGATCCAGGGCAGCGCGGTACGCAACTCGGCCTGGTAGTCCATCGCCTGCTCGCGCTGGGCGGCCGTCAGGTTTTGCGGTTTGCCGTTAAAGGTCACGTTGCCATCCGGCGTAATCACCAGATTGCCATTCTCGCCCTTAACCTGCACGGTTTGCGGACTCAGCACCACGTCATCACGCGGGGTGACGCTACATTTATACTCCGCATGGGCGGTGGATCCGATTGCCAGTAAAGCAACAGCCAGCAACGTTTTGCGCATCTTAAACACTCCCTCAGACAAAATGGGCCAGCTAATGCTGGCCCCGTTCTTGCTTTATTAGTCCCACCAAACGTCGAAAAGTTCGCTAACGCGGACATCTTCCAGTTTGTGGTCTTCAAGCCATTTGCGTACCAGCGCCTGATGCTCTTCGGTGCATTTCCCCACTTCCTGGGTGCAAATCAGACCTTCCCACGCCAGATAGCCGCTACCGTCGAAGGCCAGCTTGTTTGGTTCGATCACCTCGTTGATGAACGCATCAACGTCCTGATCGATCTGCTCAACGCTGGTGCCTTCCGGGAAACGCCAGGCAACGGAGAAACCCACTTCCTGGAATTCTTCGATGTGCATCTTTTTACGCAGACGACGGCTACGATTCTTTGCCATTATTTCACCCTCTCGAACATTAAGTCCCATACGCCGTGACCAAGACGATGGCCACGCTGTTCAAATTTTGTCACCGGACGTGAATCCGGACGCGGTACGTAGTCGTTGCTTTCAGACTGATTTTTATACCCGTCCAGCGACGACATCACTTCCAGCATATGTTCCGCATAAGGTTCCCAGTCGGTCGCCATGTGGAAGACGCCGCCCAGCTTAAGCTTGCTTTTCACCAGCTCGGCAAACGGTGCCTGAACGATACGGCGTTTATTATGACGCGCTTTGTGCCATGGGTCAGGGAAAAAGAGCTGAACCATGTTCAAAGAATTGTCAGGAATCATTTTGTGCAGCACTTCCACCGCGTCGTGACACATAACGCGCAGGTTCTCAACGCCCTCTTCGTGGGCCGTTGCCAGGCACGCACCGACGCCCGGCGAGTGTACTTCAATACCGAGGAAGTTCTGCTCCGGGCGCGCTTTCGCCATAGTCACCAGCGAGGTGCCCATGCCAAAACCAATCTCCAGCGTCACTGGCGCGTCGCGGCCAAACAGGTCGGTGAAGTCGAGCGGCTGCTCGCTGAACTCAACGCCCATCACCGGCCAGTAGTTGTCCAGCGCGTGTTGCTGCCCTTTTGTCAGGCGCCCCTGACGGCGGACAAAGCTGCGAATACGGCGCAGCGGGCGACCGTTTTCATCAAATTCCGGTGAAATGACGTCGTTTTTCATAAAAGAGTTGTCTGCTTGTGAGAGTGTTCGGGAAACGGGCATTATCCAAAGTTAAGGCTTCTATGCAAGCATGGGAAAGATCCGGTTTACAGCAGATTGACGCTGTGCTGCAATCTGCGTCCCTGATTAAGCGAATCGATGACCATGCAAGCCTCTCAATTTTCAGCCCAGGTGCTGGACTGGTACGACAAATACGGGCGTAAAACCCTGCCCTGGCAAATTGAAAAGACGCCGTACAAAGTATGGCTCTCCGAGGTGATGTTGCAACAAACGCAGGTCGCGACGGTCATTCCTTACTTCGAGCGTTTTATGGCGCGCTTCCCGACAATCACCGATCTGGCCAACGCGCCGCTGGACGAGGTACTGCACCTGTGGACAGGCCTCGGCTATTACGCCCGCGCGCGCAACCTGCACAAAGCCGCACAGCAGGTCGCCACCCGCCACAACGGTAAATTCCCGGAAACCTTTGACGAAGTGGCCGATTTACCCGGCGTCGGACGTTCAACCGCAGGCGCCATTCTCTCCCTGTCCTTAGGCAAACATTTCCCGATCCTCGACGGCAACGTCAAGCGCGTGCTCGCGCGCTGCTATGCCGTTGACGGCTGGCCGGGGAAGAAGGACGTAGAAAAACGCCTGTGGGAGATCAGCGACGCGGTCACTCCGGCGAAAGGCGTCGAGCGTTTTAACCAGGCAATGATGGATCTCGGCGCGATGGTCTGCACGCGCTCCAAACCGAAATGCGAACTCTGCCCGGTGAACAACCTCTGCGTGGCGTATGCCAACCATTCGTGGGCGCAGTATCCAGGTAAAAAACCCAGGCAGACGCTGCCGGAGCGTACCGGCTATATGCTGCTGATGCAGCATGGCGACGAGGTGTTTCTCGCTCAGCGCCCGCCGAGTGGCCTGTGGGGTGGTCTATACTGCTTCCCACAGTTTGAGGATGAAGCCTCACTTCGGGCATGGCTTGAACAGCGCGGCATTGCGGCCGATACCCTGACGCAACTCAACGCGTTCCGTCATACCTTCAGCCATTTTCATCTGGACATTGTGCCGATGTGGCTTCCCGTGTCCTCATTCACGTCGTGCATGGATGAAGGCACCGCTCTCTGGTATAACTTAGCGCAACCGCCATCAGTCGGGCTGGCGGCTCCCGTGGAGCGCCTGTTACAGCAATTACGTGTCGGTGCAATGGTTTAGCATCGGCAAGACAAAGAGGAATGAGTATGGCCAGAACCATTTTTTGTACTTTCCTACAGCGCGACGCTGAAGGCCAGGATTTCCAGCTCTACCCGGGCGATCTGGGTAAGCGCATTTACAACGAGATCTCCAAAGAAGCCTGGGGACAGTGGCAGAAGAAGCAGACCATGCTGATCAACGAGAAAAAGCTCAGCATGATGAACCCGGAACACCGCAAACTGCTGGAGCAGGAGATGGTGAACTTCCTGTTCGAGGGTAAAGACGTCCACATCGAAGGCTATACGCCACCGGAAAAATAATACTCTGCGGCTGCTGCCCGGCGGCGCTGCGCTTGCACGGGCCTACGGTTTTGTAGGCCGGGTAAGCGCAGCGCCACCCGGCAACAGCAACCCCAAAGCAAACACAACACGCACTCCCGGAATGATGAAAAAACTTTTAGCGCTAGCCCTTGTTGCGCCGTTGCTTGTGTCTTGTTCTTCCAAAAAAGGCGATGAATACAACGAAGCCTGGGTCAAGGACACCAACGGTTTTGACATTTTGATGGGGCAGTTTGCCCACAACATCGAGAACATATGGGGATTTAACGAAGTTCTTATTGCCGGACCGAAGGACTACGTTAAGTACACCGACGCCTATCAGACCCGTAGCCACATCAACTTCGATGACGGTACGATTACGGTTGAAACCATCGCGGGGACTGAACCTGCGGCGCATTTACGTCAGGCCATCATCAAAACCCTGCTGATGGGCGACGATCCGGGGTCTATCGACCTCTACTCTGATGCCGATGACATCACCATCTCCAAAGAGCCATTCCTGTATGGCCAGGTCGTTGACCAGACCGGTCAGCCGATCCGCTGGGAAGGCCGCGCCACGAAATTCGCCGACTACCTGCTGCAAACGCGCCTGAAAAGCCGCACCAACGGCCTGAAAGTGATCTACAGCGTCACGATCAACCTGGTGCCGAACCACCTCGACAAGCGTGCGCATAAGTATCTGGGCATGGTGCGTCAGGCGTCGCGTAAGTATGGCGTGGATGAGTCGCTGATCCTGGCGATTATGCAGACCGAGTCCTCGTTCAACCCCTACGCGGTAAGCCGTTCCGACGCCCTGGGGCTGATGCAGGTTGTGCAGCACAGCGCCGGTAAAGACGTGTTCCGCGCGCAGGGGAAATCCGGCACGCCGAGCCGCAGCTACCTGTTCGATCCGCAAAGCAACATTGATACCGGTACGGCCTACCTGGCGATGCTGAACAATGTCTACCTGGGCGGGATTGATAACCCAACCTCACGCCGCTATGCGGTGATCACCGCCTATAACGGTGGCGCGGGCAGCGTGCTGCGCGTCTTCTCAAATGACAAAGTGCAGGCCGCGAACATCATCAACAGCATGGCGCCGGGGGATGTGTACGCTACCCTCACCACCCGCCACCCGTCTGCGGAATCCCGCCGCTATCTGTATAAGGTGAATACGGCGCAGAAGAACTATCGTCGCCGCTAAAACCGACATTCCCCTCACCCTGCCCTCTCCCCAAAGGGGAGAGGGTGTTCAAGTTCCCTCTCCCCGTGGGAGAGGGCCAGGGTGAGGGCATCAGGCCGCCCCCATCTCCCCCACCCATACGAAAATGCTATTTGCATCACAATCCAGACTGCAAATTAATGTGGATTGCATTTTTTTGCGGGAGGTAACAAAACATATCGTTGCCAACTGATAGAATTGCATCAAATAACAACCCTGAATGTTCCCAAAACAACATATCTCCCGCTCACTTGTGAGGAAAGTAACATGAACCTTAAGCTGCAGCTTAAAATCTTGTCGTTTCTGCAGTTCTGCCTGTGGGGTAGCTGGCTGACTACACTCGGCTCCTATATGTTTGTGACGCTCAAGTTCGATGGTGCGTCGATCGGTGCCGTTTACAGCTCGCTGGGTATTGCGGCTGTCTTCATGCCAACGCTGCTCGGTATCGTGGCGGATAAATGGCTAAGCGCGAAATGGCTGTATATGCTTTGCCACCTGGTGGGTGCGGGGACGCTGTTTATGGCGGCCGAAGTGACCACGCCGGGGGCGATGTTCATGGTGATCCTGCTTAACTCGCTGGCCTATATGCCAACGCTTGGCCTGATCAACACCATCTCCTACTATCGCCTGAAATCTGCCGGTCTGGATATCGTCACCGACTTCCCGCCAATCCGTATCTGGGGCACCATCGGCTTTATCATGGCGATGTGGGGCGTGAGCTTCGCGGGCTTCGAGCTGAGCCATATGCAGCTCTACATCGGCGCAGCGCTCTCCGTGCTGCTGGCGCTGTTCACCCTGACGCTGCCCACCATTCCGGTGTCTAACCAGCAGAAAAACCAGAGCTGGAGCACCATGCTTGGCCTGGACGCCTTCGCGCTGTTCAAAAACAAGCGCATGGCGATCTTCTTTATCTTCTCCATGCTGCTGGGCGCGGAACTGCAAATCACCAACATGTTCGGTAATACCTTCCTGCACAGCTTCGATAACGATCCGCTGTTTGCCGGGAGCTTTATCGTCGAACACGCGTCGGTGATGATGTCCATCTCGCAGATCTCCGAGACGCTGTTCATCCTGACCATCCCGTTCTTCCTGAGCCGCTACGGTATCAAGAACGTCATGCTGATCAGTATCGCCGCCTGGATGTTGCGCTTCGGTCTGTTCGCCTATGGCGACCCAAGCGCGTTCGGCACCGTGCTGCTGGTTCTGTCGATGATTGTTTACGGCTGTGCCTTCGACTTCTTCAACATCTCCGGCTCGGTGTTTGTGGAAAAAGAGGTGAAGCCTGAAATCCGCGCCAGTGCGCAGGGCATGTTCCTGATGATGACCAACGGCTTCGGCTGTATTCTGGGCGGCGTGGTGAGCGGCAAAGTGGTTGAGATGTACACCACCAACGGCATCACCAACTGGCAGCCAGTATGGCTGATCTTCGCCGGGTACTCGCTGGTGCTGTTCTTCGCGTTCATCGCGCTGTTCAAGTACAAGCACGTGCGCGAACCGCACGGTGCGCAGCCGATCGCGCATTGATTGTTGTGCCCGGTGGCGCTGCGCTTACCGGGCCTGGAAAACCAGATCGTAGGCTGGGTAAGGCGTAGCCGCCACCCGGCTATTTTATAGCAGACAGCACCCACCCCACCGACAGCAAATCTGCGCTGCCGCCCGGGCTCAGATTGCGTTCAATCAATGCTTTATCCATCTTCAGCAACGCCTCGCAGTCCCAGCCGTTAGCCAGCAGTTCCCGCGCGTAGCCCTGAACGTAGCGCAGCCCTTCAGTGCCGCCGCGCGAAACGAGATTACTGTCCTGATTTACCGCCATCAGGCGCAACAGCAGGCCGTGAAGCGACTGACCGTTCCACGCATCCAAAGCCTTACGCACCGTGGCAAAGCCGCTTTCCGCCTCGCCGCGCGCGCCGGTTAAACCGTACAGCTGAAACTGCCGCTCCCCCGCCGTTGCCTGCCCGCTGCGCCCGGCCAGCTCCCGCGCCACCAGCCCACGACAGATGTTACTTACCTCACCACAGAGGCTATCCACAGAGATATTTTTCACACGCCCGGCGGCGAAGCAGAGCAAACCGAGGGCAAAAATACCGCCCTTGTGGGTATTTACCCCGCCTGTGGCGGCGTACATTGCCTGCTCGCAGGCCATTCCCATTGGGCGGAGAATCCGCAACTGCCGATCGGCAGGTTTGGCCGCATGTGCTTCACCCAGTTCCGCAAACCGGGCAAACCACGGCGTAATCGCCATAATGCTGCGGACAAACAAGGCATGGTCCATATCGCGATGGGAGCCGTTATTGAGCCGGTCCACCAGCCCCGGTTTTGGCGTCAGCTCCAGCTCCTGCCACAGCGCCTCTGCGGCAAGCGCAGGCACGTCAACCGGGCGCGGTTCAGCCGCGAGCAAACCAGTCATCGATCATCTTCTCTACGCGGGAAACCACCTGCTCAACGGGATGGTGCCGCGAACGGGAACAGGCATGAGCGGGCTCGTCACAGATCAGGCAGCGTCTGAGATTCGCCCCCAGCGACTGACGCCCGACGTGGCCGTGCTGAGGGCAGATCACATCCAGATCCCACAGCCTGCCGAGCGGGTGCGTCTGCTCCAGTTCTGCACAGTGCGCTTTAATTTCCGCCGCCGGATGGGCGACGCACCACAAGGCTTCAGCTCCGGTGGGTAGCCACAGCACCCGGCGGTCCAGCACCTGCCAGCGGTTTTCCCACAGCAGCTGGTCGCACATTTGCAGCGCCACGCCCATGGTGTTGCGATAGCGAAGGCTGTCTTTGATTTCCCCGGGCGTAACCAGCGTGAGGGAGATCACCGGTTGTTGATAGTGCTCAAGCATGTCAGCCTGGCGCGCTGCGCGGCGCTCTTTCGCCGCCAGCAGTTCGTCCAGGCTGACACCCCTCCGCACGGGTGTCGCAATCGTCACACTTCCTCCTTTACCTGTCGTACGGTGTCGATCACGCTGCCGTCACGGTAGCGGATCACCCCGACGATTTTGTCTGTGAACTCAATCGGTTTCGGTACGCCTGTCAACGAAATCGCTCGCTCATACAGCGCGTTGATATCTACAACCTTCAGCCCTGCTTCCATGAGTCGTTCGCGGATCTCCGGGCGCGCCGGGTTGACCGCGATGCCGTGATCGGTTACCAGCACGTCAATGCTCTCCCCCGGCGTGAGGCGGGTGGTAACGCGCTTCACCACCGTCGGGATGCGGCTTCGCAGCAGCGGCGCGACCACAATGGTCAGGTTGGCTGCCGCCGCCACGTCGCAATGTCCGCCGGATGCGCCGCGCATCACGCCGTCGGATCCGGTGATGACATTGACGTTAAAGTCGACGTCGATTTCCAGGGCGCTGAGGATCACCACGTCGAGCTGGTCGCAGCTTGCCGCCTTGCTGCCGGGGTTGGCGTAGACGTTGGTGGAGATCTCCACGTGGTTCGGGTTGCGCGCCAGCGAGGCCGCTGCCTGGCCGTCAAAGCACTGGGTGTCGAGCAGCGTTTCGATGAGCCCCTTCTCGTGCAGATCCACCAGGCTGCCGGTGATGCCGCCAAGGGCGAAGCGCGCCTTCACGCCGCTGCGCTCCATCTTCTCTTCCATAAAACGGGTGCAGGCGGTGGCCGCCGCGCCGGAGCCGGTCTGCATCGAGAAGCCTGGTTTGAAATAGCCTGAGTATTCAATCACGTCCGCCGCATAGCGGGCGATCATCAGCTCGCGCGGGTTGCTGGTGACGCGCGCCGCGCCGACGCTGATTTTCGCCGGGTCGCCCACGCTCTCCACCTGCACGATGTAGTCCACCTGATCCTGCACCAGGCTGGCGGGCATATTCGGAAACGGCACCAGTTCTTCCGTAAGCAGCACCACCTTACGGGCAAAGTGCGCATCCACCATGGCGTAGCCCAGCGAACCGCAGCACGATTTGCCGTGCGTGCCGTTGGCGTTGCCAAACTCATCGCTGCACGGCACGCCAAGAAACGCCACGTCGATGTTCAGTTCGCCGTCCTGGAGCAGCTTCACGCGCCCGCCGTGGGAGTGAATTTGTACCGGCTCGTCCATCAGCCCGTGGGAGATGGCATCCGCCAGCCTGCCGCGCATGCCGGAGGTGTAAATCCGGGTGATGACGCCACTCTCGATATGTTCGATCAGCGCGTCATTGCAGGTCATCAGCGAGCTGGAAGCCAGGGTCAGATTTTTGAAGCCCATCCGCGCCAGCAGCGCCACGACGGTGTTGATCACCCGGTCGCCTTCGCGAAAGGCATGGTGGAAGGAGATGGTCATCCCGTCCTGCAAGCCGCAGCGCTTAACCGCCTCTTCAACAGAGGCGCAGAGCTTGCGGCTGTGCTTCGCCTCGCTGTCCGCCAGCCACGGCGTCGCGCTGTGGGCGGTATCAAAGGGTTTTAAGTCCCGCAGATGGGGGAAATTTACATGGAGAAGTTCTGTCTGATTCATTATGTCATCCTTACCGACGCACGCCGGAGGCCGCCGCGCGCTCCAGCACCACCTGCGCGTGGTTAATAATCGGTGCATCCACCATTTTGCCGTTGAGCGACACCACGCCCAGGCCGTTACGCTCGCCCTCTTCTGCCGCCTCAATCACCCTTTTGGCGTGATCCACCTCTTCCTGAGTCGGGGCGTAGGCGTTGTGCAGCAGGTCTATCTGGCGCGGGTTAATCAGCGATTTGCCGTTGAAGCCCATCTTGCGGATCAGGTCGACCTCGCGCAGGAACCCGGCTTCGTCGTTAACGTCTGACCACACCACGTCGAAGGCATCGATACCGGCGGCGCGGGCGGCGTGCAGCACGGCGCAGCGGGCGTAGAACAGCTCGGTGCCGTCGCCGCGCTCGGTCTGCATGTCCATCACGTAGTCAAAGGCGGCCAGCGCGATGCCGATCAGGCGCGGGGAGCTGCGGGCAATCGCCACGGCGTTGATGACGCCAATGGCCGATTCAATCGCCGCCATCACGCGGGTAGAACCCACCTCACGCCCGCACGCCTGCTCAATGCGCTCGAGGTGGCCTTCCAGCTCGTAGATGTCATCCGGGGTGTCGGTTTTCGGCAGGCGAATCACGTCCACGCCCGCGCGCACGGCGGCCTCCAGATCCAGCAGGCCAAACGGCGTGCTCAGCGGGTTAATGCGCACCACGGTTTCGATATCCTGATACATTGGGTGCTGCAACGCGTGGAACACCAGCATGCGTGCGGTGTCTTTCTCGCGCAGGGCCACGGCGTCCTCAAGGTCAAACATGATGGAGTCGGGGCGGTAAATAAAGGCGGTAGAGAGCATGGCGGCATTGGCGCCCGGCAGGAACAGCATACTGCGGCGGAGTTTACTCATTTCAGCGCCCCCCAGTTGATGGCCTGTTCATCTGCGGCACGCAGAAGCGCGCTTTGCAGGCGGGCGCGGATCACACAGTCCAGCGCCCCTTTGTCTTCAATAATGATTAATCCCTGGTGCACGTTCATGGCGCGCAATGTGTCGTTGACCACCTGGCGTATCTGCTCGCCAAACTGCTTAATCACTTCACTGTGGATGACAATCTCCAGCTCACCGTGAGCGGGGGCGATTTTCACCATCAGGTCGCTGGACTCCTGCGTTCCGGCCAGCGCCTCCCTTACAATATTCATGATAAATTCCTGATAGTTATGCGACTTCCGCACTCGCGCGATAATGTGCTTCGAGGTGCGCGAAGGTGGAGTCCGGGACAATCTCCCGGATCCGGGAAAACTGCTGTGTCTTGAGTAAACGGCGCACTTCCGAGGCCGAAATGGCGTTGCCGGTGGCCTTGATGCGCGGCATCTCCACCACCTCAATATGCGAGGCCAGCAGGTCGTGCAGCGTCTGGTTGTACTGGCGGGTGATGTCGCAGAACGGCTCCGAGCCGATGAAGCGGTGCGTGATGCCCAGCGCCGGGGCGATATAGTCCCGAAAGATCAGCACGTCGATCTCGCTCCACGCCTGCTGCACTTTGCCGGTCTCCTTCAGGAAGTAGGCCGGAAACGTGGCGCGGGAGATGATGTACTGCGAGCCTTCATGCACCACCACGTTCGGCAGATGCGCCACGCCCGCACGCACCATCTCAATGCGCGCGCTGAACGGGAAGAACGAGGCGTCTTCACGCACCACAAACAGATGCAGGGCATCGCACTGCGCCGCCGCCTGCTCCACCAGATGACGGTGGCCGAGGGTGAAGGGATTGGCGTTCATCACGATCGCGCCCATTTTTTCCCCACACCTGCGCTTAGCTCGCAGGGAACGGCAGTAGCGTTCGATCCCCTGCGGAGTGTTCTCCATTAGCACCGCGTTGTTCCCGCTCTGGGCAATCGGCCAGAAACCGCTGCGGGCAAAGCGCTCCTTATTGCACGGACGGGTGCAGAGGAAGAGGTGAAAATGGCCGCGCTCCAGCGCCGCATTTTCCACCTCTGCCAGCAGACGCGCGCTGAGGTTTTCCCCACGAAGCTGCTCGTTGACCGCCACGCATTTGATGACGTTGGCAGCCAGCCCGGCGCAACCCACCAGCTGCGCGCCGGACCAGGCTTCGACAAACAGCGTGATGTCGTTGTCCAGGCCAAGGCCGCTGTCTGCCAGCAGGTAGCGGATCTGGCTTAAGCGTTCCGGGTGTTTCGCCACAACGGTGTGCCGAAAATCAATGGGTTGCGATTGCATGCTGCCGCCTTACTCAGTGCGCTGCCGCGAGCCCGACGGCTGGCGCTTCCACGATCACGTTGCTCAGATGACCGATATGCTCGATCTCCACCTCAATGCGATCCCCCTCCTTCATAAACAGCGGCGGGTTGCGCTTTTTACCCACGCCGCCAGGGGAGCCGGTGATGATCACGTCGCCCGGGCTGAGACGGGTGAAGGTGCTGATGTACTCGATCAGCTCCGCCACCTTGTGGATCATGCTGCTGGTGTTGTCCTCCTGCACCATGCGGCCGTTCAGCCAGGTGCGGATCGCCAGGCTGTGCGGGTCCGGGATCTCATCCGCCGTCGCCATCCACGGGCCGAACGCCCCGGTCTGGCGCCAGTTTTTCCCGGCGGTGAACCAGGTGTGCTGCCAGTCGCGGGCGGAGCCGTCCATGTAGCAGCTGTAGCCCGCCACGTGGCGCAGGGCGTCGTCGCGGCTGATGTTCTCCCCGCCTTTGCCGATGATCACCGCCAGCTCGCCTTCGTAGTCGAACTCGCTGGAGTGGCGCGGCTTCAGCACCGGCTCGTTGTGGCCGGTCTGTGAATCCGGGAAGCGGACAAACAGCGTCGGGGCCGGGTTGTGCTGGTCAAACTCCTTGCGCTTGTCGGCATAGTTCATGCCCACGCAGAGGATTTTTTCCGGCTGGACAATCACCGGTAAGAAGGTGATGGCGTTCAGCGGTACATCCACCGCGTCGTTCAGAAAACGGGTGGCCTGCGCCAGCCCGTTCCCCTGCAACAGCGCTTTAAGGTCGCCATAGCGGTCGCCCAGGCGGCGGCCCAAATCAATCACGCCTTCGGCCTGTACGATGCCGTAGCTGCGTTTTCCCTGGTATAAAAAGCTTGCGAGTTTCATTGTTCTTTCCTGAAAACTTAAACGAGGAAGTTGCCCAGAATCAGCAGTGAGACAGAGACGTTAATCGCGCCGCCGATACGGGTAGCAATCTGGGCGAATGGCATCAGGCTCATGCGGTTGCCTGCGGTCAGGATCGCCACGTCACCGGTGCCGCCCTGCCCGCTCTGACAGCAGGAGACGATGGCGACATCAATCGGGTGCATACCAATCTTTTTGCCAACGAAGAATCCGGTCGCCACCAGCGCGGAAACGGTGCTGACAATAACCAGCAGGTTGCTGACGGTGAACGCCGCCACCAGTTCATGCCATGGGGTAATCGCCACGCCGACAGCGAAGAGGATTGGGTAGGTCACGGAGGTCTGGAAGAATTTGTACACCACCTGGGAACCCTCCAGCAGACGTGGAGAGGCGCCGTTGCAGAGCTTCACCAGCACCGCCATAAACAACATGCCCACCGGCGCTGGCAGACCAATCAGCTTGTGACCGAGCATGCCCAGCATGTACAGCAGCACCGCCAGCAGCGCGCCCGAGGCGATGGTCGTCACGTCCGCTTTGCCGGAGAACGCAGGTTGGGAAACAGTGGCATCGGCGTTGGCGCGATTCGGCATCAGCTGGCCTTCACCGGTCAGGTGCGGGTAGCGTTTCCCGAGCTGGTTGAGGCAGCCGGAGATAATGATCGCCGTCAGGCCGCCGAGCATCACCATCGGCAGTACGCGACCCAGCGCCACGCCCTGATCCATGTGCAGCAGGGTGGCATAGCCGATGGAGAGCGGGATCGCCCCTTCCCCGACGCCGCCCGCCATGATAGGCAGAATGATAAAGAAGAAGATCTGGAACGGCTCGAGGCCCAGCGCCAGCCCAACACCCATGCCGACAATCATGCCGACGATTTCACCGCACAGCATCGGGAAGAAGATGCGCAGGAAGCCCTGGATCAGCACGGTGCGGTTCATACTCATGATGCTGCCGACGATAATGCAGCAGATATAGAGGTAGAGAATATTGGTGGATTTATAGAATTTGGTCGTGGACTCAACCACCACGTCCGGCAGCAGGCCGTAATAGACCAGCGCGGAAGGGATAAAGGTGGCGCAAATTGCCGCCGCGCCGAGCTTGCCGACAATCGGCAGGCGTTTGCCAAACTCGCCGCAGGCAAAGCCGAAGAAGGCCAGCGTAGCCACCATGACCACGATGTCGCTCGGCAGTTTTCCGCCCAGGCAATCAATCGCAATCAGCGCGCCCGCCAGAACGAACAGCGGCAGAGGAATAATGCCGATTTTCCAGGTATCCATAATATGCCACCAGCGCTCTTTGAGCGATGGCCGCTGAATATCAATCGGGTCGTGGGTAACAGAGAATGAATCGTCAGTTGTGCTCATAATAAGCCCCTTAGTTATTTTGTGCGTTCAGCTTAGAGTCACAAAGGCTTACTTTATGTGAGGGAAGGCATATTAAAAGCGAAGTTTTAATGGCCGCTATGGTTTTAATGGTTTCTTTTATTTAATGTGATTTATGCCTTATTTATTACCGTGGTTTTTATGGTTTCTTTTCTTAACCGAACAAAGAAATAACATTTATTCATTTAACCTTAAGAGGATGAGACTTTCGGAAAAATCTTTTACAGGCTGCGCTGTGCAAGGGATCACAAGTTTTCGGCAAAGCGGGCATCCTGGCCTTAAAAGATGATATATTCAGCCGACCTGTTGATATCTCGCGTGATAGTTATGAAAGTATCGTTTCAGATCAAGCTGTTTATTTCGCTGGTCGCCTTTTTCTCAGTGCTGTTCGCATTACTGGGGGGATATTATTATGTCGATGTCGGCAGGCAGCTTTATCAGGAAATGAGCGCGCGTGCAAAAATACAGGCCGAAGAAATTGCGCTTATTCCTACCCTGCGAAAAGAAGTCGAACAAAAGGATATCCAGGGCATCCATGATTTCATGCAGAAAATAGCCGCCCACAGCGACGCCAGTTTTATTGTGATTGGTGACAATAAAGGGCTGCATCTTTTCCATTCCGTGTTTGCCGACCGGGTAGGCAAAACGCTGGTTGGCGGAGATAACGACGAGGTATTACGCGGCAAAAGCACCATCACCATCCGCAAGGGCGGGTTAGGCATTTCGCTGCGCAGCAAAGCGCCCATTTTTAATGATGCCGGGCAGGTGGTGGGGATTGTTTCGGTAGGCTATCTCACGAGCTATATGGACACCATCACCGTCAGCAAGGTGGTTAATATCCTGATTGCTGCCGTGCTGCTGCTTATCGCCCTGTTTATTTTCTCCTGGTTCTTCACCCGCAGCATCAAGAAGCAGATATTCTCTCTGGAGCCGCGCGAAATCGGCCTGCTGGTGCGCCAGCAAAAGGCGATGATGGAATCCATTTACGAAGGGGTGATTGCCATCGACGACGATCTTCGCATTGAGGTGATCAACCAGGCGGCGCGTAAATTATTAGGCTTACGCCAGCCCGCCCGCGAACTGCGGGGTCAGCTCATCAGCCAGGTGATCGCGCCCGTCCCGTTCTTCAATGCGCAAACCATGCTTGCGAAAGACACCCACGATGAGATCTGTCGCTTTAACGATCTCACGGTCATTGCCAGCCGGGTGCGGATCATGCTGGAAGATGCATTGCAGGGATGGGTGATCACCTTTCGCGATCGCAACGAGATCGACTCGCTCAGCGCCCAGCTCAGCCAGGTGAAGCGCTATGTTGATAACCTGCGCATCATGCGCCATGAACAGCTGAACCGCATGACTACGCTGTCTGGCCTGCTGCATATGGGCCGTTATGACGAGGCAATTCGCTACATACAGGCGCAGTCGGAACATGCTCAGGAGCTGCTGGACTTTATCTCGTCCCGCTTTAGCTCCCCGACGCTGTGTGGTTTGCTGCTTGGAAAGGCCGCCCGCGCGCGTGAAAAAGGCGTTGAGCTGAGTTTCGACCCGGCCTGCCGGGTGGATAAACCGTTCCTGCCGCTGCTCGAATCAGAACTTATCTCGATCATCGGGAACTTGCTGGATAACGCCATTGAAGCGACCCAGCGTGCACCGCTCCCGCATGCCCCGGTGGACGTGCTGATAAAGCTGAACGAGCAGGAACTGATTATTGAAGTCGCCGACCAGGGCGTCGGCATCACACCGGAGATCCGCGACCGGATCTTTGAGCGCGGCATCACCACCAAAACGCGCGGCGATCATGGTATTGGCCTGTATCTGATTGAAAGCTATGTCACACAGGCTGGCGGTGCAATTGAAGTTGCCGATAACACCCCACGCGGTGCCATTTTCTCACTGTTTATTCCCGCCACGGGAACGGCCCGGCACCCCGTACAGGAACTGGAAGATACCGACTATGCAACATGAACTTATCGACGTACTGATTGTTGAAGACGAGAACGAACTGGCGCAACTGCACGCGGAGCTTATCGGAAAACATCCGCGCCTGAGGCTGGTGGGGATTGCCGCGTCGCTGGCCGACGCGCAGGTACAACTGGAGAGCAAACAGCCGAAGCTGATGCTGCTGGATAACTACCTGCCGGACGGCAAAGGCATCACCCTTATCAGCAACCCGATGCTCACCCGCGCCAACTGCTCGGTGATTTTCATCACCGCCGCCAGCGATATGGACACCTGTAGCCAGGCAATTCGTAACGGCGCGTTCGACTACATCCTCAAGCCGGTTTCCTGGAAGCGCCTGAGCCAGTCGCTGGAACGTTTTGTGCAGTTTGCCGAACAGCAGCGCGTCTGGAAGATTGTCGACCAGCAGAACGTGGATTCACTCTATCAATTGCAGGCGAAAAACTATCGCCTGGACAACGGCAGCAAAGGGATAGAGGAGAACACGCTGGCGCGGGTGCAAACGCTGTTTAACAACAAGGCGGCGCACTGTTTTACGGTGGATGAGGTGGTGAGCGAGACGGGCCTGAGTAAAACCACCACCCGGCGCTATCTGGAACACTGCGTGGAGGTGGGTTTTCTGACAGTGGAGATGCTGTACGGAAAGATCGGGCATCCGAGAAGGATGTACCGCCGCGCAGAAGCCTGACGCAGTATTGTAGGCCCGGTAAGCTTGCGCCACCGGGCAACTCGCCGGGTGGCGCTAACGCTTACCCGGCCTACGTTCAGACATTCAATACGTATCCATACAGCCGCTTAATCCCGTCCGCATCTTTCTCGCTGTAAACGCCCTGCAACTCTGGCGAGAAACCCGGCAGCATATTTATGCCCTCTTCCAGCGCCAGGAAGTAGCGCTGTACTGCTCCACCCCAGACTTCCCCAGGCACCACACACAGCACGCCCGGCGGGTATGGCAGCGCACCTTCGGCGGCAATGCGTCCTTCGGCGTCACGAATACGCACCAGTTCGACGTTCCCGCGAATGTACTCCTGGTTGGCATCCTGCGGGTTCATCACCACGGCAGGCAGGCTCTCCTGACGGAACATCGCCTTCTGTAAATCCTTCACGTTAAAGCTGACGTAGAGATCGTGCATCTCCTGGCACAGCTGACGGATCGTGTAGTCGCGGTAACGCACCGGGTATTTCTGATAGATAGTCGGAAGCATATCCGCGAGCGGCGTGTCGTCTTCAATATGCTGCTCAAACTGCCCCAGCATCGCCACCAGCTGCATCAGCTTCTCCGCGCTCTCGGCTGGTGTCAGCAGGAACAGGATGGAGTTGAGATCGCACTTCTCCGGCACAATGCCGTTTTCGCGCAGGTAGTGGGCGAGAATGGTCGCCGGAATGCCGAAATCGGTATAGTGCCCTGTTTCAGCATCAATGCCCGGCGTGGTCAGCAGCAGCTTGCACGGATCGACGAAATACTGCTCGCGGGCATAGCCTTCAAAACCGTGCCATTTTGCACCCGGTTCAAAACTAAAGAAGCGACGCTCGCTGGCAATAGCCTGCGTGGGGTGATCCTGCCATGGCCGCCCCGCCACCACCGGCGGGATAAACGGTTTGATCATATGGCAGTTAGCGATGATGGCCTTGCGCGCTTCAATGCCAAGCTCGACGCACTCCGCCCACAGCCTGCGTCCGCTCTCGCCCTCGTGGATCTTGGCGTTCACGTCCAGCGCCGCAAACAGCGGGTAAAACGGGCTGGTGGAGGCATGCAGCATGAACGCGTTGTTCAGCCGCTTGTGCGGGCAGAAGCGCGACTGACCGCGAATATGGTTATCCTTTTTATGGATCTGCGAGGTTTGCGAGAACCCGGCCTGCTGCTTATGCACCGACTGGGTCACGAAAATTCCCGGATCGTTCTCGTTCAGTTCCAGCAGAAGCGGAGACGTTTCCGCCATCATCGGGATAAATTGCTCGTAGCCGACCCAGGCGGAGTCAAAGAGGATGTAGTCGCAAAGGTGACCGATCTTGTCGATCACCTGACGGGCGTTGTAGATCGTGCCATCGTAGGTGCCGAGCTGAATGATCGCCAGACGGAACGGGCGCGCCTCGGCGGCTTTCTGCGGCGCGACGTCACGGATCAGTTCCCGCAGCCAGGCCTCATCAAAGCAGTGTTCATCAATCCCGCCGATAAAACCAAACGGATTACGGGCTGCCTCAAGATAGACAGGCGTTGCCCCGGCCTGGATCAGCGCCCCATGATGGTTGGACTTATGGTTGTTACGATCGAACAGCACCAGATCGCCACGGGTCAGCAGCGCATTGGTCACCACTTTATTGGCCGCCGACGTGCCGTTCAGCACGAAGTAGGTTTTATCCGCGTTGAACACTTTCGCCGCGAACTTTTGCGCGTGCTTGGCGGAGCCTTCGTGGATCAGCAAATCACCGAGCTTCACGTCGGCATTGCACATATCGGCACGAAACACGTTTTCACCGAAGAAGTCGTAAAACTGCCGCCCCGCCGGGTGTTTTTTGAAAAAGGCACCGTGCTGGTGACCCGGACAGGCAAAGGTGCTGTTTCCCATCGCCACATACTGGCTCAGGGTGTCAAAAAAGGGTGGCAGCAGGTTCTCTTCATACCGGCAGGCGGCAGATTCCAGTTCCAGCAATTCCTGTGCTTTACCTGAGATGATCGCTGTGACACCCTCTGGCACCTCTCCTGGCTCTGTTGAGAACATAAATACCGGTAGCTGAAAGCCCGTACGCTTCAGCAACGCAAGAATGCCGCTGTAGCTTTCAACAACCGTAATGACGACTGCCGCCACATCGGTGAAATCGGTGTTATCCAGCATAACTTTTTCGCGATGCGTAGAAACTTTGGATACCAGCTCACGGCTGACGGCAATTTTCATGGTTTTCATAAGCGCAAATACCCTCACCGAACGGTGAGACAGGAAGGAGAAAATTCGCGCAATCATGTCACCTTTTATTTTCAGGTGCAAGAAGGAATCAGTATGCGTTACGCCTCCCAAAGCTAAGCATAATCAGGGACGGACGTGTCATAATCATGCAATGCCAGTGCTTAAATAACAGGAGTTAAACGTGGTGATTGGACCCTTTATCAATGCGGGAGCCGTATTGCTGGGCGGTGTACTTGGGGCAGTATTAAGTCAGCGCTTGCCAGAGCGTATTCGCGTCTCTATGCCCTCTATATTTGGCCTGGCGTCATTAGGGATTGGTATCCTTTTAGTGGTGAAATGCGCCAACCTGCCGGTGATGGTACTGGCGACGCTGCTCGGCGCGCTGATCGGCGAGTTTTGCTATCTGGAAAAAGGCATTAATCACGCGGTAGGCAAAGCCAAAAATCTGATTGCCCGACCGGGCAAGGCGAAGCACGGCACGCACGAGTCGTTTATTCAGAACTACGTTGCGATCATTATTCTGTTCTGCGCCAGCGGCACGGGGATATTCGGTTCGATGCAGGAAGGGATGACCGGCGATCCCAGCATATTGATTGCGAAAGCGTTTCTGGATTTCTTTACTGCCACCATTTTTGCCACCACCCTCGGCATCGCCGTCGCCGCGATTTGTGTGCCGATGTTGCTTATTCAGCTGGCGCTGGCCACCTGCGCCACGCTGATCCTGCCGCTGACAACGCCAGCGATGATGGCAGACTTTACCGCCGTCGGCGGCCTGTTGCTGCTGGCGACAGGGCTGCGCATCTGTGGCATTAAGATGTTTGCAGTGGTGAACATGCTCCCTGCCCTGCTGCTCGCGATGCCGCTTTCCGCGCTCTGGACGCACTTTTTCGCTTAAGTTTGCGACGAAATGGTGAGAGAGTGTGCAGTCTGCACCGAAAGCAACAAATTTCGTTGACGCCGGAAGGAGGATCGGGTTTAATGCGCCCCGTTGCCCGGATAGCTCAGTCGGTAGAGCAGGGGATTGAAAATCCCCGTGTCCTTGGTTCGATTCCGAGTCCGGGCACCACTTATTTGTAACCCTCGCCTTTGGCGGGGGTTTTTGCTTTCTGAGCCCGCCAGAATCACTACTTCTGCATTCCCTTAACGACACCCCGACCACTGCGTCAGCAGCGCATGCAGTTTAGCTGGCTCAAGAGGCTTGCGGAGCACCAGGTACCCCTCCTGCTCCGCCTCCAGCAGAACCGGTGAATTAAATTCGCCGCTGACTATCGCGCCGCTCATATCCGGCAGACGTTCAAAAAGCGCTTTCAGGATATCGAAGCCGCTTTCGCCGGATCGCAGGCGCTGGTCGCACAGCACGGCGAACGGCGTAAAGCCGTCGTCTATGATGGCAAACGCTTCTTCAGCGGAGGCCGCACAGCGTACGTCGATTCCCCAGACGCTCATCAGGCTCTCCCAGGCAGAAGTCACCAGCGGGTCGTCATCGACGACCAGGCAGGAACCGTGCAGCGGCGCATAGCGTACCGGCGTGGCGGTGTTATCAGCGGCGGGCGGGGTGTCCAGCACGATGTCTTCGCCAGCATATTGGGTAAAGCGCATCCAGAAGCGTGAGCCTTTACCTTCAATGGATTGCATCCCGTATTTCACCTTCATCAGCTTGGCACAACGGGCAACGACGGCCAGTCCCAGCCCGTGTCCGGCGCTGTCGATCTTCCATGCCAGCTCGGGGCGGTAGTAAGGTGAGAAGATTTTGCCCTTCTCTTCATCGGCGATACCGACTCCCGTGTCCCACACCTCCACCATACACTCATCACCGCGCGGTCGGATGGCGACCAGCACCCCGCCCTGGAGCGTGTAGCGAAGGGCGTTTTGAATCAGGTTAATCAGGGACTGTCGCACCAGCAGCGGATCGCCCATCACGTAGATATGGCGTTTAGGCCGCCGGATGCACAGCCTAAGCGCGCGGCTGTTGGCCTCTTCGCGAAACAGCGTGATGACCGAGTCGAGCAGAGCACCGATATCCACTTTGGTCGGGGCAGAGAGGACATTCCCGGATTCTATTTTGCTGAGATCGAGCAGAGAATTGAACATTAAATGCACCGAGCGCACGCTCTGCTGAAGGTCAAGGAGTTGCGGCGTCAGGCTGTCGTCCCGGTTTCGGTGGAGGATGGCTTCGATCAGAAAGCCCATTGCGTGTACGGGCTGGCGCAGATCGTGGCTGGCGGTGGTCAGAAACTGATTTTTATCCAGCAGTGCCTGCTCCGCGTCCTCTTTGGCCTGACGAAACTGTTCCGCAAGGCGTGAGCTTTTTTCCTCAAGCAGCGCTTGCTGAATAAAGAACGCATGGGAAGTTAACGCATGGCGGTAAATTGCGAAGCCGTAAAGCAGATTCAGCATGAGCACGATGAACATCAACTCATCCAGCCGCCAGATAATACCGAGGTTCAGCACCCCCCAGGAGGCGAAGAAAAAACGCGTAAAGGTACTGATGACAGGCGTCAGATGCGTCGCATTGGCGGCGACGATGGCGGCGATGCTGATATTAAGTAACAGGAAAAAGTCAAAATTCTGCGTCTGTGGCGTAATTAAATAGAGTGATGAAATTCCCAGCCCGTGAATAAAGGCGATATTATTAATACGCGGAAGCCAGCGTCGCAGAACGTCCCTTTCACCGTTTTCTTTCGCTTCACGCTGATAGCGTCGGTGCAATAGTCGTATCGCCACGGCACATAGCAGATAAATAATTATCCAGATAATCGTTGGGCCGAGTTCGTCCCCAAGCATATAAATCCAGATAGCGAAAGGAATACCAACAAAGGGCACCGCACTAAAGCTAAATACCAGCCGCAGAAAGGTGTTGTTTAGCAAACGGATCTGCGCCGGAGCAGAGATACCATCATTTTGTAAGCTCTGGAAAAACCTCATTCCGACGGTTCCTGCTTGCCATGCAGAAGCGTGATGGCTTCGACCCGGCTGTTAACGCCTATCTTTTTCAATATATTGCTGATGTGTTCTTTGACCGTGGGCTCAGAAATTGAAAGCTGCGCGGCGATGCGCTTATTTGGCAGGCCGCGCATAATCATATTTAACACGTCTATTTGTCGCGGCGTTAAGTTAAATTTACTTAACTTCTCATTATTCGTCTTAACGGAAATTTCGTTTCCCTCAGGGAACCAGGTCTGATTATCAGTGAGTGCGAAAACGGCCCGAGAGAACATCTCAGGTGGCTCGCTTTTCAATACAAAACCGTGCCCCCCGGCGGCATTAACTTTGCGCCAGATATCATTATTGTCATCCCCGCTGACCACCAGGAGTCGTACCTGTGGGTAAAGTTGCTTTACTTCTTTGAGTAATTTCAGGGCCGTTCCGGAAGAGAGCCAAAAATCGATTACCAGCAAACGTGGCGGGCCATGATCCCTAATTTGGCGGTAGCAATCATCCTCATTCGTCACCACACACGCCTGTTTAAACTGGCAATGTGTAATCAGAAAATTGGCGATGCCGCTTGCTACAATGGATGGTCATCAACGACTAACGCATAATTCTGTCCCAAAGGAGCCTCCTTTTACCTTCGCATATCTTAGAGTACAGATGAATTATTATCTACCCACCCTACTTTAGGAGGGTTTTTTCGATTAGGAAAGAGAAATATATTATTCGCTGATTTGGGTAAAAGAAAACATAAATACAATCAGTGAAATTAACTGGTTGGATATCAAGGATAATTTATGAAAAAACCACTAATCGTTTTAACCGTTACGTTGATGCTAGCCGGTTGTTCCACGTTGAAAACCGATCAGGCTATTCCTCTCCTACAGGCGGAGACCGCTAAAATGCTGGGACTGGGCTCATCGGATGAAATAACCGTATCCAACGTTAATGGCGCCCAGCCGGACGCACTGGGAGGACAAAAACTCTCTTATCGCGCCACGACAGAAAAAGGGCGTATTTTCGATTGTTCATCAATGATGATGCCGGGAATTTTAGGATCTGCACCGACGCTGAGCGCGCCAACCTGTACACCAGTTGTCACACATAAATAATTAACGCCACATCAAAAGGCGTACATAAATAACGCCTTTTACATTATCTGACGTATCTGAGTTTTCATATAAAAACCATGTTCCTGACATCATGCTAATGAGTACGGAGATAGCCCGTGAATAACTCTACATCGCATTCTTTAGCGGTTAAGACGCCGCTTTCCAGACTTTACCTCGCTCTATTTTCCGCGCCGCTGTTACTGTTTTTACCTGCCGATGTCGCGCGGGCAGCCGATGCCTTTTTTGATGGCGACTCGCGTATTACCGAAACGCTGGGTTACACCGGAGATGTTTATGTTGGACGTAACCAACGCGGAAACCTGCTGATCGATAATGGCAAAATCACCGCCTATAACATCAATATCGGTCGGCTGTTCGACGGCAAAATTTATGAAAGCGTGGTCACGGTCCGTGGGCCAGACGCTGAGCTTAACGCGGTGAACGATCGGTACGTCCTGCGCGGCGACCTGAATCTTGGCCTCGGCACCCTGCGAGTCGAAGAGGGCGCGCTGGCGAGCGCAAAGGAGATCGTTGTCGGCACCACCCGCGGCTACGACAGCCACCTTATCGCCACGGGTGCAGGCTCTCGTGTAACCAGTAATTTTCTCAGCGTAGGCACCGATCTGGGCGCACGCTCTACGCTTGCGATTGAAGACGGCGCGGCGCTCAGCACCGCTTACGATGCACGCATCGGCAACGGTACCGGACCGGGTGAAACCGACACGCTGAGCCCGAAAGCCACCGTCACGGGGAGCGGGTCACAGTGGAACGTTGGCCGTACGTTGACGCTTTATGGCGACCTGGACGTGCTGAACGGCGGAACGGTTAACGTTGGCGGCGTGCAGGTGGCGGGCGTCTCCGGCGCAGGGAAAACCGCCGAACTGGTTATTGCAGGCAAGGACTCGCGCTTTACCAGCGGCAGCAGCGTGAGCGTGGGCGATTACGGCAATGGCGTGCTGTCTGTGATTGACGGCGGTTCATTTTCCGCTGGCAGCAATGCGCTGATCGTGGGGACATCGGGTTCCGGCTCGAACCGGGGTGCGCTCATTATCGGCAGCCGCGGCAATATGGACACCGGCACGGGTTTAACTGAGCCAACGCTAGGCACGGCGGGGGGCGCAGGTACCCTCGATGCCAAGACGGCAATCAGCCTGCGTGGCGGACTGTTCGGCAGCTATGTCTACTTCAACCATACCGACGGAAATTACCTCTTCAGCAACACGATGAGCGGTGAAGGTGATGTGATCAATACCTCCGGGCAGACGACGCTGAACGGCGATCTTTCCGCACTCAAGGCGAACGTAACCGCGCGGGGCGGTAAAGTCATCATTGCCAGCAATATTAATACCCAGCCAGAAGACGATATCTTTGACGTCCAGACGCTTAGCGCGGAGAACGGCGGTACGCTGATCCTCAACGCGACGGCGGGTTCAGACGTCAGCAACGGGGTGGGTTACAGCAGTGCCGCGTCAATCAAGTCCGGCGGCACGCTGGGCGGCAACGGGACGCTGGGCCAGACCGAGATCCTGTCCGGCGGACATATCTCGCCCGGCGACGGTAATATCGGTACGTTGACGCTGAAACGCTATCTGAACTTTATCGGCGAATCCTTCTATGACGTGGATATCGCAGGAGATGGCCGCAGCGACCAGCTACTGGTATCGGGCAAAACCACCATCAGCAATCAGGCTAAGGTACAGGTCACCGCGCTGGATCCGCAAACCAGCTATAAAACGGGCCAAAGCTACCGCATTTTGACCTCCGACGGGGGAATCGACGGTGGGTTCGCCGGAGCGATCTCCAAATCCGCCTTCCTCGACGTGGCGCTTAAGCAAAGCACCAACGCCGTCGATCTGACCATCGCGCAGAAAGAGACCGGTGGCGAGAATCCTGGAGGAGAAAATCCCGGAGGCGAAAACCCGGGCGGTGAGAATCCTGGTGGTGAAAACCCCGGAGGTGAAAACCCGGGCGGTGAGAATCCTGGCGGTGAAAACCCGGGCAGCGGCAAGCCGGGCATTTTCCAGACCGTGGCCCAAAGCAGCAACCAGTGGAATACCGCGGGCGCGCTTTCCACGCTGACGCAAAGCGGCCCGTCGCTGGCGCTGTATAACTCGCTGCTTCTGCTGAGCGCACCGGAAGCGCGCGAGGCGTTCAACCAGCTTTCTGGGGAAGTTTATCCGTCAATGCAGTCCAACCTGATCGCTGGCAGCACGCAGGTGTTTAACGTGTTAAACCAGCGGATGCAGCGCGCGTTTGATAACGACAGCCTGCCGATACCACCGTTAGCCATGTCGCTGGTGCAGCAGCCGGAGCCGCAAAACAATGGCGTCTGGGGCCAGACCTTCAGTTCATGGAGCCGAAACAGCGGCGACGGTAACGTGGGCAAGCTGGACGGCAACACCACCGGCTTCCTGCTGGGGGCAGATCGCAAGCTGGCGGACCATAACGTGCGTGTCGGCGGCTACTTCGGCTACAGCCGGGGTGATTACGACGTCGACAGCCGTCGCTCCTCAACGGATACCGACAACTATCACCTTGGCCTGTATGCGGCGGGTCAACAGGATGCGTTCTCCCTTCGCGGCGCGCTGGGGTACACCTGGCACAAGATCGAAGGCGAGCGCAATGTTGATTTCAGCGGTTTCTCGGATCGGCTGAAGTCAGATTACGATGCGAACTCCCTGCTGGCGTTCACCGAAGCGGGCTACCGTTTCGGCCAGCCAGACAGGAATATTGAGCCGTTCGTCAATTTATCGTACATCCGGCTTCATACCGACAGCTTCAGGGAAGATGGCGGTGCCGCTGCGCTGAGCGTCCGTAACGAAACGATGAACACCTTCTACACGACACTCGGGTTGCGCGGTGTGACCGAGCTGCCGAAGCACGTTAACCTCTACGGTTCATTGGGCTGGCAGCACGCCTATGGCGATAAGAATACCTCTTCGCGCATGGCGTTTGCGGGCAGCGACGCGTTCATTACTCAGGGACAGGCCGTGGATGAGGATGTGATGGTCGGTGATATCGGCGTGAGCGTACAGCTGTCGCGTGCTGCGACGCTGGATGTGGGTTACCAGGGACAATATGGTGCGGATACCCGCGTCAACTCGGTTAACGCCAATCTGCGCTGGTCGTTCTGAATTATTTCCATTAAAAGAACCCGCCCTCGTGGCGGGTTTCTGCTTTTGGCTTCTGACGAAGCTAGGGATCGTTCCCAACCGCGTCCAGCAGTTTGTTTTTAAAGATAAACAAACACGCCTCGTTGAAGTTCCCTGCCCCTAACCGCTCCGACAGCACTGTTCGCTTGCGATAGAGGCTTTTAACCGACATATTCAGCTTATCTGCAATCTCTTCCATTGACCTCCCTGCCTTCAGCAACCGGATCATTATCGCTTCGTGTCGACTCAGCCGTAAGTTAAGCAGCCATTTGGTTGTCAGACGCCTGCCTTTCATATCAAGCACCAGATTGAATAACGACGCCATATCCGGAGCCGTAAGCGACGTGTTCATAAACAGCTTCATACTGAGAAGATCCTCCTCTCGAGGACGCATATCCAGCATAACGCAGCAGATCGTTTTTCTCGTTCTGGCCGGATGGCGTATCAGGTAATCATATAAACGGAGCGGCGTACGGCTATCAATCAGTACAGTATATTCATTTGCGTCGGTATCAAATATGTTTCTGTCTATCGAACTGAGGCAAATTATATCCGGGAAAAATAGCCGCATCCCCCTGACAAGGAAACAATCCTGAGTCACTAACACTATTGAAGTCGCCACTAACCATCCCTTTTAGATTAAAGCAAGCCCGCCTCTTAAGAAACAAGAACGCTTTCGTTTATAGCGCTTTACATTTACGGCAAATGTTTTCTGGCTTTGATCATCCCTCAATATGACATTGGTGAGCTAGACTTTTTGCAGACTATCACTCAATGTCTGTCGTTAATTATAAATAAAAAAGAATTTCAGAAAAGTCACTTCTCTGAACATTAAGAATTTTTGTCATGAAACTTCCCAAACATGCACCAGAAAGTACTTTAATTAACTCAGCAGAACTTCATTTCGAATATAACAAAACAGGAAACAGAGAAAGAAAAATCATTTAATATCAATTAATTAAAAACAACAAACCTGCACTGAATTATCTAAAAAACTTACTTCTTCCAGAATTATCTCAAAACCTCCCAGCCGCTTTTCAACTTATTTATCCCCCAACACATCGGGTGTACATTAAGCCCAATCAGACCACTGAGATGAGGACTCATAATTACCTTTAAGTAAGTACCCCATAACGTAGCATCATTCAGATTTAATGTTCTTCTTTATGCCCTTTAACGCAGAGTTAAAAGGCGGCCGTGTTATGCAATGGATTCACGATAAACAAATGGCAAATAGATATGGAAAGATCGCTTAGCTTCACTACGTTATTCTTTTATCGCACCACAATATTATTGTTCCTGCTTTTACTCTTTCCTGTTCTGGTTCAGGCTGATGAATCCGTTTATGAGCATCAGATACAACAGGCACGTAACGGTAATTACGCGCTGTTTCTTGATTACCTACAGCGCTATGAGCAACAACATGCTTTAACACCCGGACAGGTTGCGGACTGGTTACAGGTAGCCTCCTGGGCAGGACGCGATGACGAGGTTATTCGGGTCTGGCAGCGTTATGGTATTTATATGCCGCTGCCCGCTCGCGCCATCGCTGCCGTCGCCCAGTCCAGAAGAAACCAAAAAGCCTGGCCATCCGCCTTATCGCTGTGGGAAGAGGCGCTCAGCCTTGCGCCGGATAACGACGATTACCGCATCGGCTATGTTAAGACTCTGGCCGATGCCCGCAGAGATCGCCTCGCGCTTTCGGAAGCCCGGCGGCTGGTTAAGGACGATCCTTCTCCTGCGCACCTTGAGACGCTCTCCTATGTCTGGATGCGCCAGGGAAAAAACGGGGACCGGCTGCTGGCGGACATGCGCGCGCTGAACGCCGCACCCGGGAATAATGCCCTTCTTCGCGAGACGATCGAGGCGTTAACGGAGAACCGGGTAAGCACGCCCGCACTCTGGCTGTCGCAAAGCGCGGCGATGTCTCCCGCGGAGCGTCGCCGCCTTGAGCGTAACGCCGCGGCTGAAAGGGTACGCCTGGCGGATGTGCCTGGCAGAACGGAGAAAGAGCGCCTGCGGCTGGCACAAAACGCATTAGATCGCTATCACGCCCTGCTTTCCCGCTGGCAAAACGAACCGCAGGCGGCTGAAGACGTCATCCTTGCCCGTATCGATCGGCTTGGCGCGCTGTATGCGAAGGGTGATTACCGGCAGGTCATTAGCGAATACGAGTCGCTGACGGCCGCCCAGCATCCGGTGCCGGACTGGGCCATCGGCTGGGTGATCTCTGCATATTTGCAGGAGAAAAATGCCGTCGCCGCCTTCTCGCTTGTGCAACGCTATCCACACTACGCCTCCGATCCGCAGGATGAGGAGCATGCGCTTTTCTACGCCTGGCTGGATACGGGGCAGTATCAGACCGCCCGCCGCTACGTTGAGCGCGAGACCCGCAGCGTTCCCTGGACCCGCTACGATTTCGGGTCCCCGACCGCTCAGCCGAACGATCGGTGGCTCACCGGACAGTCCCTCAAACTTAACTATTTGCTGGCGACCAACGCCCTGCCGGAGGCCGAAAAGCTGTCGTATCGTCTGGCGTCAACGGCGCCGGGAAATCAGGGATTACAGATTGATTATGCCGCCCTGCTTCAGGCCAGAGGCCTGCCGCGCGCGGCCGAGCAAAAGCTTAAACAAGCAGAGGCGCTTGAACCCGCGAATCTGGAGCTTGAAAAACAGCAGGCTTACGTCGCAATGGACCTTCAGGAGTGGCGCCAGATGGATTTACTGGCTGATGACGTAATTGCTCGCGCCCCCGCCGATCGCAGCGCCCGTCGCCTGGACAGACTCAGAGCGGTCCACCATATGTCTGAGCTGCGTCTGAACGCGGGTAAAGGATTGCACTCAGATAACCCCGTCAGCGGTAGCCACGACATGAGCTGGGACGCCACGCTCTATGGCCCGCCCGTGGCGGATAACTGGCGGCTGTTTGCTGGCACCCGCTATGCCCAGGGGAATTTCGACGAAGGTAAAGGCATCAGCCGCCACCTGCTGGGCGGCGTTGAGTGGCGCCCCCGTGACCTCACGCTCGAAGCCGAGCTCTCCAGCAACCGCTATCACGGCACAAACAGGCCGGGCGCACGGCTCTCAACAACCTATAGCCTGAGTGATAACTGGCAGGTCAGCGGTAACCTCGAACGCTTGTCACGCGCGACACCCTTACGGGCATTACGCAATGGGATCAGCGCCAACCGGGGTGAAGGGGGGGTGCGCTGGTATCAAAACGAGCGACGCGAATACCAGTTCAACGCCGCCGTCAGCCGCTTCTCAGACCACAACCGCCGTCAGGAATACACCCTCTCTGGGAAAGAGCGTCTCTGGCAGACCCCGACCCTGACGATGGATCTCGAACCGGGGATCGCCGCCAGTAAAAACAGCCTGCGGAATACGCTCTATTACAACCCGGCACGGGATCTGTCCGTGACGGCTGCCCTGTCCGTTGACCATGAGATGTACCGCCACTACGAGACCCTCTGGAGCCAGCAGTTCGTGGCAGGCGGCGGCAGCTACTGGCAGAAAAATCAGTCACCTGGCGCCATTACCCTGATGGGTTACGGGCAACGCATCCAGTGGAACAACGTTGTCGATACTGGCGTGATGCTGAACTGGGATAAGCGCCCTTACGACGGCAAACGCGAGAGCAATCTCTCCGTCACGTTAGATGCGACTTTACGCTTTTAAGGATGAATATGCTGAACACACGTTTTTCTGTAAGCCTGATCGTCATCGGCTGGCTCTGCCTCAGCGCGAGCCTCTGCGCGCAGCCGCTCTCCTTTA
This sequence comes from Enterobacter cloacae complex sp. IR5403, assembly GCF_049238705.1. Lineage (NCBI taxonomy): Bacteria > Pseudomonadati > Pseudomonadota > Gammaproteobacteria > Enterobacterales > Enterobacteriaceae > Enterobacter > Enterobacter cloacae complex sp. IR5403. The sequence continues at coordinate 189,527 of NZ_JBMKHP010000004.1, read as the reverse complement.
TGGTCCCTGAAGAGAGGCCGCAGCTGGAGGCCAGCAAACCCTGGCCGGAGAATCAGTTTCTGGTTCTGGCCTACCACGACGTCGAAGATGATGCCGCCGATCAGCGCTACCTCTCCGTTCGCACCAGCGCCTTAAACGAGCAGATAAGCTGGCTTTTGCACAACGGCTATCACGCCATCAGCGTGCAGGACATTCTGGATGCGCATGAAGGGAAAAAAGCGCTGCCGCCGAAAGCCGTTTTGCTCAGCTTTGATGACGGCTACAGCAGCTTTTACACCCGGGTCTGGCCCCTGCTTCAGGCCTGGAACGTTCCTGCGCTGTGGGCGCCGGTGGGCAGCTGGGTGGATACGCCGGAAAATCAAAAAGTTAACTTCGGCGGTCTGATGACGCCCCGCGATCGCTTTGCCACCTGGGATATGGTTCGCGAGCTCAGCCAGTCCCCGCTGGTTGAGATTGGCTCGCATACCTGGGCCTCGCATTACGGCATTCCGGCCAACCCGCAGAGAAGCCGTGAACCCGCCATCGCCAGCCGTTTTTATGATAACGCGACGGGGCATTACGAAACCGATGAACACTTCAACCAGCGGATCGCCGCAGACGTACGCAAAGTCACCGATAAAATCACCCAGGTGACGGGAAAAGCGCCGCGTGCCTGGGTGTGGCCCTATGGGGCTGCCAACGGTACGTCGCTCGCTATCGCCCAGAAACAGGGCTATCAGCTGGCCTTTACCCTGGAGGACGGTCTGGGAAACGTGGGCGACCTCGGCAACATCCCGCGCCTGCTGATCGCCGGAAATCCGTCGATAAAAACCTTTGCCAACACGGTTAGCCGCGTTCAGGAGTTTGACCCGGTGCGCGTCATGCATGTTGATCTCGATTATGTCTACGATCCCGATCCGGCCCAGCAGACGAAAAACATCAACAAACTCGTTCAGCGGGTCTACGACATGAAAATCAGCCATGTGTTTCTCCAGGCGTTTTCGGATCCGCGGGGCGACGGCAGGATCGGCGCACTCTATTTCCCCAACCGCCAGCTTCCGGTCCGGGCCGATCTCTTCAATTTTGTCGCCTGGCAGCTACAAACCCGCGCGGGAGTGAAAGTCTTCGCGTGGATGCCGGTTCTCTCTTTCGATCTCAGTCCAGCCTTGCCGCGCGTGCAGCGCCGGGAGCGTCAAACGGGAGCGTTGACCGTGGCCGCCGAGCCCTATATCAGGCTCTCCCCCTGGAGTCCGCAGGTTCGCCAGCAGGTGACGGAGATCTATGAAGATCTGGCCCGCTATGCCAGCTTCAATGGGATCTTATTTCATGACGATGCGGTGCTGACGGACGTTGACGATGCCGGGCAGGACACGACCCGGCAGAAGAGTCAGCGGCTTATCGGCTTTACCCGCACCCTGAGCCAGGCGGTGAAAAACATCCGTGGCCCGCAGATCAAAACCGCGCGGAACATGTTCGCGTTACCCATTCTCGAGCCGGAAAGCGAGGCATGGTTTGCGCAAAATCTCGATGATTTTCTGGCGGCCTACGACTGGACGGTGCCGATGGCAATGCCGCTGATGGAGTCCGTCCCGGCAGAAGAGAGCAATGCCTGGCTGACGCGTTTAGTCAAAGCCGTCGCCGCACGCCCCGGCGCGCTGAATAAAACGATTTTTGAGCTACAGGCCAGGGACTGGGCGCAGAAACCGCAGCGTGCCGTAGCCGATGAACGTCTGGTGGAGTGGATGCGGGTGCTCCAGCTGAACGGCATCAAAAATTACGGTTATTACCCCGACGACTTCCTCAACAACCAACCTGATATTTCGCGTATCAGGCCTGAATTTTCTTCGTACTGGTATCCTGACAATGACTGATCGCATTATCGCCTTCTCTATTTTGTGTCTGGTATTCGGGCTGCCGTTAGGCGTAGCCGCGCTGTTTACCGGCGAACTGATTCTGGACTTTGTCTTTTTCTGGCCGCTGTTTATGTCCGTGCTCTGGGTAACCGGCGGCCTCTATTTCTGGTTTCAGCTTGAACGGCACTGGTCGTGGGATAACGCAACACCCGCCCCCGCCTTAGCCGGTGAGCCGTTAATATCGATTCTTATTCCCTGCTTCAATGAGGAACGCAACGCACGGGAGACCATAAGCGCCGCGCTGGGTCAGCGGTACTGGAATGTGGAAGTTATCGCCATCAACGACGGTTCTTCTGATAACACGGCGGAGGTACTGCAACAGCTGGCGCGGGAGCAGCCGCGCCTGCGGGTGATTAATCTCGCGGAGAACCAGGGGAAAGCCGTGGCGCTCAAGGCCGGCGCTGCGGCGGCCCGGGGGGATCTGCTGGTCTGCATTGACGGCGACGCCCTGCTCGACCGCGACACCGCAGCGTATCTGGTGGCACCGCTGATTCAGTATCCCCACGTTGGGGCCGTCACCGGGAATCCGCGTATTCGCACGCGCTCAACGCTGATTGGCCGCATTCAGGTGGGCGAGTTTTCTTCCATTATTGGCCTTATCAAGCGAACGCAGCGGATCTATGGCCGGGTCTTTACCGTCTCCGGCGTCATCGCCGCCTTTCGCCGACAGGCGCTGGCGGATGTCGGGTACTGGAGCCCGGACATGATCACAGAGGATATCGACATAAGCTGGAAGCTTCAGCTTCGCCACTGGGATATCTTTTTCGAGCCGCGGGCACTGTGCTGGATCCTGATGCCGGAGACGCTAAAGGGGCTGTGGAAACAGCGTCTGCGCTGGGCGCAGGGGGGTGCAGAGGTGTTTCTGGTTAACCTGCGCAAGATGGCCCGCTGGGAGCATCATCGCATGTGGCCCCTGTTTCTTGAGTACGCGCTATCAACGCTGTGGGCGTTTGCCTATGGGGCGACCGTGGTGTTGTTCATTCTCAGCCATATTATCCCTCTTCCCGCGAACCTGGCCGTTGCGAGCCTGTTTCCCCCGGCGTTTACCGGGCTGCTGCTGGGCGTGATGTGCCTGCTGCAATTCCTCGTCAGTTTGTATATCGAGCGGCGCTACGAGCGGAAAGTGGCAGGCTCGCTGTTCTGGGTGATCTGGTTCCCGATGGTGTACTGGATGATTGGCCTGTTTACCACCCTCGTGGCATTTCCGAAAGTCATGCTTAAACGTAAACGCGCCCGCGCGCGCTGGATCAGTCCGGACCGGGGTAAAGGGAGCATTCAATGAACGAGAATACGTTAATTTTGACTGAGCATCGGCTGGCGCCGCGTCTTTTCGATGCTGCATTAACGCTGATAGCCTGGGGAGGATTCCTGTTTTTCCTGTACGCCAGGCTGTGGATGCAGTTAACCGAGGAGAGCGATCACCGCTGGAACGTAATTATCGCCTCCTTTAATACGGTGCTGGTCTATCTGCTGATTGCGGCGTTCAACGGCTGGCTGCTGATCCTGTGGTATCAGTACAATCGCCGCCGCGCGCATGTGCGGCGGCGTCATCCGGAAATGTTGCGCCATGACGAGCTTGCCCAAAGTTTTAACGTCACGCCGCAAATTATGTCCGAGATGAGCCAGTACAACCTGCTGACGGTTTACCATGACCAGATTGGCCGGATCATTGATTTGAAGATCAGCGAGCAGCAGGAAGAGGAAGAGCAGTAACAAAAAGCCCCGGCAGGAGATCCTGCGGGGGCTTTTTTATTGCAGGTATGAGTTACTTATCTTTCACCACAATCAGCGGTTCAATATCGCTCTCTTTCTTCACCACCAGCGAATCATCCCCGCGCAGACAGGTTCCGCCATAGTTCCCGCCCACGGTAAAGGTGCAGACCTGAATGTATCTGCCGTCAACCTTCGGCAGGCACCATAGCTGCTGGTAGATATTTTTGCGGTCAACAAACTTGCCGCTGGACTGGTCCAGCAGTTCGTCCTGGGCGCCGATCAGATCGATATTGCTCCCGCAGCGTCCGGCGATCGGTTTAACGGCATAACCGGTCCGTTTGAGCAGATCGTTGACCTCAAAATCGGTATCCAGCAGGTAACGGTGGTTCGGGAACAGCTGCCACAGCACCGGCAGGATCGCCTTGTTACCTGGGATCACCGTCCACAGCGGTTCAAAGACCAGCACTTCCGGGCGCAGCAGGACGTCAATCAGGCGCACTTCACCTTGCGGGTGACCAGTGCGGATAGGCACGGCGGCGTACTCGGTTTCGCTCACCTCGCGGATCTGCTCAATCGCCGTTTCCCACGCCCAGGTTTTCCATACGCAGTTGACGTGACGGCCTTCATCATCAATCAATTGCCCGGCGGCATCCCAGCTCAGCGCCCCCAGTCCATGCAGGATTTTGGTTTCAAACCCGGCCTGGATCAGCGAGCGCTGAATAAAGAGCGCGTGGTAATCCTCTTCGATATCGTTGTCCTGCATGATATGGACGAACGGCCGCGCGTGGCTGTGCTTCCATGCGCCGGTCAACTCCTCCAGCAAGCCTTCCGCCGGATTGTGGCCGGTGCCGCGATAGCCGTTTTTCACCCACTCTTCAAGAATGAGCCCGCCCTCGGTATGGCAGGAGGCGGAATCCGCGTTGTACTCGTAAACCTTGATGCCGCGTTCATCCATGCAGAAATCCATACGACCGGTGATCATATGGTGACGACGCCACTGCCATGAAAGACGCAGACGCGGCCAGAGAATTTTCGGGATGTCGAAAAGCGCGAGTAAGCTGTCGTCTTTCAGCACCTTGTCGGTAGCGTGGAGGTACATCAGGTGCAGTTCGTTGGTGGCTTTGATCAGCTCCTGCTCGGCGCTTTCGGTAATGGTGAAGTACTGGCAGGGATCATTGTTGATAACGTGGCCGTTGGCGCGAACGTACGCCTGTTGCAGGGCGTCGTTTTCATTGAGCCATTTTCCGTCGAACTGACGGTTATTTTTCAACCGCGCGCCGCTGATTTTCAATAGTTCACCGTCGATCTCCGGCTGAGGAATACTGTGTTCCGTCTCCTCCGTCTGGATCATCCAGCCGAGGATCTCGGTATCGTTGAACGTGTCATGAAGCGTATAACAACCGTCCTCCACGCTCAGACGCAGCTCGCGGGTCCACTGCTGCCCCATCGGCAGCGGGGAGTGAATAACGTTCTGCTCGGCAATGCGCACTCTGTCATCCAGCAGCTGGGTAATGACGGCGACGTGGCCGGTCTCATGAAACTCACCGCCCTTTTGCCAGATGAGCAGCGCACCGGCCTGCGGCGCGCGTTTTGAGCCATTGGCAAAGGCCTGTAGCGGCAGAATATTGTCGTTTACCACCTGGCGCAAAAAACGCAGGGAGAAGATCTCCCACGCCATCCCGACGTCGGTAAAGACAAACCCGTGATTGAGAAACAGGAAACGGCGCGCAAACTCAACGCACTGCCATTTATGGCCCATGTATTCATTGCCGATATAGCTGCGAAATTCCGCGTCTTCCGGGTAGCAACGCGGATCGAGGCTGCCGTAATTTGAAGAGTAAATCGCCACGCCACCCGGCGCATAACCTAATAACGTCCCGAAGGGTGCGTCACTGCTTAACGTTCCTTTACGCATGTGTCCAACCTAAAACAGGCAGGCGGCAATTTTTTTGTGGGGTTGTCGTCGTCTGCACGTTGTAATTAACTGACAGAGGTGGCGTTATCATACACCCGCCCTGCCCATTACGCTCGCATCGTTAAACGGTTCCTGCATCTCCTGCTACACTGCCTCAACACAACACCAAAAAGGCAGGCCAACATGTCAGATAACACCTATCAGCCACCGAAAGTGTGGGAATGGAAACAGAATAACGGCGGCGCGTTCGCCAATATCAACCGTCCCGTCTCGGGCGCGACGCACGAGAAAGAGCTACCGGTGGGCGCGCACCCGCTCCAGCTGTACTCTCTCGGCACGCCGAATGGACAGAAAGTTACCATCATGCTGGAAGAGCTGCTGGCGCTGGGCGTGACGGGCGCGGAATACGACGCATGGTTAATCCGCATTGGTGAGGGCGATCAGTTCTCCAGCGGTTTTGTCGACGTGAACCCGAACTCGAAGATCCCGGCCCTGCGTGACCACTCCACCACCCCGCCGACGCGCGTCTTTGAATCCGGCAATATCCTGCTCTACCTGGCCGAGAAATTTGGTCACTTCCTGCCAAAAGATCCGGCAGGACGAACGGAAACCCTGAACTGGCTGTTCTGGTTACAGGGCGCGGCCCCGTTCCTCGGCGGCGGTTTTGGCCACTTCTATAACTACGCACCAGTGAAGATTGAGTACGCTATCGATCGCTTCACCATGGAAGCTAAACGCCTGTTCGACGTGCTGGACAAACAGCTGGCGCGCGGTCGTTACGTAGCGGGTGAGGAATATACCATTGCGGATATGGCGGTCTGGCCATGGTTTGGCTGCGTGGCGCTGGGCAGCGTGTATAACGCCGCCGAGTTCCTGGATGCCGGGAAGTACACCAACGTGCAGCGCTGGGCAAAAGATGTGGCGAATCGTCCGGCCGTTAAACGCGGGCGTATTGTTAACCGTACCAACGGCGAGCTGAACGAGCAGTTGCATGAGCGTCATTCAGCGAGCGACTTCGATACCCAGACGGAAGATAAACGTCAGGGGTGATCCATGACCGGGCGGTTCGCCGCCCTTCTTCCGCGATGAGAAAAATGCGTCAGCACGCGTGCGCAAGGAGCCTCGTATGTCAGACCAGACGCTAAAAGCGACCCGACAGCAGAGCCTTATCACCCTGCTGAGTCAAAGCGACTGGCTGACTACCGAGGTGCTGGCTGAAAAGCTCTCCGTCAGCAAAGAGACCATCCGCCGGGATCTGAAGTCGTTACAGCAGCAGGGGAAGCTTCTGCGCCAGCACGGGCGCGCGCGTCTGATTCACCCGGACAGCCGCGACAGCGGTGAACCCTTTGGCGCACGCCTGAAAAGCCATTATGCCGACAAAGCCGATATTGCCCGCCACGCGCTGGGCTGGATCAGCGAAGGGATGACCATCGCCCTCGACGCCAGCTCCACCTGCTTTCATCTGGCGCGCCAGTTGCCGGACATCGACCTCACCGTATTTACCAACAGCCTGCCTATCTGCCACGAGATGGCAAAGCGCGAGCGGATCACGCTTATCTGCTCCGGCGGAACGCTTGAGCGTAAGTATCGCTGCTATGTTAATCCGGCGCTGGTGGCGCAGCTAAAAGGGCTGGAGATCGATCTGTTCATCTTCTCGTGTGAAGGGGTCGATGAGCATGGCGTCCTCTGGGATCCATCCGAGCACAACGCGGGCTTTAAGGCGCTGCTGTTAAACCGCGCCAGCCAGTCGCTGCTGCTGATCGACAAAAGTAAATTTATGCGGGCAAGTGAAGTTAAAATTGGTCAGCTGTCGCAGGTGACACAGATTATTCAGAGCGATAAACGTCAGGCCGCCAGAGACGGCCTGACACGATGAGGTTACGCGGTGAGACGGAATTTCTGCACTGAGCGCTGGAGTTCTTCGGTCTGCCGTTCAAGTGCGGCGGCGGCGGCGGAAACCTGCTCCACCAGCGAGGCGTTCTGCTGGGTCACGCCGTCCATCTGCGTGATGGCAACGCCGACCTGAGAAATACCTTTGCTCTGCTCCTCTGACGCGGTGGCGATCTGCTTCATAATGACGGTCACTTCCGTCACGTCGCGCAGGATCGCTTCCATCGTGGTGCCGGTATCGTTCACCAGCTGCGCCCCCTGCTCCACGCGGGCAACGGAATCTGCAATCAGCCCTTCGATCTCTTTTGCCGCATTCGCGCTGCGGCTGGCCAGATTACGCACCTCACCCGCCACGACCGCAAAGCCACGCCCCTGCTCCCCGGCCCGGGCCGCTTCCACCGCGGCGTTCAGCGCCAGAATATTGGTCTGGAAGGCGATGCTGTTGATGACGGTAGTGATTTCAGCGATTTTTTTCGAGCTGTCCGAAATACCGCTCATGGTTGTGACCACATCTTCCACCAGCGACCCGCCGCGGCTGGCCGTACTGGAGGCGACATCCGCAAGCTGGCTGGCCTGACGCGCGCTTTCAGCGTTCAGCTTCACCGTTGCGGTTAGCTGCTCCATGCTGGCCGCGGTCTCTTCCAGCGCGGCGGCCTGCTCTTCGGTACGCGAAGAGAGATCGTTATTCCCGCTGGAGATCTCCGTTGCCCCGCGCCAGATATTCTCGCTGCCGGAACGAATCGTGCTGACCGCTTCCCGCAGGCTGTCCTGCATGGCGCTCAGCAGCGGCACCAGTTGCCCCACGCAGTTGCGGCCCAAAGATTCAATCGGCTGGCTGAGATCGCCCTGTGCAATCTGGCGGAACTGCTGACGGATACGATCCAGCGGTTTTACCAGTATCGCCACCAGGTAGCGGTCGGTGAACAGCAGGATCAACAGACCCACGATCGTGGCGGTGATAATCACCGTCCGGGTCATGCTGGTGAGGCCGTCGACCACCACGCGAGTGCTGTCGAGCGCCTTCGCCGCGGTGTTGTTAAAGTTCTCAGCCGCTGACCCGAATGCACGGCTTAGCGGCGGCGTGACGTTGTTGGCATGCTGACGATAGCCTTCGAGCGTCGCCTGCTTCGCCTGCGCCATCTGCGGCGTCACGCCCTGATCGAGCAGCGCCTGCCAGGTGGAAATCACCTGTGCAGATACCTTTTCATCCATCGGGCCGGGGGAGATAGCTTTCATCTCTGCCAGCTTTTTACTCATGTTATCCAGCGCCTGCTGAGCAGGAGCCAGGTCCGGCGTGCCGCCCGCCGCTTTAACTTCCATTGCCCGGCTCAGGCGGGTGACGAAACGGAAATACTGATCGTTGCCCTGGCTCAGCACCGTCATTTGCCGGACCAGCTGGCGGTCAACGTCATTACCATCAGAAACACGAGACAGAGACCAGGTGCTGTAAAGCCCCACGCCTGCCCACATGACACAAAAGATCCCCAGTATCGTCAGCATGACGAAACGGATGGTGAAATTACGAAGCATCTTCATTGAGTATTCCTTGCCGTGAGGGTGAATTCGCCCAGAGGCGAGTACTTCCCTCGTTATCGGCAGATACCGCAGAAAATATACTTTTTTGTTATCGAGTCGGCATAGAATGAAAACGTTGTTTCGAAAATTCACCGACAAGAAAGGAGACATCATGTCCTGGCACCCTTACACCGGCCGATACGAAAACATGCAGTACCGATACTGCGGCAAAAGCGGCCTGCGCTTACCGGCACTGTCGCTGGGCCTGTGGCACAGCTTCGGTCACGTTCAGCCGCTCGATTCCCAGCGCGCGCTGCTGCGTAAGGCCTTCGATCTCGGCATTACCCACTTTGACCTTGCCAACAACTACGGCCCCCCTCCGGGCAGCGCTGAAGAGAATTTTGGCCGCCTGCTGCGGGAGGATTTTGCCGGGTATCGCGACGAGCTGATCATCTCCACCAAAGCGGGCTACGACATGTGGCCAGGACCGTATGGTTCGGGCGGTTCACGTAAATACCTGCTCGCCAGCCTCGACCAGAGCCTGAAACGCATGGGTGTGGAGTATGTGGATATTTTCTATTCTCACCGCGTAGACGAAAACACGCCGATGGAAGAGACCGCCGCCGCGCTGGCGCACGCGGTGCAGAGCGGAAAAGCGCTGTACGTCGGCATTTCGTCCTACTCCACGGAACGCACGGCGGTAATGGCCGAATTGCTGCGCGAGTGGAAGATCCCGCTTTTGATCCACCAGCCGTCTTACAACCTGCTTAACCGCTGGGTCGACAAGACCGGCCTGCTGGACGCGCTGGAGAAAAACGGAACGGGCTGTATCGCCTTTACCCCGCTGGCACAGGGCCTGCTCACCGGAAAATACCTGAACGGTATTCCGGACGGTTCACGTATGCAGCGCGAAGGGAAAAAAGTGCGCGGCCTGACGGAGAAAATGCTGACGGAAGCCAACCTGAGCAGCCTTCGTCTGCTGAACGAGATGGCGCACGCGCGCGGGCAGACGATGGCGCAGATGGCGCTAAGCTGGCTGTTGAAAGATGAGCGTGTAACGTCGGTGCTGATTGGCGCGAGCCGCCCGGAGCAGCTGGAAGAGAACGTTCAGGCGCTGAATAACCTGCGCTTTAGCGAAGATGAACTGACGCGGATTGACCAGCACGTTGCGGATGGTGAGCTGAATTTGTGGCAGGCGTCGTCGGATAAATAAATAGTGCGGCCTGCTGCCCTCACCCCGGCCCTCTCCCACAGGGAGAGGGAGATTGATATTCCCTCTCCCTGTGGGAGTGGGTTAGGGTGAGGGGCATGGTGAATTTATTTCTTACTGATCTTATCCAGATACCCCATCACAAACGCCGACAGCACAAACGTCAGGTGGATAATCACATACCACATCAGCTTATTATCCGGGACGTTTTTAGCGTCCATAAAGACGCGTAACAGGTGAATAGACGAAATTGCCACAATCGACGCCGCGACTTTATTCTTCAGCGATGAGGCGTCCATTTTCCCCAGCCAGTTGAGCTTTTCTTTGTGCTCGGCGATATCAAGCTGAGAGACAAAATTCTCATAACCGGAGAACATCACCATCACCAGTAATCCCCCCACCAGCGTCATATCCACCAGCGACAGCAGAACCAGAATCAAATCGGCTTCTGCCACGGAGAAAATGTTTGGCAGGACGTGGAATATCTCCTGGAAGAACTTGATCGTCAGGGCGATCAGCGCCAGGGAGAGACCAAAATAGACGGGTGCGAGCAGCCAGCGAGAGGCATACATTGCGTTTTCAAAGAAGCGTTCCATAAAATCCTGTCTGCAAACGAAACCAGCGCTGAGTATATCTCAACTATACCTCGTTGGGATCCACATCCGGACGCGCATACTCCGGCCAGACCAGCGCGACCAGTTCCGGGTAGGCTTCCAGGCTAAACTCACGAAAACACTGACGCAGATTTAATACGTCTAAATCGGAGTACGACACCTTCTCGCCATTCAGACAGCGCTTTTTGATATTGTCGTAATATTTATAGACCGCCGAATTAAGGTCGCTACAACGGCGCTGCGCGTCGAACAGGCCGGGCGTATCATTAATTTCAGCCATTTTCATTCGCTTAATTGTCGCATGGAGAAAATCGATATATTCGTGATTCACTCGCCAGTACCAGACCGGCGTCACGGCGTTCATCAATACGGAAAAATGATCTTCCCCCTCCTCTTTCGACATCAATTGAGGCTGCGGCGGTTCACTGGCGTCTTTTGACACTTTCGTTTTATTGAACTCTTGCATCAATAAAAGCACGCCAGCGGTCAGTAATAGTAACGTTATGACCGTGAAGAAAATGCTGTTCATGGGTAGGCTCCATTTTTTTTGATTTTAAAATTGCCTCATGATATTGTCAACGAATCTCACCCTTTTTCCAACCCCACCCTTTTGAAATTAAAGGAAATTAAAATGCTGCCCGACAATATTGTCCCGGCAAAGTACCACATTACGCCTGTGGAACAGCCTTCGACGGAAGCAGATAAAGAGGCGAATTTCACTCAAGGAAAAAGAAAACTCTCCGACTATGAAGCCGATATATTAATTGGTGTTTCGCGCACCGGCAAATCCCGTAATATGGTGCTGGAAGAGCATGATCGCCATTTAAAAGAGCGTTTATTTCGCGCCATCAAGATTGAAGCCTTAGTTCATCTGCTGAATGATTTACAGGCCGAAGGAGAAATAGACGCCCAGACGCTAAGTCAAATAATGGCCGAGAAAACGCAGCAAATAAATGAAGCCGGCAATGAAATTTGGCTTAATTTAATTACGCGTGAAAAAAACAATCCCATTTTTTATAACCTGGGGGAAGATTAACGTGAATGATGATAGCGGTAATAACGTTTATTTGACTTTAGATGATAAGAAAAGCGATGAATTTATCTTAAAGCAGAATCTCGACGCCCTGAAAAAGATAAAAAATGACGAGATGACGCGAATTACGCAGGATTTGGTTTCGATTCCGGCCACGTTGGTGCGCCTGAAATGGCAGAATCGTCGGGAGATTTACGCCTTGCAGGCCAAGGAGGAGATTTACGGCGCGGTGATGAACGCCATTATTGAACAGCGCCCTGAGCTTAAAGAGAAGATCCTCGGGCGACTGGAGGCGAACTATCAGTACCTGCTGGCACGCGAGACAGCCACCCTGCGCCTGACCCGAAAACTCTCGGAAGGTCATTACCGTACTTCAAACGTGACCTGTGTAGCGCTTGATGAAGAGGCGCCGACGGCGCCTTCAGTGTGAGTCAACAATGATTGTTGCGGAATGCAGGCCGGGTAAGGCGACGCCGCCCCCCGGCAGGGAAGACGCCAAAAGCCTTCGTTTTACTTCGCGGCCGCTTTCTCTTCGCCGACCAGACCAATCTTCAGGTATCCCGCCTGATGCAGCGTGTCCATTACCTTCATCATGGTTTCATAATCGACGGTTTTATCCGCGCGGAAGAAGACGGTGGTGTCTTTCTTGCCGCCGGTCAGCTGGTCCAGCGCCGGAATAACCGAGGCATCCGTTACCGGATCGTTGCCCAGGAACATGGACTTATCGGCCTTCACGGACAGGTAGATAGGTTTTTCCGGACGCGGCTGCGGCTGGCTGGAGGACGCAGGCAGATTCACCTTCACGTCCACCGTCGCCAGCGGTGCGGCAACCATAAAGATAATCAGCAGAACCAGCATGACGTCGATAAACGGCGTCACGTTGATCTCATGCATTTCACCGTTATCGTCCAGATTTTCATTAAGACGCATTGCCATACAATCAACCTACGCGCAGTTTGGACGCCGCATGAACCGGTTTAACGGCGCTGGCGTTCAGGTCCAGATCGCGGCTTTGCAGCAGCAGAACCTGCGCGGCAACGTCACCCAGTGTGGCTTTGTAACTGCCAATCATGCGCGCGAAGATGTTATAGATAACAACCGCCGGGATAGCGGCAACCAGACCGATAGCCGTGGCCAGCAGCGCTTCTGCGATACCCGGCGCGACGACCGCAAGATTAGTGGTCTGCGTCTGGGCGATACCGATAAAGCTGTTCATGATGCCCCAGACGGTACCGAACAGGCCGACGAACGGGGAGATGGCGCCGATAGTTGCCAGGTAGCCGTTACCGCGGCCCATATGACGACCCACGGCCGCAACGCGACGCTCCAGACGGAAGCCGGTACGCTCTTTAATGCCTTCGTTATCTTCACTGCCTGCGGAGAGTTCCAGCTCGTTCTGCGCTTCGTTCACTAACAGGGTAGTCAGGCTTTTCGCATGGAAGGATGAGGTGATATCAGAAGCCTGATCCAGAGAGCGGGCTTCCGCCAGCTGCTTCTGCTCACGCTTGAGGCGGCGTTTTTGTGAAAGAAGTTCGGCGCTCTTGCTGAAGAAGATAGCCCAGGTGATCACGGACGCCAGAATCAGGCCGATCATCACAATCTTAACTACGATGTCAGCATGTTGATACATGCCCCAAACGGAGAGATCCGTCTGCATCAAATTATTACCCACTCTGTATCTCCAGGACGCAAATCACAAAATCTGAACGTAATAATATCAAAACGTCGTCGAATTGATAGTAGTTCTCATTAGTATTTACATAGTGCCGTAATTTTCGCTCACTTTCCTTGCGCTTACGCAGTAAAAATTTCTTATGCGAATTTTTGATAATATTTTCTGCTTATTCGATAAGCATCCGGATGCACATTCTGACAATCGTGGTAGTCTGGACGTCCAGACGTATAAAAATAGGGTTAGCGAACATGACTAAAAAGCAGCTTGAGACCACGCTGGTGCAGGCAGGACGCAGTAAGAAATACACACAGGGCTCGGTCAACAGCGTGATCCAGCGCGCCTCCTCGCTGGTGTTTGATACCGTTGAAGATAAAAAAATCGCTACGCGTAATCGCGCGAAGGGCGGGCTGTTTTACGGTCGTCGTGGCACGTTAACCCATTTCTCGTTGCAGGAAGCCATGTGCGAACTGGAGGGCGGCGCGGGCTGCGCGCTGTTCCCGTGCGGCGCGGCGGCGGTCGCCAATACCATTCTGGCGTTTGTGGAACAGGGTGACCACGTCCTGATGACCAATACCGCCTACGAGCCAAGCCAGGACTTCTGCACCAAAATACTCAGCAAGCTCGGCGTCACCACCAGCTGGTTCGATCCGCTGATTGGGGCCGGTATTGCCGGGCTTATTCAGCCCAACACGCGCGTTGTGTTCCTGGAATCTCCCGGCTCCATCACCATGGAAGTGCATGACGTCCCGGCCATCGTGAAGGCGGTGCGCAGCATAGCGCCGGAAGCGATCATCATGATCGACAACACCTGGGCGGCAGGTGTGCTATTTAAAGCCCTGGAATTTGACATCGATATCTCCATTCAGGCGGCGACCAAATACCTGATTGGCCATTCCGACGGCATGATCGGTACGGCGGTATCTAACGCCCGCTGCTGGGATCAATTGCGTGAAAACGCCTACCTGATGGGCCAGATGGTGGATGCCGATACCGCCTACATGACCAGCCGGGGCATCCGTACACTCGGCGTGCGTCTGCGTCAGCATCACGAAAGCAGCCTGCAAATTGCACAGTGGCTGGCGCTGCATCCGCAGGTGGAGCGCGTTAACCATCCGGCGCTGCCGGGCAGCAAGGGCCACGAATACTGGCAACGTGACTTTACGGGCAGCAGCGGGCTGTTCTCATTCGTTCTTAAAAAGCGCCTGAATGACGCCGAACTGGCAAGCTATCTGGATAACTTTACCCTCTTCAGCATGGCCTATTCATGGGGTGGGTTTGAATCGCTGATCCTGCCCAACCAGCCGGAGCAGATTGCGGCCCTGCGCCCGGGCGGCGAGGTGGACTTCGAGGGGACCTTAATCCGCCTGCATATCGGGCTGGAAAATGTGGACGATTTAATTGCGGATTTATCGGCAGGATTTGAGCGCATCGTGTAAAGTGCTGGCTGAAATGTACTCCCCGGACGCAATTCTGAACACCGCAAGCAGAAAAGTCTGTATGAGATGCGCCTGCGATCAACCCCGACAGGCAAAATTGGGAGTACAATAGCGTTATATCTGCTGTTCCACAGGAAAGTCCATGGCTGTTATTCAAAATATCATCACGGCGCTCTGGCAACACGATTTTGCCGCGCTGGCGGACCCGCATGTCGTCGGGATTGTCTATTTCGTGATGTTCGCGACGCTGTTTCTGGAAAATGGATTACTGCCAGCCTCATTTTTACCCGGTGACAGCCTGCTCCTGCTCGCGGGGGCGTTAATCGGCAAGGGCGTGATGGACTTCGCACCGACAATGGTGATCCTCACCTCTGCGGCCAGTCTCGGCTGTTGGCTGAGCTACCTGCAAGGGCGCTGGCTTGGAAACACCCGCGTGGTGAAAGGCTGGCTGGCGCAGCTGCCGCATAAATATCATCAGCGCGCGACCTGCATGTTTGACCGCCACGGCCTGCTGGCGTTACTTGCCGGGCGTTTTCTGGCGTTTGTTCGTACCCTGTTGCCTACCATGGCGGGTATTTCAGGCCTCTCTAACCGCCGCTTCCAGTTCTTCAACTGGCTGAGCGCCCTGCTCTGGGTGGGCGTGGTCACCACGCTCGGCTACGCGCTGAATATGATCCCCTTCGTTAAGCACCATGAAGACCAGGTGATGACTTTCCTGATGATCCTGCCGATTTTCCTGCTGGTTGCAGGGCTGGTGGGTACCATTGCGGTGGTGATTAAGAAAAAGTATTGCAGCGCATAAACAAAAGCCGGGTGACGCTACCGCTTACCCGGCCTCCGTTTCCCCTCACGCTCCCTGTATGGTTCTTATACGTGACGCATCTTCCCCCGGCGTGACGCCGAAGTAACGCTTAAACTCCCGACTAAACTGCGACGCGCTTTCATACCCGACCCGCATCGCCGCGGCGCTGGCCTTCATGCCATCGTGGATCATCAGCATCCGCGCCTTATGCAGACGGTAGGTTTTGAGGTACTGCAACGGCGACGTGCTGGTGACGGATTTAAAGTTATGGTGAAACGCCGAGACGCTCATATTGGCTTCCGCCGCCAGCTGGTCAACGCTGAGGTTTTCCGTGTACTGGCTCTCGATGCGCTTCAGCACGCGGCTAATCAGGCTGAAGTGCGTTTGTCGGCTTACCAGCGCCAGCAGCGCCCCGCCGCCCGGTCCCAGCAGCACATGGTAAAGAATTTCGCGGATAATCTGTTTTCCGAGAATACGCGCATCCAGCGGCCTTTCCATCACGTCTAACAGGCGTTCAATCGCGCAGAGAATTTCCTCCGACAGGGTCGCGGAGTTGATACCGCTTGCCGCCATCGACGGCCGGAAAAGCTCGTCCTCCCCAATCTCCATCAGCAGCTCCTGCAACTGGAGGATGTCGACGTTGACGCGGATCCCGGCCAGCGGTACCTCCTCTGTCGCGAAAGTTTCACATTCGAAGGGTAAAGGTACTGTCAGAAGCAGATATTCATTGGTGTCGTAACGGAACACGCGCTCATTGATATAGCCAATCTTATGGCCAGAAAAGAGAAACACGATGCCGGGCTGATACATCACCGGGGTGCGCGTTCCGGGCTGGGTACCGTAGAGCAATCGGATATCCGGCAGCAGCTCAGCCGAATCATTTCCGTTATCTATCAGTCTTTTAATCTGCGACGTTAGCTGGCGGCAGATGGCATCACGGTTCATTTTCAGTTACTCCGGGTACGGTTTACGACGCTGACAGTGTGCGCATTTTCTTACCGTTTCTCCAGCGCGCTGTAGAAATGGGCAAGACATCGGCAGGAATGTGCATTGAGAGGATAGCGCCTGCCCGCCACAATGAGCAGCATCAGGTTGCCTTCTGCGCCACCACGATTTTTTACCCACTACAGGGAACAAGCCATGAACAACTTTAATCTTCACACTCCAACCCGCATTCTGTTTGGTAAAAACGCTATCGCTGACCTGCGCGCGCAAATCCCGACGGACGCCCGCGTCCTGATTACCTACGGCGGCGGCAGCGTGAAAAAAACCGGCGTACTGGATCAGGTGTACAGCGCTCTGGAAGGTCTGGACGTGCGCGAGTTCGGCGGTATCGAGCCTAACCCGTCTTATGAAACGCTGATGAACGCGGTAAAAATCGCCCGTGATGAGCAAATCACCTTCCTGCTGGCGGTGGGCGGCGGTTCCGTGCTGGACGGCACCAAATTCATCGCGGCGGCGGCCCATTACGCTGACGGCATCGACCCGTGGCATATTCTGGAAACGGGCGGCAGCGACATCAGCAGTGCGATCCCGATGGGCTCCGTGCTGACGCTGCCGGCCACCGGATCAGAGTCCAACAAAGGCGCGGTCATCTCCCGTAAAACCACCGGTGACAAGCAGGCCTTTATGAACGAACACGTTCAGCCCGTGTTCGCGATCCTCGATCCGGTTTACACCTATACCCTGCCTGCGCGTCAGGTGGCGAATGGCGTGGTCGACGCCTTTGTTCACACCGTTGAGCAGTACGTTACTTACCCGGTAAACGCCAAAATTCAGGATCGTTTCGCGGAAGGCATTCTGCTGACGCTGATTGAAGAAGGTCCAAAAGCGCTGAAAGAGCCTGAAAATTACGACGTGCGTGCCAACGTGATGTGGGCTGCCACCCAGGCGCTGAACGGCCTGATCGGCGCAGGCGTGCCGCAGGACTGGGCTACCCACATGCTCGGCCACGAGCTGACGGCGATGCACGGTCTGGATCACGCCCAGACGCTGGCGGTGGTTCTGCCTGCGCTGTGGAACGAAAAACGTGACGCTAAACGCGCCAAACTGCTCCAGTACGCCGAACGCGTGTGGAACATCACCGACGGTTCCGACGATGCGCGTATCGATGCCGCGATTGAAGCCACCCGTCACTTCTTTGAAAGCCTGGGCGTGCCAACGCGTCTCTCTGGCTACGGCCTGGACGGCAGTTCCATCCCTGCCCTGCTGGCGAAACTGGAAGCACACGGCATGACGCAGATCGGCGAGCATGGCGACATCACCCTGGACGTCAGCCGTCGTATTTACGAAGCGGCACGTTAAGCGTTTTTAGGTTCCTGACTTTCGTTTTTTGACATTTCGTCCAGACTTAATGCACATCACATCGTCGGAGGTTCCCTCCGGCGATGAGCACCTGAAGGAGGAAAAATGGCAAACCAAACCGTAATCAAGCTACAGGACGGCAACGTGATGCCCCAGCTGGGGCTAGGTGTATGGAAAGCCGGTAACGACGAGGTCGTCTCCGCCATTCATAAAGCTCTGGAAGTCGGTTATCGGTCTATCGATACCGCCGCCGCCTATAAAAACGAGGACGGCGTGGGAAAAGCGCTTGCCAGCGCTGGCGTTCCCCGGGATGAGCTGTTCATCACCACCAAGCTGTGGAACGACGATCAAAAGCGTCCCCGCGAAGCGTTGCAGGAGAGTCTGGAGAAACTCCAGCTCGATTTCGTCGATCTTTATCTCATGCACTGGCCGGTACCGGCTATCGACCATTACGTTGATGCCTGGAAGGGGATGATTGAACTGCAAAAAGAGGGGCTGATAAAAAGCATCGGCGTCTGTAATTTCCAGGTTCATCATCTGCAACGCCTGATTGATGAAACGGGCGTCGCGCCGGTGATTAACCAGATTGAGCTGCATCCGCTGATGCAGCAGCGCCAGCTTCATTCATGGAACGCCACGCACAAGATCCAGACCGAATCCTGGAGCCCGTTGGCCCAGGGCGGCGAAGGGGTGTTTGACCAGAAAATCATCCGTGAACTGGCGGATAAGTACGGTAAAACCCCGGCGCAGATCGTCATTCGTTGGCATCTGGATAGCGGTCTGGTGGTGATCCCGAAATCGGTCACGCCATCGCGTATCGCCGAGAACTTCGACGTCTGGGATTTCCGCCTGGATAAAGACGAGCTGGGTGAAATTGCGAAGCTGGATCAGGGCAAACGGCTTGGGCCGGACCCGGATCAGTTTGGCGGGTGATCCCCTCACCCTGCCCTCTCCCCGGTGGGGAGAGGGTTAGACCTGTAGGCCCGGTAAGCGCAGCGCCACCGGGCATTGTTACAGGTTTAACCGGTCTTACGTTTTACGTTCTTCTTCGTTCCCGTACCACCGTTCGAACGCTGATGCGCAATCGGCGTGTGCTTGGTCAGCGCCGGGCGCGTGTTACGGTTCTGGCGGCGCGCTTCGCGCATCTCTTCCAGCGTTGGCGCAGGCACCAGGCAATCACGACGCGAGCCGATCAGGTGCTTTTTCCCCATCTCTTCCAGCGCCTGACGGATCAGCGGCCAGTTTTTCGGATCGTGATAACGCAGCAGCGCTTTGTGCAGACGGCGCTGTTTATCCCCTTTCGGCACCACCACGTCTTCGCTCTTATAACCAATCTTACTCAGCGGGTTTTTGCCGGTGTAATACATGGTCGTCGAGTTGGCGAGCGGCGACGGGTAGAAGTTCTGCACCTGATCCAGACGGAATCGACGCTGCTTCAGCCACAGCGCCAGGTTCACCATGTCTTCATCCCGGGTGCCGGGGTGTGCGGAGATGAAGTATGGGATCAGATACTGCTCTTTCCCCGCCTGTTTTGAATAAGTATCAAACAGCTGTTTAAAGCGGTCATAGCTGCCCATGCCCGGCTTCATCATTTTGGACAGCGGGCCTTCTTCGGTGTGCTCCGGGGCGATCTTCAGATAACCGCCAACGTGGTGCGTCGCCAGCTCTTTGATGTAGCGCGGATCTTCCACCGCAATGTCGTAACGCACGCCGGAGGCGATCAGGATCTTCTTGATGCCTTTCAGATCGCGGGCGCGACGGTAAAGATTGATCGTCGGCTCGTGGTTGGTGTCCATATGCTCGCAAATGCTCGGATAGACGCAGGAGAGACGACGGCAGGTCTGCTCGGCGCGCGGCGATTTACAGCGCAGCATGTACATGTTGGCCGTTGGACCACCCAGATCGGAGATTACGCCAGTAAAGCCTGGCACCGTGTCGCGAATCGCTTCGATCTCATTAACAATCGACTCTTCGGAACGGCTCTGAATAATACGGCCTTCGTGTTCGGTGATCGAACAGAAGGAGCACCCACCGAAGCAGCCGCGCATGATGTTGATTGAGAAACGGATCATCTCATACGCCGGAATGCGGCTGTTGCCATATGACGGATGCGGCACACGCTTGTACGGCAGGGCAAAGACACTGTCCATCTCTTCGGTAGAGAGCGGGATCGCCGGCGGGTTAACCCAGATATAGCGCTCGCCGTGCTTTTGCATCAGCGCTCGCGCGCAGCCGGGGTTGGTTTCATGGTGTAAGATGCGCGATGCGTGGGCGTAGAGTACTTTATCGCTTTTTACTTTTTCGTAAGACGGCAGCAGCACATAGGTTTTTTCCCACGGCTTCGGACGCGGCGGCTGCACCACCACGGCCTTTGCTTCCGCCTTCTTCGGCTCAACCGGTTTGTTATCCGCGCACGGCAGATCGTCACCGTACGGATGCGGGATAGGGTCGATTTTGCCCGGCATATCGATAATGCGGGAATCCACCCCGCTCCAGCCCGGCAGCGCCTCTTTCACCATGATCGCGGTGTTGCGCACGTCGCGGATCTCGCTGACCGCTTCACCCTGTGCCAGGCGATGCGCCACTTCCACCAGCGGACGCTCGCCGTTGCCGAAGATCAGCATGTCGGCTTTTGAATCCACCAGCACCGAACGGCGCACGGTGTCAGACCAGTAGTCGTAGTGCGCGGTGCGGCGCAGGCTCGCCTCGATGCCGCCCAGGATCACCGGCACGTCTTTCCATGCTTCTTTGCATCGCTGGGTGTAGACGAGGGTCGCGCGATCGGGACGTTTACCCGCCACGTTGTCAGCCGTATAAGCGTCGTCATGGCGCAGCTTACGGTCGGCGGTATAGCGGTTGATCATCGAGTCCATGTTGCCCGCGGTCACGCCGAAGAACAGGTTAGGCTTGCCCAGACGCATAAAGTCGTCTTTGCTGTTCCAGTCAGGCTGGGAGATGATCCCCACGCGGAAGCCCTGGGCTTCAAGCATACGGCCACAGATCGCCATGCCAAAGCTCGGGTGATCGACATACGCATCGCCCGTCACCAGAATGATATCGCAGCTGTCCCAGCCCAGTTGATCCATCTCTTCCCGGGACATCGGCAGGAACGGCGCCGGTCCAAAGCAGGCTGCCCAGTACTGGGGCCAGGAGAAGAGGTCGCGATCCGGCTGGATCAGGGAAATAGCGCTCATAATGCTTCCGAAGAAAAAATAGACAAAAGGAGCGGGATTATACGCTGGTTTACCGGGGGAAATGAAGGGGTATTTATTGCCCGGTGACGCTACGCTTACCGGGCCTACGGGCCTGTAGGTCGGGTAAGGCGAAGCCGCCACCCGACTCGTTTTACGGTGCCGGATTCACCAGCATCTGCCCTACCGATCCCCTGTCCATCATCTCCAGCGTCTGGCTGTGGAACAGGAACGGGAAGTGCGGCCAGGAAGGCTGGCCGTAGTAGACGAGCAGTTCGACCTGGCCATCCACCCAGACGGTATCTTTCCAGCCCCTGTCTTCCGGGAACGGCATCGCCCCGTTGACGTTGCGGATCAGGAATGACACCCCTTCAATATGGAACGACTGCGGCATCTCCGAGCGGACGGTCCAGCGCTCCCATGTTCCCTGTTGGGCGGTGATATCAATGCGGTTTACGTCCCACAGCGCGCCGTTGATGCCCGGATCGTCGCCAAGGCTGATATCGCGACTGCGTACTGCCGGGCCGGTCACAATCTCCTGCGGCAGCAGGCGCATCGGCAGGCTGTCGGTCACCAGCGGCAACAGGCCGGTCGGGCGCAGCGTCAGCACCAGCGTGGAGACCAGCACGCTCGACGGTTCAAAGAAGCCGCGAATACGGTCAACAATGCTTGCCGCTTCGCCGCAGGTCACGGACACTTCATCTCCGTTGGTCATATCCACGAGGATTTCGCGACGTTCGCCCGGCGCCAGCGCCAGCTGTTTCACCGACACCGGCGCAGGTAATAACCCCTGATCGCCTGAAATCACGTGCAGCGCACGGCCGTCGCTCATCTGCAACTGATAGCGACGCGAGTTAGAGGCATTCAGCAGACGCAGGCGCACCCAGCCGCGAGACACTTCGACATACGGGCTTTGCGCGCCGTTAACCAACAGCGTATCGCCAACAAAACCACCGCTGCCCGGCTCGCTGTACTCCGGCGTGCCGAAGTTATCCAGCCGCTTGTCCTGAATAATGATCGGGAAATCATCGACGCCGTAGTGATTCGGGATCGGCAGCGTTTTACTGACCTCATCTTCAATCAGCCACATTCCGGCCAGGCCGTTGTAGACCTGCTGGGCGGTGCGGTTCGGGGTGTTGGCGTGATACCACAATGTCGCCGCGCTCTGACGAATCGGGAGGACGGGCGCCCAGTCGGCATTCGGCGACATCATGCGTGCCGCGCCGCCAATCAGAGGCCCTGGCACCTGCAAACCACTGACGGTCATCGCGACATTTTCCGTCGTACGGTTACTGTAGATGAGCTTAACGTCATCGCCATTCCACACGCGAATGGTCGGCCCGAGATAGCGTCCGTTAATGCCCCATACCTGCGCGCGCGTTCCCTGGGTAAAGGACCAGTGGCTACGCTGAAGCGTGAGGAATAGCGGCTGTCCGCGACGGGATTCAATCAACGGCGGAATAGGCAGCGGCTGTTGCTGCCCGGCGGCGCTGGCTGTCCGCGGCATCGCACCCGCACAAAGGGCGATACCCGAAGCCTGAATAAACTGACGCCGACTGAGTGACATATAAGCTCCATCTGAAACGACTAACAACGCGGGAATTCGTTTTCCCTTACACGACACCGGGTTAAATCTTACCGGCGGCTTCTCGCTCTGCAACTTCTTTATCGAGCTGCGCAATATGCTGAGCCATCAGCTCGCGGCAGTGCGTGGCCAGCTCGCGCACCTGGTCTTTACCGTATTTTGAGGTATCTACCGGCGGCAGCATTTCGACAATGACCAGTCCGTTATTCAGACGGTTAAGATTAATCTTATTCGATGTGTTGGAAACACACACGGGAATAATTGGAACGCCAGCCGCAATTGCAGCATGAAACGCGCCGGTCTTGAACGGCAGCAGGCCGCGACCACGGCTGCGCGTCCCTTCCGGGAACATCCAGATGGAAATCCGGCGCTTTTTAAACTGATCCACCACTTCTGCAATGGTGCCATGCGCTTTGGCGCGGTTGTTACGATCAATCAGCAAGTTACCGGTGAGCCAGTACAGCTGGCCGAAAAACGGGATCCACAGCAGGCTTTTTTTACCCACGGTTACGGTCGGCGGAAGAACAATATTTGAGGCCGTCACCATATCGTAGTTGTTCTGATGGTTAGCGATATAGATGGCGTTACCGAAATTCTCCGCCCCTTCAGGCAGTCGCTTTTCAACCTTCAGGCCAAACAGCGGCGCAAGACGACCAAACATGTGGCCAAACGTCGCGACATGCTTTGGGTTACGCGGGCTGAACAGGCAATAAATCGATCCGAAAATACAGACCAGAATGCAATAAATAACGGTAAGAATGAGACGAACAATGTATAGCATAGCGACCTCTGAAGCCCTGACAGCTGACAATTATACTTCACCTGTGGCCAGGTAAGGACTTTATTACGAGCGCGTATTGTTAATCGCAACGCACGAATTAACAACGTTTTTACGGGAAATTTTATGGTAATTCCCCCTCCGGAAAGAGGGGGGATGAAACAGGTTACTCTTCGCTGTCGTCCGCTTTGCTGCGCGCCGGCGAGTCGATCTCCACGCGGTCGATTCGCTGGAGGCCGCGCATCAGTGAGCCGCGACGTCCACGCTCACCCACCACCTTCTGCAACTCTTCCGGACGCAGTTTGATCTTACGCTTGCCGACATGAATGGTCAGCGTGCTCTGCGGCGGCAGCAGGAAGAGATGCGCGAGGCTATCTTCGCCTTTTGCCGCTTCCGCTGACGGGATGCTGATGATCTTGTTGCCCTTCCCTTTCGACAGCTCCGGCAAATCGCTGACCGGGAACATCAGCATACGTCCGGCAGCGGTGATCGCCAGCAGCATGTCGCTTTCATTCTCGATGATCAGCGGCGGCATGACGTGTGCATTATCCGGCAGGCTAATGAGCGCCTTACCGGCACGGTTACGCGACACCAGATCGTTGAAGGTACAGATAAATCCGTAGCCCGCATCAGACGCCATCAGCAGTTTTTGATCGTCGGCCTCCATCAGCATATGCTCAACCGTGGCGCCCGGCGGCAGCGTCAGCTTGCCGGTGAGCGGTTCGCCCTGGCCGCGCGCGGACGGCAGCGTGATCGGGTCGATGGCGTAGCTGCGGCCCGTGGAGTCGATGAACGCCACCGGCTGGTTACTCTTGCCCTTCACCGCCGCCTTGAAGCTGTCACCGGATTTGTAGCTCAGACCCGGCGCGTCGATATCGTGGCCTTTGGCGCTACGCACCCAGCCGCTCTGGGAAAGCACGATGGTCACCGGCTCGGACGGCAGCATGTCGTGCTCGTTCATCGCCTTCGCCTCTTCGCGCTCGTGCAGCGGAGAACGGCGGTCGTCGCCAAAGGCGTCGGCATCGGCCTGCAACTCTTTCTTCAGCAGGGTGTTCATCTTGCGCTCGGACGCCAGAATCGCCTGAAGCTGATCGCGCTCTTTTTCCAGCTCGTTCTGCTCGCCGCGGATCTTCATCTCTTCCAGTCTGGCGAGATGGCGCAATTTCAGTTCGAGGATCGCTTCGGCCTGGGTTTCGCTGATGCCAAAGCGCGACATCAGGGCAGGCTTAGGTTCGTCCTCGGTACGAATGATCTCGATCACTTCGTCAATGTTGAGGAACGCCACCAGCAAACCTTCGAGGATATGCAGGCGCTTAAGCACTTTTTCCAGACGATGGTTCAGACGACGGCGCACCGTATCGCGGCGGAAGGCCAGCCATTCGGTGAGGATCTCCAGCAGGTTTTTCACCGCCGGACGACCGTCCAGACCAATCATGTTCAGGTTGATGCGGTAACTTTTTTCCAGATCGGTAGTGGCGAACAGGTGGTTCATCACCTGCTCCATGTCCACGCGGTTAGAACGCGGCACGATCACCAGACGGGTCGGGTTTTCGTGGTCCGATTCGTCGCGCAGGTCGTCCACCATCGGCAGCTTTTTATTGCGCATCTGGGAGGCGATCTGCTCCAGCACCTTCGCACCGGACACCTGGTGCGGCAGCGCGGTGATCACCACGGCCCCGTCTTCTTTGGTCCACACCGCGCGCATGCGCACGGAGCCACGGCCGTTCTGGTAGATTTTGCGGATTTCCGCACGCGAGGTGATGATCTCGGCTTCGGTCGGATAGTCCGGCCCCTGCACGATATCCAGCAGATCGTCCAGCGAGGTTTTCGGCTGCTCAATCAGGGTGATGGCGGCTTTTGCCACTTCACGCAGGTTGTGCGGCGGAATGTCCGTCGCCATGCCGACGGCGATACCGGTCGTGCCGTTCAGCAGGATGTTCGGCAGACGCGCAGGCAGCATTTTCGGCTCCTGCATCGTACCGTCGAAGTTTGGCACCCAGTCGACCGTCCCCTGC
Source organism: Enterobacter cloacae complex sp. IR5403 (assembly GCF_049238705.1). Lineage (NCBI taxonomy): Bacteria > Pseudomonadati > Pseudomonadota > Gammaproteobacteria > Enterobacterales > Enterobacteriaceae > Enterobacter > Enterobacter cloacae complex sp. IR5403. The sequence goes on along the minus strand of NZ_JBMKHP010000004.1, from coordinate 163,959 downwards.
CCCAGCTCGCCCAACAGCACTTCGGCATATTTAGACAGGCGGGATTCGGTATAACGCATTGCCGCGAAGGATTTCGGATCGTCCGGTGCCCCCCAGTTCCCCTGGCCATCCACCAGCGGATAACGATAAGAGAACGGCTGGGCCATCAGCACCATCGCTTCATAGCAGGCGCTGTCGCCGTGCGGATGGTATTTACCCAGCACGTCGCCGACGGTACGGGCGGATTTCTTAAACTTGGCGGTAGCATTCAGTCCCAGTTCGGACATCGCATAGACGATGCGGCGCTGAACGGGCTTCAGGCCATCCCCGATAAACGGCAACGCCCTGTCCATGATGACGTACATGGAGTAGTTCAGGTAGGCGTTTTCCGTGAATTCATGTAGCGCGAGGCGCTCTGCCATATCGCTCATTACGTGTGATTCCTCAACTCAGAAACCGATGGGTTTCAGGCAATATTGCCGCAGATACTACCTCATCTGGCGAGTTGAGTCACAAAGAAAAAGGGCCGCATAAGCGGCCCTTTCCGGGTTATTTGTTCAGCTTGATAACCTGCTTCACGTCGATTTCAAACTCGTTCCAGTCTTTATCGATTTTACCCTGGAGTTCGACTTTATCCTGGGGCGTCACCGTCACGCCGTTCCAGCGCTTGTGGTCGATCTCCACCACTACTGTGCCGCTTTCATCGCGGAAGGTGTAACGGTCATCGGACAGGCGCTCGGTAATGTTACCGCGCAGCTTCACCCAGGCATCATCCTTCAGGTCTTTCACTTTTGCCGCGGTGGTGAGGTTGGCGTTGTTATCGACAAAGCCACCCTGCTGGGTATGCGTCTGGTTCTGTGTCGCAGATGGGCCAGAGAAGCCACCCTGTGCAGCAAAGACAGGGGCCGTGGTCATCATCATGATGGCAGCAATTGCAGCGAATTTTTTCATCTTTATCTCTCCCTTTAATGTCGTTTCACAATCCATTAAACAGGGTAAACCTTAACAACTTCTTAAGGGGAAAATTTATTTATTTTTACTGTACAGCAGGCGCTTACAGAAGGTTTACTGACGGCATCAAGGAGGAAATATGCGCATTTTACTGGTAGAAGACGACAAGCTCATCGGCGACGGCATCAAAGCAGGCTTAAGCAAAATGGGCTTTAACGTGGACTGGTTTACCGACGGGAAAACCGGGCAGGCGGCCCTGTACACCGCGCCGTATGATGCCGTGGTGCTGGATCTGACGCTGCCGGAAATCGACGGGCTTGAGATCCTGCGCGCCTGGCGCGAAAGCGGAAAGAGCGAACCGGTGCTGATCCTGACCGCGCGGGATGCGCTGAATCAGCGCGTTGAAGGGTTACGCCTGGGGGCGGATGATTACCTGTGTAAGCCGTTCGCGCTGATTGAAGTGGCGGCCCGCCTGGAAGCGCTGGTACGCCGCAGCCACGGTCAGGCGCGCAGCGAGCTGCGTCACGGCAAGGTCACGCTCGATCCGGCAAGCCTTGTCGCCACGCTGGAGGGCGAAACGCTGGTGCTCAAACCCAAAGAGTTCGCCCTGCTGGAACTGCTGATGCGCAACGCGGGCCGCGTGCTGCCGCGCAAGACCATCGAAGAGAAGCTCTACAACTGGGATGATGACGTCTCCAGCAACGCCGTCGAAGTCCACGTTCATCATTTACGCCGCAAGCTCGGCAGCGACTTTATCCGCACCGTGCACGGCATCGGTTATACCCTGGGTGACGCATGAAACTGACCCAACGCCTGAGCCTGAAGCTGCGCCTGACGCTCCTCTTTTTGCTGCTGTCCCTGGCGGCCTGGTTTGCCGCAAGCGTGGTGGCCTGGCACCAGACGACCGACAAGCTCGATAAGCTGTTCGATACCCAGCAGATGCTGTTTGCCAAACGGCTGCTGACGATGGACGTGGACGAACTCCGCGCCCCGGAACGCATGCGCGAGGTGCCAAAAAAAGCCAAACACGGCCATCTTGACGACGATGCGCTGGCCTTCGCAATCTTCACCGCCGACGGCAGTATGGTGCTTAACGACGGCGAAAACGGGCGCGACATACCTTACCTCTACCACCGGGACGGGTTTGATGACGGTCGCTTGCAGGATGACAACGACGAATGGCGTTTCCTGTGGCTGACTTCTCCGGACGGGAAATACCGCGTGGTGGTTGGCCAGGAGTGGGAGTACCGACAGGATATGGCGCTGGACGTGGTCAGCTCGCAGCTGACGCCGTGGCTGGTGGCGCTGCCCGTCATGCTGCTGTTGCTGATTGTCCTGCTGAGCCGGGAACTGAAACCGCTGAAAAACCTGGCGCAGACCCTGCGCTCGCGCTCGCCGGATGCGACCGATACGCTGCCCACCCACGGCGTGCCGACGGAGGTTCGCCCGCTGCTTGATGCGCTTAACCATCTTTTCGCCCGTACGCAGGAGATGATGGCCCGCGAGCGCCGCTTCACCTCGGATGCCGCCCATGAGTTGCGTAGCCCGCTGGCCGCGCTGAAGGTGCAAACCGACGTGGCGCAGCTTTCCCTTGACGATCCCGGGGCGCAGTCTAAAGCGCTGGGGCAGCTGCATGCGGGCATCGACCGCGCCTCCCGGCTGGTGGACCAGCTTCTCACCCTGTCGCGCCTGGATTCACTGGATAATCTTGATGACGTCGAACCCGTGATGATGGCCGATTTGCTGCAATCCGCGGTGCTGGATATCTGGCATCCGGCGCAGCAGGCGGGCATTGATATTCGGCTCAACGTCAACGCGTCCGAGGTGATGCGTCACGGACAGCCGCTACTGCTGAGCCTGCTGGCGCGTAACCTGCTGGACAACGCCGTTCGTTACAGCCCGCGCGGCAGCGTGGTGGACGTGACGCTGAACACCCAAAGCTTTACCGTGCGCGACAACGGCCCGGGCATTTCAACCGATGCGCTGGCGCGTCTCGGCGAGCGCTTTTATCGTCCACCGGGCCAGGACGCCACCGGCAGCGGTCTGGGGTTGTCTATTGTCAAGCGTATCGCGGCGTTGCACGGAATGCGCGTCTCGCTGGGCAATGCGCCGGAAGGGGGCTTTGAGGTGACCGTCAGCTGGTAGTCATTATTGCGCTCAGCGCAAAAGACTTTGCACATTTTGCTTATTTTTCCGCTCCGTCCTCGCGCGTAGAATACCCGGCATACTCTCAGCATCGAGGACAAATAATGAGCAACATTCTGATTATCAACGGCGCGAAAGAATTTGCGCACTCTAAAGGCCAGCTGAATGACACCCTGACCGAGGTCGCGGATGGTTTCCTGCGCGACGCCGGACATGATGTTAAGGTCGTGCGCGCGGACAGCGATTACGACGTGAAGGCCGAAGTGCAGAACTTCCTGTGGGCCGACGTGGTTATCTGGCAGATGCCGGGCTGGTGGATGGGCGCACCGTGGACCGTGAAAAAATACATGGACGATGTGTTTACCGAAGGTCACGGTTCGCTGTATGCCAGCGACGGTCGCACCCGCTCAGACGCGTCTAAAAAATACGGTTCCGGCGGCCTGATTCAGGGCAAGAAATACATGCTCTCCCTGACCTGGAATGCCCCGCTTGAAGCCTTCACTGAGCAAGATCAGTTCTTCGAAGGCGTGGGCGTAGACGGCGCGTATCTGCCGTTCCACAAGGCGAATCAGTTCCTGGGGATGGAGCCGCTGCCGACCTTTATCGTCAATGACGTGATTAAAATGCCGGACGTCCCGCGCTATATCGCAGAATATCGCAAGCATCTCGCGGAAATTTTTGCTTAACTGGTAGCCTGGAATTAGAAGGAGTTAATTATGCTTACCGTTATTGCTGAAATCCGTACGCGTCCTGGCCAACATCACCGCCAGGCGGTACTGGATGAGTTCGCGAAGATCATCCCGACCGTACTGAAAGAAGAAGGCTGCCACGGCTACGCGCCGATGGTGGACGCCGCCACCAGCGCAAGCTTCCAGGCGACTGCGCCAGACTCCATCATCATGGTGGAGCAGTGGGAAACCGTCGCGCACCTTGAAGCCCATTTGCAGACCGCGCATATGAAAGCGTGGAGCGACGCGGTGAAAGGAGACGTTCTGGAAACCCACATCCGTATTCTGGAGCAAGGGGTTTAAGTTCTGTGAAATTTGCCGGGTGGCACTGCGTTTACCCGGCCTACAACTTCCCTCCCAGGCCCGGTAAGCGTTAACGCCGCCGGGCTTTTTTTATCACCTTAACACTCAACTGCTATGCTTATTCTGACTTCATGTTTAACAGGAGGATGGAATGGGACTTTTTAACTTCGTAAAAGAAGCAGGCGAAAAGCTGTGGGATAACCTGACCGATCATAAAGGTCAGAGCGACAAAATCACCGAGCACCTCAAGAAACTCAACATTCCCGGTTCCGATAAGGTTCAGGTTAACGTCACTGACGGCAAGGCCAGCGTGACGGGCGACGGGCTGACGCAGGAGCAGAAAGAAAAAATCCAGGTCGCCGTCGGCAACATCGCGGGCGTCAGCGAAGTGGAAAACAATATCACCGCGACAGATGCCAAAGAGGAAGCCACCTACTATACGGTGAAATCCGGCGATACCCTGAGCGCAATCTCTAAAACCGTGTACGGCGATGCCAACCAGTACAACAAGATTTTTGAGGCTAACCGCCCAATGCTCTCCAGCCCGGATAAAATCTATCCCGGCCAGACGCTGCGTATTCCAAAAGCGTGATCGATAAGTCGGGGGTTACCCCCCGACTGTTTTTACCAGTACAGTTTCCAGCTCTGCGTAAAACGCACCAGTGCCTCGACGTAGAAGTAATCGCCCCAGCTCGCGCACTCATCCACGCCTTTATTGCTCGCCAGGTGATACACCGAGTGTTTAAGCAGCCCGTTGCCCTTCTCTTCTTTGCCCATCAGATAGTGCTTTGTCAGCGAGGACATAATCCCTTTCGCCCATTCGAGGTAACGTTCGCGATCCGGATCTGTGACCGGCAGATGTTTCACCAGCTCCAGCAGTCCACACACCGCAATTGCCGCCGAGGAAGAGTCACGCAGTGCGTCGGTGCCCACCAGCGCCAGATCCCAGTGGCAGACGTAGTCTTCCGGCAGGCGATTGAGGAAGTAGTTCGCCAGCCGTTTTGACAGGGCGATCATCGTTTCGTCGCCGGTATAGATATAGCTCAGCAGGAAACCGTAAATGCCCCACGCTTGCCCGCGCGACCAGCAGGAGTCGTCGGCGTAGCCCTGCTGGGTGTTGCCGTAGCGCGGTGCGCCGGTTGCCACATCCATATAGTAGGTGTGGAAGGTGGAGGCATCGTCACGAATGAGGTACGTCGCGGCCTGCATGACGTGTGCTTTTGCGGCGTCGGCAAAGCGCGGATCGCCCGTCTGCTCCGTTGCCCAGTAGAGCAGCGGCAGGTTCATGTTGCAGTCGATGATCATCCGCCCGGCCTGCTCCGGATCGGAGAGATCGCCCCACGCCTGGATGATTTTCGCCTTCTCGTGGAAGCGTTCCAGCAGGGCTTCCGCCGCCAGCAGCGAGAAGCCGCGCGCCTCGCGGTTTCCGGTCAGCCGCCACGCGGCTACGCAGGAGAGCGTGTAGAGGAAGCCTAAATCGTGGGTGTTGGTGTCGTTGCGCCCGGCGATGCGCAGGCCAAACGAGCGCACGTGTTTTTCCGCCATCGCGCGGAATTTTTCCTCGCCGCTCATCTCCCATGCCAGCCACAGCTGCCCGGTCCAGAAGCTGGTGGTCCACTCCACGTTGTCAGTCAGCGGATAAAAACCGTTCTGGCAGGTTTCCGCCGGGAATTTGTCGCCGAACTCCGTTAAATGACGGCTAATCAGGTCAAGAACGTGGCTGCGCGCCGAATTCAGTTCGTCGCTGAATGCGCGGGAGTCAACGGGCGCAGCGATAACAGGCAGACGTTCTTCTTTGATACGACTTAACATATTTCGGTTCCTTCTTTGACGGCGTAATTTATCGAGTTGACGTTTCTGCTACGTTCAGCGCACGAGCCCCGCGCCATTTGCTCTGACAGGCGGATAACGTAAAAGCAGAAATAAGGGTAAAGGTCAGCGCCGTTGCGCCCATGATGATATAGGTGTGCTCAAAGCCAATACGGTCATACATATAGCCGGCAGGGGAAGAGACCACCACGTTGCCAACGTAGAGCATCGCCTGATAGCCGAGTAAATACATGGTGGCATTGACGCGCTTGTCGAAATGCTCGGCGATATATTTAAATATCGACACCAGCAGGAGACAAATTTCCAGACCGTACAGCGGCTTAAGCACTGAAATTAACAGGTGTGAATCACACATGCCGGAAATAATCAGACGCGCCCCAACCACCAGCCCGACAATTAACAGCCCGCGTTTGGCGCCAATAAAGTTCACAAACAGCGGGACCACCATATACATGACAAATTCCATGCCCGACTGTACGGTCCCGAGATAGCCGAATACGGCGTTGCCCTCATGAATATCATCGAAGAAGGTGACGAAATAGCGCGAGAATTGCTGCTCGGCGATAAACATCATCCACGCCACGCCCGCCACGTACAGGCAGAAGGCCCAGAATTTGCGGTTACGCAGCAGGGCGTAAACGTCAGACGGGGCTATTTTCTCTTTCGTCAGCACCTCGCCTGCGTGAGCGGAGTTAGTGTTCACTTTCAGGCTCAGCAGGACAATCAGCATCACCACCGACGCCACGCTGCCGAGAATAAAGTTATACGCCGGTGAGAGGTTGAACAGCAGGCCGGAGAAAGATGACGCCACCGCCCAGCCGAGCGATCCCCACATACGGATCTGCCCGAACTCCATGCCATTCAAACGGCTAAAGCGGTCGGAATAGGATTCACACGCCGCCACGCCCGCGTACCAGGCAAAGCTTAAATAGAGCGCGCCGATAATAATCCCCAGCAGGGTATTAGACATTAACAGCGGCTGGTAAACATAAATAAAGAATGGCGCCATCAGGGCCGACATGATCACCACAAAATAGAGCAGATATTTGCTCATGCCGATCTTATCGAGAATATAGCCGTAGATCGGCTTGAGAATAACGGAGAATATCCCGTTCACCGCAAAGACGGTTCCGATCACCGATCCGCTCAGGTTGGCTTTCTGACCGAGCCAGATCGCCAGCAGACCAATACTGGCAGACCAGGTAAAGAAATAGAGAAAGATAAAGCTGCTGATTTTGTAATATTCAGTTCTGTTGGTTGTCGATGTGCTTTTCATATCATCCTCGCCGGGGTGTAGGGCCAGATTTTTATAATGTGAACGACATCTTACGTTCGCTTCCGGGTTCGCTAATCAAGACCTGGTTATGGGTTATATTCAGCTGCGGCGTCGCCGCAGCGGGCTGTTTTCCGCCAGCCAGAACGGCGCAACAGAGCCAGCTTTCCCCTTGCGGGAGGTCGGCTTTTAACAGCGGAATGGAGGCGCACTCCGCAAACATAATGCTGCTGTTCGGCGGCGTGACAATGCTGTCTGGCTGACGCTGTATGATCGGCGAAAGATCGACAATGACGCTGCTGCCGTTTTCAGCCATCAGATAACAACCGCGTTCGCGCAGCAGGTGGGCGGTTTTCATCACCGCAAAGCCGCCCTCGACGGTTTGCAGAGTGCGCGCGCTGTTGATACGGTGCAGGCGCAGGTGCCACTCCCCGAACGGGATCTGCCAGGTCGCAATCTGCACGTCGCGCCACGGCGACCAGCGCGAGAAAAGGTAATTTTCATCCACTCGAACCTCTTCGCACTCGCGACGACCGCGGAAATAGTCATCTCCGTCCGCCAGCAGCAGCATGGAATCGCAGGCGGCATGCTTCAGGCCAAAACGCCCGCGCTCAAGGGTGAATCCGAAGCGGCTGGAGTAGGCAAACTTGGTGTATTTCGCTTCGGTGTTGACGTAGTTGTTCAGCTCCAGCTGACCGGCGGTGAGCATGACGACGTGCTGCGAATCTTTCGAATGCATCAGGATCTGCTGCGCATGCGGAATCACATGTTTTTCAGCAAGCGCGGGCAGCGGCTGTTCTTCCGCCTGCCAGAACGGGTGTGCTTCCGGCAGCGCCAGGATCAGATAGGTTTTCAGCGCCCAGTACGGTGAACCGGGGGAGTTGTAATCCTCGCACATCGCCAGGTTCGGATACGCATACCCCAGGGTAAGAATACCGTCGCGATCGACAATCGACTGCTGCTGCCACCAGCGCAGATGCCGCAGCACAATGCCCTTCACGATGCCCGGGGTGAAGACGTCCAGCTGAGAAAAGGCCACCGCGCTCCAGAAGGCGACCATAGCAAAACGGTAGGTCAGGCTGCGGCCAAACGGCACCGAGGCGCCATCGGCGGCGGACCAGTAGATAAAGTCTTCCGCGAACAGACGTGAGCGCTCGCGCAGCACCTTCGCCCTCGCCTCGTCGTCACTCAAGGTGGCGTAAATCAGGCCGTAGAAATGGAAAGCCATGGAGATGTAGTAATCTTTCGGGCGGCCGGGACCGTCGGAATACCAGCCGTCGCCGAGGTAGTAGGCGTCCATCAGCGCAAAGCGGTGGTCAATGGCAGCCCGATCGTACGGCAGGCCGGCGCGCTTAAAGCCGAGCTGAACCATAATGGCAAAATAGTTCCAGTTGCTGTCCGGCATCTGCGCGTCGGTGATTTGGTTGAGCCACGCGTGCAGGTTCATCACTTCGCGTCCGGTAAAGTGCGCGGTGAGTTTATCCCCCAGCAGAGCGAGCCCCAGACCGTAGGCCGCCATCTCCACCAGGCGCTGATCGTACGGGCCGGTTTCACCCCAGTAGCCGCTGCTTTGCGGGTCGGTACCCAGCTTAATGGCAGTAAGGTACTTCTCGCTGAACGGCGTGCTTTCGCCGGATGCCATCAGCGGAAACAGTCCCCACAGCGCACGGGAAAGTCCCTCCATCTGCGCAATATCCGCGGTGTAATGGGCGCAGGTGTCGCCCAGCGGGAATCGCGAACGGTTCGCCGGAAATTGCGTGTCCAGCGCCTGTAAAAGTGTATTCAACGACGCCACTATCTCCTGGCGTGAAGACAACGGATTTGATTTTTCTATGTTTGCCGCCCACATCGGTTCACCCTCGTAATCAACTGCGGCAAAGCATAGTGAATCCGCAAGGTGCAGAAATGTTAGCCATGTCACAGGCATGAACGATGAATAAACCTCCAGTTGAGAAAATTTAAAAAGGTGGTTTATAAAGACAGTCAGACGGGAAAAAGTTGAGTTTTATTGCACTATGCGCGACACGCCGACATCCGATCTTCTTGAACTGATCACCCTGAACGATACCGTAGCCTCGTTCAGCCGCCTGTTTGCCAATACGGTGCGCTACCATCACTGGCATCAGTGTCTGGAGATCCTCTATGTGGAAGAGGGCTTTGGCGTGGCGATTGTTGATAATCGTCACTACACCATGCGCCCCGGACGACTGTTTTTCTTCCCGCCTTTTACGCTGCATAAGGTCATGGTGGACGAACAGGCGGAGGCAATTTACCGCCGCACCATTATTCATCTCGACCAGCACGCGGTGCTGAAGATCCTGCGGGATTTTCCCCAGACCCGGCAGCGCCTGGAGCGGCTGTCACGCCGTGGCGGCGAAGCGTGGGTCGCCGATTTAGCCCACTGTCACCACCATATCGACCATCTGTTTAGCTGCTATAAACCGCCGATGAACGGCGAGAGCATCGCCAGCCTGCTGATCGGCCTGTTCGCGATGCTGCCCGACGATCGCGACGGCGAGCCGGGCAACAGCCAGGGGATCGCCAGCCAGGTCATGTTCTGGCTGGACGAGCATTATCAGGAGAAATTTCGTCTGGATGCGCTGGCCGCAGAGCTGGGTAAATCGCGCAGTTACGTATCGCGAAAATTCCATGCGGAAACGGGCGAAAAAATTCACGACTACCTGAACACGCTAAGGTTGCGTAAGGCGTGCGAGTGTTTACTCCACACGGATTCGAGCGTGCGAGACATTGCCGCACAGGCGGGATTTTCCGACGTGACGTGGTTTATCAGCGCGTTTAAAAAGGGGATTGGCGAGACGCCGTTGCAGTACCGGAAAAATCATTCATCGTGATGAGCGGCTTTTTTGCCGGGTGGCGGCTGCGCCTTACCCGGCCTACCCATCCCGTAGGCCCGTGCAAGCGTAGCGCCGCCGGGCAAAAAAAAGCCCTGCATCGCAGGGCTTTTTCGGCTTCAGGCCTCTATATCCGCCATGTCGCCTTTCTCCTGTAGCCAGTTACGTCGGTCTTCAGAACGTTTCTTGGCCAGCAGCATATCCATCACGGCGTTGGTTTGCTGTTCATCTTCATCGCTGATGGTCAGTTGCACCAGACGGCGGGTATTCGGATCCAGCGTGGTTTCACGCAGCTGCATCGGGTTCATCTCGCCCAGCCCTTTAAAGCGCTGAACGTTCGGTTTGCCCTTCTTGCGCTTAAGCTGTTCCAGCACGCCCGCTTTCTCTTCTTCCGTCAGCGCATAGTAGACTTCTTTGCCAAGGTCGATACGGTACAGCGGCGGCAGCGCCACGTGGACGTGACCGTTTTTCACCAGCGCGCGGAAATGCTTCACAAACAGCGCACAGAGCAGCGTGGCGATGTGCAGGCCATCGGAGTCCGCATCCGCGAGGATACAGATCTTGCCGTAGCGCAGCTGGCTCAGATCGTCGCTGTCCGGATCGATGCCGATCGCGACCGAGATATCGTGGACTTCCTGCGAGGCCAGCACTTCATCAGAAGAAACCTCCCAGGTGTTGAGGATCTTACCCTTGAGCGGCATGATCGCCTGATATTCACGATCGCGCGCCTGCTTGGCCGATCCGCCTGCCGAGTCCCCTTCCACCAGGAACAGCTCGGTGCGGTTGAGATCCTGCGCGGTACAGTCCGCCAGCTTGCCCGGCAGCGCAGGTCCGCTGGTCAGCTTTTTACGCACCACTTTCTTCGCGGCGCGCAGACGACGCTGGGCGCTGGAGATGGCCATTTCAGCCAGCATTTCTGCGGCCTGAACGTTCTGGTTCAGCCACAGGGTAAACGCATCTTTCACCACGCCGGAGACGAACGCCGCACACTGGCGTGACGACAGGCGCTCTTTAGTCTGACCGGCAAACTGCGGATCCTGCATCTTCACGGAAAGCACGTAGGCGCAGCGGTCCCAGATATCTTCTGCGGAAAGCTTCACGCCGCGCGGCAGAATGTTGCGGTATTCACAGAACTCGCGCATCGCATCCAGCAGCCCCTGACGCAGGCCGTTGACGTGCGTCCCGCCGAGCAGCGTTGGGATCAGGTTGACGTAGCTTTCCGTCAGCAGCTCGCCGCCTTCCGGCAGCCACAGCAGCGCCCAGTCCACCGCTTCAGTATCGCCTTCGAAATTCCCGACGAACGGTTTTTCCGGCAGGGTTGGCAGGCCGTTAACCGCTTCGCACAGGTAGTCGTTCAGACCATCGGCGTAGCACCAGGTTTGTTCGGTATTATTAACGTGGTCTTTAAAGGTGATTTCCACGCCCGGGCACAGCACCGCTTTGGCTTTCAGCAGGTGCGTCAGGCGGGAAACAGAAAAGCGTGGGCTGTCGAAGAAGCTTTCGTCAGGCCAGAAGTGGACGCTGGTACCGGTGTTGCGTTTACCGCACGTCCCGACGACCTGCAAATCCTGCACTTTTTCGCCGTTTTCAAACGCGATGTTATACACCTGGCCGTCGCGACGGACGTTCACTTCCACGCGCTTTGACAGGGCGTTAACCACGGAGATCCCCACGCCGTGCAAGCCGCCGGAGAACTGGTAGTTTTTGTTGGAGAACTTACCGCCCGCGTGCAGACGACAGAGGATCAGCTCAACGGCGGGAACGCCCTCTTCCGGGTGGATATCTACCGGCATGCCGCGACCGTCGTCGATGACTTCCAGCGACTGATCGGCGTGCAGGATAACGTCCACGCGTTTGGCATGGCCTGCCAGCGCTTCGTCCACACTGTTATCAATTACTTCCTGGCCCAGGTGGTTTGGGCGCGTCGTATCGGTGTACATCCCCGGGCGGCGGCGAACCGGCTCAAGCCCGGTGAGTACCTCAATGGCATCAGCGTTATAGGTTTGCGTCATGATTTAAGCTAGCAATTCGCATTGATTGTCAGTGGCTGTGCAGTCCAAGGAAATCGACAATCTGGGTGAAATGATCTTCAAAGCCCGTGAAAGCATGGTTACCGCCCTCTTCTACAGTCTGGCGGCAGGATGCGTAATACGCCACTGCCTGGCGGTAATCCAGCACTTCATCTCCCGTCTGTTGCAGCAGCCAGATAAGATCGGGCGCTTCAAGCGGGTCGACCTGCATAACTTTGAGATCGTAAATATGGCGTGACTCTAGCACATATTGTTGGCCGGTGTAGGGGTTCTCGTTTTCGCCAAGAAAGTCCCTTAACAGCTCAAATGGCCGGACCGCCGGGTTGACGACGACAGCGGGCAACATAAAGCACTGCGACAGCCAGGTGGCGTAGTAGCCGCCGAGCGACGACCCGACAACGCCAAACGATTCGCCGCCGTGTTCCAGCACGATCGATTCCAGCATCTCTGCCGCATCCGCCGGATAGGGTGGCAGCTGCGGAATAATCATCTCCACGTGGGGATGATGCGCGCTCAGCCACTGGCGGAGCTGCGTCGCTTTCGCCGAACGCGGTGAGCTGTTAAACCCATGCAGATAGAGAAGCGTCGACATCAATAGCCTTCCGAAGCGGTATCCGGGCGGAATTCGGCCCCGGCCAGACGGCAAACTTCGGTGGTCAGCGTGCCATCGGCATGCAGCTCCAGCCAGCGCCAGCCCGGTGCGATGGTATCCAGCGTAAAGTTGGCGCAGTGTGGCTTAAATTGCACGCAGGTAGAGGGCGTCGCGAGCAGGCGGCGACCATTCCAGTCGAGATCCTGTTCCTGGTGAATGTGCCCGCACAGCAAATTTTTCACGCGCGGGAATTTCGCCAGCACGCCGTCCAGCGCCGCAGAATTGCGTAAGCTGTGCTGATCGAGCCAGCTACAGCCCGCCGGCAGCGGGTGATGATGCAGTAACAGCAGCGTATTGCGATTCGGTTCGGCGGCCAGTTTTGTCTCCAGCCAGTCAAGCTGATAGTCGCTCAACTCACCGTGCGGAACGCCAAACACCTGACTGTCGAGGAGCAGAATTTGCCACTGGTCCCCCGCAAAGACACATTTTGCCGGTGAAATCCCCGCATCCTGAAGCGAACTGTACATCGCGGGCTGAAAATCGTGATTGCCCGGCAGCCAGACGCAAGGCACGCTAAAGCTCGCAATCCCTTCAGCAAAGTGCTGATAGGCTGCGGAGGATTGATCCTGCGCCAGATCGCCCGTCGCGACGATCAGATCGCATGGCCGCTTTTCAGCATGGATCGCGTCAAGAACCGCCTGATAACTCTCCCAGGTGTTCACGCCCAGAAGCGTCTCATGCTTTTCGGCAAAAAGGTGGGTGTCGGTGATTTGTAATATCCTGACTGGCGCCCCACCAGCAACAGTCAGGTTTAACAGGCTTTCCAAATGGTGTCCTTAGGTAGGTTTATGACGCTAACAAACCGGAATCGCCATTGCTCCATGTGCTAAACAATATCTTAGCCAGTCGGCTAAAAACTGGTTAATTTGATGCTTTTCGTCGCGTTGATGCAACTTTTTATTCGGATAATCATACCGCGCTTTAAAGCGAAAGATCTGCTGGCTTGAACACACTTCAGCGACCATCGCGTCATGATAAAGACGTACCGTCATCGACGGCAGGCTCCAGTAGCTGATGCTCGGCGCCGTTTGCTCAATCTCCACCAGCGTAGTGTAGCGCGTTGATTCTGTTATCGTTAACCGATACTGCGCGTTGCTCACCTGATAGCTCACCGTTTCGCCGGGCGCGTCGTTTCGCGGCAGCAGGCGGCGCAGCTGGGCGAAATTGGTTTCGCACAGGCGCATCATTTCTGGGAAGTCAGGTGTATAACGCTTCATTTTTTCCACTCGTGTCGTAATGTCTGATAATGCAGCTGTAGCCATTGCAGAGCGATGACAGACGCTGCGTTGTCGATTTTCCCCTCTTCTACCCACTGGTAAGCCTGCTCCCGACTCACCACATGAACCCGAATATCTTCGTTTTCATCTGCCAGACCGTGGATCCCTTCCGCTGTCCTGGCGTCCACTTCGCCCACCATAATAGATGAACGTTCCGTTGTCCCACCCGGGCTTGCCAGGTAGCTCAACACCGGCTTCGTCCGGCCAACCACCAGGCCCGCCTCTTCCAGCGCCTCGCGACGCGCGACGTCTTCGACCGACTCACCCTCCTCGATCATCCCGGCCACCATCTCCAGCAACCACGGCGTTTCGCTGGTATCATAAGCCGCAATACGCACCTGCTCGACCAGCACAACTTCATCACGCACTGGGTCATAGGGTAGCAACACAGCCGCATGCCCGCGCTCAAAAATTTCGCGTTTGATTTCACCGCTCATCTCACCGTTAAACAGACGATGCCTGAAACGGTAAAGTTCCATTGAAAAAAAACCGCTATAAAGCGTTTCTCGTGCAATAATTTCTACATCGTTTTTGGCGAAGGTGACAGGCACGTTTTCTGGTTTTTGCATCGGTCGAGTCCTGGTAGCAATGGTGATGAAATTGTGAATTTCAAGGCTGTTTGGCTGCCGTTTGTATGGCTATATGGTAGATTGGAGCAAATTACCGCCAGATGGCACGTTACGCCAACCTTTTGGTGTGGATGATTCTGTTAGAATCGGCAATTATTTTTAATTAGATCAGCGCTAATACTGCTTCACAACAAGGAATGCAAATGAAGAAATTGCTCCCCATCCTTATCGGCCTGAGCCTGACGGGCTTCAGTGCAATGAGCCAGGCAGAGAACCTGTTACAGGTCTACCAGCAGGCACGTCTGGGCAACCCTGATTTACGTAAATCAGCGGCCGATCGTGATGCTGCGTTTGAAAAGATTAACGAAGCACGTAGTCCACTGCTGCCGCAGTTAGGCTTAGGTGCAGATTATACCTACACTAACGGTTTTCGCGATAACAATGGCATCGATTCGAATGCCACCAGCGCCTCTTTACAGCTTACACAAACCCTGTTCGACATGTCCAAATGGCGTGAACTGAGTTTGCAGGAAAAGAGCGCAGGCATTCAGGATGTCACCTATCAGACCGATCAGCAGACGCTGATCCTGAATACCGCGACCGCCTATTTCCAGGTACTGAGCGCGATTGACGCGCTCTCCTATACCGAAGCGCAGAAACAGGCGATTTACCGTCAGTTAGATCAAACCACCCAGCGTTTTAACGTGGGTCTGGTTGCGATCACTGACGTGCAGAACGCCCGTTCACAGTACGATACCGTACTGGCTAACGAAGTGACCGCACGTAACAACCTCGATAACGCACTGGAAGCACTGCGTCAGGTCACCGGTAACTACTATCCTGAACTGGCCTCTCTGAACGTGGACAGCTTCAAGACGGACAAACCGCAGGCGGTTAATGCTCTGCTGAAAGAAGCGGAAAACCGCAACCTGACCTTATTGCAGGCGCGCCTGAGCCAGGACCTGGCACGCGAGCAGATCCGCCTTGCTCAGGATGGTCACCTGCCAACCCTGAGCCTGAGCGCCTCGACCGGCGTATCGGATACCAGCTACAGCGGGTCCAAAACGACGTCTCAGGCCTATGACGACAGCAACGTTGGTCAGAACAAAGTGGGCCTCAGCTTCTCTCTGCCGCTGTACCAGGGCGGGATGGTTAACTCTCAGGTGAAACAGGCGCAGTACAACTTTGTAGGCGCCAGCGAGCAGCTGGAAAGTGCGCACCGCAACGTGGTGCAGACCGTGCGTTCTTCCTTTAATAACGTGAACGCGTCTATCAGCAGCATCAACGCTTACAAACAGGCCGTTGTCTCTGCGCAAAGCTCTCTGGACGCGATGGAAGCGGGTTACTCCGTGGGTACGCGTACCATCGTTGACGTGTTAGACGCAACGACCACGCTGTATAACGCGAAACAGCAGCTCTCCAGTGCGCGTTACCAGTACCTGATCAACCAGCTGAACATCAAGCAGGCTCTGGGTACGCTGAACGAGCAGGATCTGCAAATGCTGAACAGCACGCTGGGAAAACCGGTTTCCACGTCGCCTGACAGCGTCGCGCCGGAAAATCCACAGCAGGATGCCGCCGTGGATAATTTCACCGCTAACAGCAGCGCCCCGGTTGCGCAGCCAGCGGCAGCGCGTAGCACCGCACCGGCCAGCAGCGGCACAAATCCGTTCCGTCATTAAGCCTTGCCCGATGGCGCTGCGCTTATCGGGCCTACTGAATCGTAGGCCGGGTAAGCGCAGCGCCACCCGGCGCAAAATCACACCTGAACGTAAGCCAACGTAAAGATCCCCCGGATTTCGCCCCTCTTCGCTTCATTTTCAACCACTCATCCTCTATCCTGAGCGTTATTACCACTGGGTCCTGGAAGACAAATATGAAACGGACAAAAACGATGAATCACGCGTCGTTCCGCAAAAGCTGGAACGCACGCCACCTGACACCTGTCGCGCTGGCGGTCACCGCCGTCTTTATGCTGGCAGGCTGTGAGCAAAACGACGAAACGGTTTCGCTGTATCAAAACGCTGACGACTGCGCGAGCGCAACCGGTAAAGCCGCTGAGTGTAAGACGGCCTATAACAACGCCCTGAAAGAAGCAGAACGTACCGCGCCGAAATATGCCTCACGCGAAGACTGTGTAGCCGAATTCGGTGAAGGCCAGTGCCAGCAGGCACCTGCTCAGGCGGGTATGGCACCGGAAAACCAGGCGCAGGCACAGTCCAGCGGCAGCTTCTGGATGCCGCTGATGGCGGGTTATATGATGGGCCGTTTGATGAGCGGCGGTGCGGGCTACCAGCAGCAGCCGCTGTTTAGCTCCAAAAACCCGAACAGCCCGGCCTACGGTAAATACACCGATGCCACCGGCAAGGGTTACGGTGCTGCAACGCCTGGCCGTACGATGACCGTACCGAAAACCGCGATGGCGCCGAAACCAGCCACCACCAGCACCATTACCCGTGGCGGCTTCGGTGAGTCTGTTGCCAAACAAACCACCATGCAGCGTAGTGCGACCGGCTCCTCAACTCGCTCAATGGGCGGCTGATCATGGAACGAGTCAGTATTGTCGAGCGCCCGGACTGGCGCGAAAAAGCCACCGAATACGGTTTCAACTTTCACACCATGTACGGCGAGCCGTACTGGTGTGAAGATGCTTACTATAAGCTCACGCTCGCTCAGGTCGAAAAGCTTGAAGAGGTGACCGCAGAGCTGCACCAGATGTGCCTGAAGGTGGTCGAGAAAGTCATCGACAGCGATGAGCTGATGACCAAATTCCGCATTCCGAAGCACACCTGGAGCTTTGTTCGTCAGTCCTGGAAAACGAACCAGCCTTCGCTCTACTCTCGCCTCGATCTGGCATGGGATGGCGTGGGTGAACCGAAGCTTTTAGAAAACAACGCAGATACGCCAACCTCCCTGTACGAAGCCGCGTTCTTCCAGTGGATCTGGCTGGAAGATCAGGCGAATGCCGGAAACTTGCCGGAAGGCAGCGATCAGTTCAACAGCCTTCAGGAAAAGCTGATTGAGCGTTTCGTCGAACTGCGTGAACAGCACGGTTTCAACCTGCTGCATCTCGCCTGCTGCCGCGATACTGAAGAAGACCGCGGTACGGTTCAGTATTTGCAGGACTGCGCAGCCGAAGCGGAAGTGGCGACGGAATTTCTCTATATCGAAGATATCGGTTTAGGCGAAAAAGGTCAGTTTACGGACATGCAGGATCAGGTGATCAGCAACCTGTTCAAGCTCTATCCGTGGGAATACATGCTGCGGGAAATGTTCTCTACCAAACTGGAAGACGCTGGCGTGCGCTGGCTGGAACCGGCCTGGAAGAGCATTATCTCCAATAAAGCCCTGCTGCCGATGCTGTGGGAGATGTTCCCGAATCACCCGAACCTGCTGCCTGCTTATTTTGCCGAAGATGATTTCCCACCGATGGAGAAATACGTCGTTAAGCCAATCTTCTCCCGTGAAGGGGCAAACGTCTCGATTATCGAAAACGGTAAAACGCTGGAAGCGGTTGAAGGGCCGTACGGTGAAGAAGGGATGATCGTCCAAGCGTTCTGTCAACTGCCGAAGTTTGGCGACAGCTATACGCTGATCGGCAGCTGGCTTATTAACGATCAGCCTGCCGGGATTGGCATTCGCGAAGATCGCGCGCTGATTACGCAGGATCTGTCGCGTTTCTACCCGCATATTTTCGTCGAGTAAGAGTTGCCCGGTGGCGCTACGCTTACCGGGCCTACGCTCAATATGTAGGTCGGGTAAGGCGAAGCCGCCACCCGACATGTTTTTACCCCACCTGCACCGACAGCATACTCAAACTCCCCATCTCAATGCCGTCGACCGGGATTGTAATAACCTCCTGACCATCCCATGCGCCTAATACATACAGCAATGGCAAGAAGTGTTCCGGCGTCGGGTTAGAGAGCGAACCGCCGTCGTGATCCAGATAGTTCACCAAAGGGTGCCGTTCGACCGGCCCTTGCCAGGTCAGGTTGTCTTTTACATAGTCATTAAAGGCTGTTGCCCAGGGGTACGGCGTATTTTCACCGTGCCAGCGTACCGTACGCAGATTGTGTACCACGTTGCCACTGGCAATCAGCATGATGCCCTCATCACGAAGCGAAGCCAGCTTACGCCCCATCTCCATGTGCCAGGCAGCCGGTTTGGTGCTGTCGATACTCAGCTGCACCATCGGAATATCGGCATCCGGATACATTTTGATCAACACCCCCCATGAACCGTGGTCAAAGCCCCAGGCTTCTTTGTCCAGCGCAACCGGAACAGGGGCGAGCAGATCAACCAGCCGCTGCGCCAGCTCAGGGGAGCCCGGCGCAGGATAATGCGTGTCATACAGCGCCTGCGGAAAGCCGCCAAAATCATGAATCGTTTTTGGCGCTTCCATGGCCGTCACGCCGGTTCCCCGGGTAAACCAGTGCGCAGAGACCACCACAATTGCCTTCGGACGCGGTAACGTCTCACCCAGTTCACGCCAGGCGCGGGTATAGACGTTATCTTCCAGGACGTTCATTGGGCTGCCATGGCCTAAAAACAGTGCTGGCATACGAGAAGAAGACATGGTGATATCCTTAGAGGAGGTGTCAATGTGATGGGCCTACATTACGCGCATTCAGGTGAAGATGAACGCAGATAACCGTGAAGATCATCATCAGGAAATTTGAATGTCAGATATCGCTTAAGGAGAATGCATGTCAGTACCGTTGATTTTGACCTTACTTGCGGGCGCCGCGACCTTTATCGGTGCGTTCCTCGGGGTACTCGGGCAAAAACCCTCTAATCGCCTTCTGGCCTTCTCGCTGGGTTTCGCCGCCGGGATCATGCTGCTTATCTCGCTGATGGAGATGCTGCCCGCCGCGCTTCACACCGAAGGTATGTCGCCTGTTCTGGGCTATGGCATGTTTATCATTGGTCTGCTGGGTTATTTTGCGCTCGACCGTATTCTTCCTCACGCGCACCCGCAGGATTTAATGCAAAAAAGCGTTACTCCCATTCCGGGCAATATCAAACGCACGGCCATTCTGCTGACGCTGGGTATCAGCCTGCATAACTTTCCGGAAGGTATCGCCACCTATGTCACGGCCAGCAGCAACCTGGAAATGGGTTTTGGTGTAGCGCTGGCCGTGGCATTGCACAATATTCCTGAAGGACTTGCCGTTGCCGGACCCGTTTATGCCGCAACGGGTTCAAAACGTACGGCTGTCTTTTGGGCGGGTATCTCCGGGATGGCTGAAATTCTCGGCGGCGTGCTGGCGTGGCTGATCCTCGGTAGCCTCGTCTCCCCAATTGTCATGGCTGCGATTATGGCTGCCGTGGCCGGGATTATGGTCGCGCTCTCTGTCGATGAACTGATGCCGCTGGCGAAAGAGATCGATCCCAACAATAACCCCAGCTACGGCGTACTGTGTGGAATGTCAGTGATGGGGATGAGTCTGGTACTGCTGCAAACGGCAGGTATTGGCTAAGAATTAATGCCTCCGTTTTATACGGAGGCTTTATATTATTCAAAAAAACAATTTTATATATTTCACCTATAATAACCCTCAAAACTTAAACCTATTAAAATTTCGAAAAACCACGCCTCTTAAGATAGCCTGAAAATATTAATTAAACCCATCTAAAAATATATTTAAGACACGTTAATCGCGTCACCACTCCCCAATCCGTATACTTTGCGAGCATTCTGAAATTAATATTCACATTACGAATCACTCTGAAAAAGGATATTTTCATGTATATGGGTAAGAAATTATTGTTAGCGGCAGCTATGGCTGCCATTGTATCGGGTTCTGCGTTTGCTGATGATCAAGGCTCAGGCAAAATCAAATTCAAAGGCGTGGTTATTGACGCACCGTGCAGCATCGCTCCAGACAGCGTTGATAAAGAAGTCGACCTGGGCGAAGTGACTACGGCTGTTATCAACGCCAACAAAAAATCCACGCCGGTTCCGGTCGATATCAATCTGGAAAACTGCCAGCTTGACGATCCGGCAGACGAAACCGACACGCCAATTACCAAAGTGGATGTGACCTTCACCAGCGCAGCGACAGATGCAACGGATACCAGCCTGATGAGCAACACCTTTGCAAACGGTGCGCAGAACGTGGGCGTCCGTCTGCTGGATAACGCGGAAAGTAACATCACGCTTGGGCAGCAACAAGAGCTTGATCTGCTGGCGGGTTCAACCACCCAGACGCTGCATTTCAAAGCGGTTATGGAAGTCCCTACAGGTAAAACTGCGACGGCAGGCCAGGTTGAAGCCACGGCTAACTACGTCCTGATGTACAAATAATTCCGTTACGTCACGGTATCAGCCGACTGGCAATCCAAGCCGGTCGGCACTCTCTATTTATTCGAGTAACAGGATGATGACATACAAATTACAATGGATAATCATCATTGCGTCCCTGTTAATGACGAAAGTTGCCTCTGCCACTGAATTTAATATAAACGCTATCGATAAAGATCAGCGCGGCAGCGTCGATTTATCACTTTTTAAAGATCAAATATCGGTTACGCCGGGGAGCTATTTCGTTACGGTTGCCGTCAATGACATTCCGCTGGCAAATGGCTGGCAGCTTCGCTGGCGAGAAATAAATAACGCAGTTCAGGTCTGTATTCCCCCCGAGCTGGCCGATACATTCGCATTGCAGGATGACGTTCGTCAGGCTTTGCCGGAAAAAGAGGGATGCGTTGATTACGCCGCCAGACCCGACATCAAATTTACTTTTGAGCAAGGCAGCCAGACCCTGAAAGTAACGATCCCCCAGGCGTGGCTGCAATACCGTGCGGTTGACTGGATGCCGCCATCCACCTGGGACAACGGCGTGCCGGGCGTACTGCTGGATTACAATCTTTTTGCCAGCCATTATCAGCCCAATAGCGGCGGCAGCAATGACAACGCCAATACCTATGGCACCGCCGGTGCGAACATGGGCGCGTGGCGGCTACGCAGCGATTACCAGTACACGCAAAGCCATACGGACGCAGGCTCGGAGCATGATGGACGTTTTTCACGCGTATATATGTTCCGCCCTCTGCCCTCGATCGGTGCGAAACTGACGCTGGGTGAAACGGATTTCCAGTCCGCCATTTTTGACGCCTTCACCTACACCGGCGCATCGCTAATCAGCGATGAACGTATGCTGCCATGGTCGCTGCGCGGCTATGCCCCGCAGATTACCGGGATAGCGCAAACCAACGCCACGGTGACCGTAAGCCTTGCCGACCGCGTGATTTATCAGAGTAAAGTGCCGCCTGGTCCTTTTGTTATTCAGGATCTTAACCAGTCGGTTCAGGGCACGCTGGACGTCAAAGTCACGGAAGAGGACGGACGCGTCAGCACCTTCCAGGTCTCGGCTGAATCCGTGCCGTTTTTAACGCGCAAGGGCCAGGTGCGCTATAAGCTCGCGGCGGGTAAAGCGCGCCAGGGCGCCTCCCATGATGTTGAAGATAACGCCTTCATGAGCGGCGAATTTTCCTGGGGCATGCTGTCGCACACCTCTCTGTATGGCGGCACGCTGGCCGATGGCGAACGTTATCGTTCCGTCGCTGCCGGGATCGGCCAGAATATGGCCTGGCTGGGGGCGCTCTCTTTTGACGTCACGCAGGCCACCAGCCAGCTGCCACACCAGCGCAGCCAGACGGGTTACAGCTATCGCATTAACTACAGCAAGCGTTTCGATACCACCGGCAGTCAGCTTACGCTCGCAAGCTACCGCTACTCAGACCCACAGTTTTTGAGCTACGCCCGCTACCTTGATTATGACGACGGTGACCGCCAGTCGGAAAAACAAACCCTGAGCGTGACGGCAAGCCAGTACATTTCAGCGTTATCCCTGAACCTGTACGTCAATATGCTGCGCCAGACATGGTGGAATGACTCACCCTCCACGACCGGCAGCATCACGGCGGGCTACAACTTTGATATGGGCCGCTGGAAGAACCTTGGCGTAACCCTGTCCTGGAGTAAAACGCATTACGATGAGAAAGACGAAAGTGACGATACTCAGTTTTATCTCTCGCTCAGCGTACCGCTCGATCCCGATCATCGACTTAACTATGACCTGCGTAACAGCGACACGCTGAGCCATAACGTGTCGTGGTATGACACGTCGGATCGCAATAATACCTGGGGCGTTTCCGCAGGCGCGGAAAGCGGGAAGCCAGACTCCGGCGCGCAGGTCAGCGGGAATTATCAGCATTATTCTGCGTACGGCGATCTCAATCTCTCCGGCAGCTATAAAGCTGACGAATATAACTCCCTCAGCGCGAGCTGGAGCGGTTCCTTCACCTCAACGGCGAAAGGCGCCGCGCTACACCGGCGCAGCTACGGTAATGAACCCCGCGTAATGGTCAGCACCGACGGGGTAGGCAATATCCCGCTGAACATGTCGCGCGATGAAACCAACCGTTTTGGCATCGGCGTTTTACCGTCATTCTCCAGCTATTCCCCCTCCAGCGTGCAGGTCAATATGAACAACCTTCCGGATGGCGTGGACGTGGACAGCCGCGTCGTGACCTCAACCTGGACTGAAGGGGCCATTGGTTATCGTCAGATTGCCACGCGCGCAGGTAAGGACGTGGCAGGCGTTCTGCGGATGCCATCAGGAACGCCACCGCTCGGGGCGATTGTTCGCCTGGAAGAAAGCGATTTGCAGGTTGGGATGGTGGCCGATGAAGGCCACGTCTGGCTCGGCGCCGTTGAGCCAGAACAGCAGTTTCGCGTGACATGGGGCGACAACCAACAGTGTCGCTTCTCGTTACCTTCTCACTTAGAAAACAGCATGCAGTTGATACTGCCGTGTCAGTAAGAAATCATCATGAAATTAACGCCGATTAAAAGCCTGTGCCTGATGCTAATCAGCACAGCATTTACCGCCCACGCGGCCATTAACCTGGACCGCACGCGCATTGTTTTTCCTGAAAGCGACAAGGCCAGTAGCCTGAGAGTGGACAATCAGAGCAAGGCGCTGCCTTATCTGGCGCTCTCCTGGATTGAAGATGAAAAGGGGCAAAAAGAAGATGCGCACTTTATGGCGCTTCCCCCCATTCAACGTATCGAAGCGGGCGCCTCGTCGCAGGTAAGAATTGTTAAACAAGCCGCTACCCGCCAGCTGCCAAAAGACAGGGAATCGCTGTTTTATTTCAACCTGCGTGAAGTACCGCCAAAAAGCACCAGCGCCAGCGAGGAGCGCAGCGTGATGCAGGTTGCCATGCAGAGCCGAATTAAGCTGTTCTGGCGTCCGGAAGCGATTCGCAAAAAATCTGGCGAACTGACTGAAATGCGAATGGAAATTACCGCCAGCGCGAAAGGACTCACGATCCACAACCCTACGCCGTACTACATCACGCTGGCGTGGCTGAGCAAAAATGCCAAAACCATGCTGCCGGGTTTCGACAGTCTGATGATTGCGCCTTTCGCCACGGCAACCGCCTCTACCGGCGATTACCACGGTAGTTATTACAGCATCGGCTATATCGACGATTACGGCGCCCTAAAAAAAGTCGACGTGCAGTGCACCGGAACGGCGCTATGTAAACTTACCGAACGGAAAATCGATAAAGATGCGAAAGCTCGCTAGTTTGCTGGTTACCCTGCTGCTTTCAGCGCTGCCTTTGAAAGACGCGCTGGCCCTCAACTGCTATCTGGGTGGATCTGGCGGCCCCGTCGAGGAGACAAAAACGATCACCCCTTTTGCCATACCCAGCAACGCTCAGGTTGGCCAAAAAATATGGGAGTCTGATGACATTAAAATTCCGGTGACCTGCGACAACAACGTCACGAGCAATTTTCAGCCGGAAGATGTCTTTGCGTGGGTAAACCCTTATCCTGCCGCAACCGATCCCTATTATGAACTGGGCGTCACCTATGAAGGCATAGATTACGATGCCACGGGCCAGCCCAACGGCGTGGATACCCGCCAGTGCCTGGACAACGATAACATCAACATTTACACCCCGGATCAAATCCGCCAGATGGGTTGGGAAAATCGTATCTGCTCCGGCAATCCGGATGATATCCACATTACGCGCACGTTCGTTGCCCGGTTGCGTCTTTTCGTGAGAATTAAGGCTATGCCGCCGCATGGTTATGTCAGCTCGCTCAGCGATTACATCGTTGTGCAGTTTGACGGTAAGGGCGGCGTTAATCAGATGGCCGACGCGAAGAACCTCAAGTATCACATCAACGGGCTGCAAAACATTACCGTGCTTGATTGCGGGGCGACGTTTAGCATTTTCCCTGAAAATCAGGAGATCGACTTCGGCACCTTCAGCGCGCGCGACATTGTGAATCAGCAGACGCGTATGCGCACGTTTTCAATACGAACCACCAAAGTGCAGGATGCCCAGTGCTCGGACGGATTTAAGATGGACTCGTCGTTTTACACAACCGAAACGCTCAGTGCAGACGACACCGCAGTACTGATAGGGAATGGGTTAAAGCTGCGTATTCTTAACGGAACGGAGCCTTACACCTTTAACCAGTACAAGGAGTACGCCGATTTTACGGGCGATACGATGAATGTTGAGCAAAACTACACGGCTGAGCTTTCACGGGAGGAAGGGAAAGCGATTCAGTCCGGGCCGTTTGAAACCGTGGTACTGTTCAAAATTAACTACCACTAGAAACAACAAAGCCGGGTTTCCCCGGCTTTTTCACATCAGCATGTTCAGCTGGCTTTGCGCTCGTGCGCGCGGCGGTACTCAACCAGATCTTCAATCGTCACCACTGGCATATTGTGCAGACGCGCAAAGGTGATGCACTCCGGCGCGCGCGCCATGGTGCCATCATCGTTGGTCAGTTCGCACAGCACGCCTGCGGGTTTGAAGCCAGCCAGCGTCACCAGATCGATGGTCGCTTCGGTATGACCACCACGGGTCAGCACGCCGCCCGGCTGCGCGCGCAGCGGGAAGACGTGACCAGGGCGGTGCAGATCGGATGGTTTCGCACCATCAGCAATCGCTGCACGCACGGTAGTCAGGCGGTCAGCCGCCGACACACCGGTGGTTACGCCATGCGCCGCTTCAATGGTCACGGTGAAGCCGGTACCAAAAGCGCTGGTGTTGTTTTCAACCATCATCGGCAGATCAAGCTGCTTGCGACGGTCTTCGGTGATGCAAAGGCATACGATGCCGCTACCATGACGGATGGTCAGCGCCATCTGCTCAACGGTCATGTTCTCGGCGGCAAAAATCATGTCGCCTTCGTTTTCACGGTTTTCATCGTCAAGCACCATCACACCACGGCCTTCGCGCAGTGCATCCAGTGCATGTTCAACACGTTGAGTTGAAGTGCCAAAAGAGGAAAGTAGCGTCTGATTCATGGTAAAAAAACCTCATTAACTTTATGGTTACCAGAATCAGGGCAGTCTTAGGAGCGCCGTACTAGCGGCAAAAAAATAACGTGAGCGGGCCATGCCCGACTGGATCGTTACTCTCTCCCATCCGGACTCTAACCGTCGGCCCCGGAATTACACCGGATCTGCTGTCCTTTGAGAATTCACCCAAAGCGCTCGCGGGCTTTCAGCGTTAAGCTGATTTACCGCCGGTGGGGAATTTCGCCCCGCCCTGAGAATAAGCGAGATAACTATAACGCTATTGATTACCCTGGGCAATGCATAAGCTTCAAACAATTTTGTTTAACCCGCGGCATGACACGCTACAATAGGCACTAACACCTTTTCATCAAGGGAAACGACAATGATTGACCCAAAGAAAATTGAGCAGATCGCGCGTCAGGTTCATGAGTCCATGCCGAAAGGTATTCGTGAGTTTGGTGATGACGTTGAGAAGAAAATCCGCCAGACGTTGCAGGCACAGTTGGTTCGCCTTGATTTAGTCAGCCGCGAAGAGTTTGACGTGCAGACGCAGGTGCTGCTGCGCACCCGCGAGAAGCTGGCGCTGCTGGAGCAACGTTTGACCGAGCTGGAAAACCGCAATGCGCCGGAAGAAGTGAAGCCAGCGCCAGCTATTCCACCGGTGGATGACCAGGCATAAGTGCGGCCTGATGCCCTCACCCCAGCCCTCTCCCACAGGGAGAGGGTGAAAAACGAACGGGCCAACAGGCCCGTTTTTTACTGACTGTCTTTCTGGATCTTCTTAATGATGTTGGTGGTTGAACACCCGTCCTCAAAGTTGAGCACCATCACTTCACCGCCATTCGCCCAGACCTCTTCGCTACCTGCGATTTGCTCTGGTTTGTAATCACCGCCCTTCACCAGCAGGTCAGGCAGAATTCCGGCAATCAGGCGCTGCGGGGTGTCTTCTTCAAATGAGACCACCCAGTCCACCGCTTCCAGCGCGCCGAGCACGATCATGCGCTGCTCCAGCGGGTTCACCGGACGCGTTTCACCCTTCAGACGTTTGGTTGAGGCATCGCTGTTGACCGCCACAATCAGACGATCGCCCAGCTTGCGCGCGTTCGCCAGATACGAAACATGACCCGCATGCAGGATGTCGAACACGCCGTTGGTCATCACCACTTTTTCACCGCGTTTGCGCGCGGCGGCGACGGCCACTTTCAGCTCCTCTTCGGTCATGACGCCAAAGCCGGTATCCGCACGCCCGCGCACCGCGTTTTCCAGCTCGATTGGCGAAACGGTGGAGGTCCCGAGTTTACCAACGACCACGCCCGCCGCGGCGTTCGCGAAGTAGCACGCTTCTTCCAGGGAGTTACCCGCCGCCAGCGTCGCCGCCAGCACGCCAATCACCGTATCACCGGCACCGGTCACGTCGTACACTTCCTGCGCCTGAGTTGGCATATGCAGCGGCGCCTTGCCCGGTTGCAGCAGCGTCATGCCCTGCTCGGAACGGGTCACCAGCAGCGCAGACAGCTCGAAATCAGCGATGATTTTCATGCCGCGCTCAACCAGCTCTTCTTCAGTTTTGCACTTGCCCGCCACCGCTTCGAACTCAGAGAGGTTTGGCGTCAGCAGGGTTGCGCCGCGATAGCGCTCAAAATCGGTGCCTTTCGGGTCGATCAGTACCGGTACGCTGGCTTTACGCGCCAGCTGGATCATGGTCTGCACGCTCGCCAGCGCGCCTTTGGCATAATCAGACAGCACCAGCGCGCCGATATTGCCCAGCGCCTGGCTAATACGCTCGTGCAGCGGCTCAGGATCAACGCCTTCGAATCCTTCTTCGAAATCGAGGCGGATCAGCTGCTGGTTACGCGACAGCACGCGCAGCTTGGTGATGGTTGGGTGGGTCGGAACAGAAACGAAGTCGCACTTCACGTTCACGTCCGCCAGCGACTGACTCAGGGCACGCGCCGCATCGTCAATGCCGGTCAGCCCCACCAGACGCGAATGCGCGCCCAGCGAAGCTATGTTCATCGCCACGTTTGCCGCGCCGCCTGGACGCTCTTCAATGGTGTCGACCTTAACTACCGGCACCGGCGCTTCCGGAGAGATACGGCTGGTCGGCCCATACCAGTAGCGATCCAGCATCACATCACCGACAACCATAACTCCAGCACGTTCAAACTCTGGCAGTGTTACTTTCATTCCTGACTCCAGAAAGATTCACAATTTGCGCGCGATAATATCACACTTGTTTTGTTACGCACGGTTCCACCAGCCACTTCTGCCAGCTTGTGGTCACCTGCGCGCGTTCATCGGTGAAACAGTCCAGCGCCACATGGCCCGGCTGTTCCTGTAAGGCCAGATGGTGCAACTCATCACGCAGCGTGGTGTAGGCGCGGGTTAATGCCTGCGCCTCCTGCTCGTCCATAATGTCGTTCTGCGCCAGCAGTTCGAGTATGCGCACGTTATCCGACCAGCGGGTCAGCTTCGGCTTATCGTGTGCGTGCAGCAGCACCAGGTACTGAGTGATAAACTCAATATCGGTAATGCCGCCTTCATCGGCTTTGATATCAAAGCGATCGCGATGTTTGTTGCCAAGGTGCGCGCGCATCTTCTCCCGCATTTCCCGCACTTCGGTTTGCAGCGTACTGCCCTCGCGCGGGGTCGTCATGACCGCCTTGCGGATCGCATCGAACTGCGTTTTGAGCTGCGGATCGCCATACACCACGCGGGCGCGCACCAGCGCCTGATGCTCCCACGTCCAGGCTTCGTTCTTCTGATAGTCGGCGAAAGCCTCCGTCGAGGTGACCAGCATGCCTGCCGCGCCGGACGGGCGCAGACGCGCATCCACTTCATACAGAATGCCGGATGAGGTGCGGGTGCTGAACAGGTGCATGATGCGCTGGGCCAGACGCAGGTAGAACTGCCGCCCGTCAATCTCACGTTCGCCGTCGGTCATGACGTCTGCCGGACAGTCGTGGAGGAAAATCAAATCCAGATCGGAGCTGTAGCCCAGCTCCCAGCCGCCCAGCTTGCCGTAACCCACCACCGCAAAACCGCGGCCTTCGCGTTCTGCAAGGTGTTTCGGCTGCCCGTAGCGGGCCACCATCTGCACCCACGCCTGATGGACAACCGCGTCGATGATCGCTTCCGCCAGCCAGGTTAAGTGATCGCTCACTTTCATTACCGGCAGGGTGCCGGCGATATCTGCCGCCGCCACGCGCAGCATCTGCGCCTGCTTAAACTGGCGCAGCGCCTCAAGCTGTTGCTCTTCGTCCTCTTCCGGTACGCGCAGCAGATACTGACGCAGCTCGTCGCGGTAGGCGTCCGTCGCCGTCGGCTGATAGAGCGTATTCGGGTCGAGTAGTTCGTCCAGCAGCAGCGGATAACGCGCCAGCTTGTTCGCCACCATCGGCGAGGCGGCGCAGAGGGAAATCAGGTGCTTCAGCGCGCCGGGAAACTCGCTTAACAGTTCAAGGTAAGTGGTACGTGTGACGATCCCGCTCAGCAGCGGCATCATGCGCGACAGCGGCACCGGCGCATCCTCGCGGGAGCAGACATCGCTCAGCAGATGCGGCATCAGATGATCCAGCACCTGACGACCGCGTGGGCCAATGGCGCGTTTGTTCAGTTCGAAGCGGAAATCGGCAATCAGCGCCACCACGCGATGGCGGGCATCGTCGCTTAAGTGCGCCAGCACCGGCGTGGTGTCATCTTCCTGGAGCGCGTCCTGCCACAGCTCGCGCCAGTGCTCGGAGAGCGCATCGTCCTGCGATTCGCTTTCATCGTCGCCGATCAGATCGTTAAAGATGCGGCGCACGCCCGCCATATGCGCTTCCAGCCGTTGCGCCAGCGCCGCCCAGTCATCCACCCGCATCCCCCAGGCCAGACGCGCCCGGTTCAGCTCGTCGCCCGGTAACGTCTGGGTCTGTTCGTCGTTGATACTTTGCAGCAAATTTTCCAGACGACGCAGGAAGAGATAAGAGTCACGCAGCGTTTGCGCGTCGCCTTCCGGCAGCAGATGCAGCTGCTCGATAGCGCTCAGGGTCGGCAGCAGCGAGCGGGATTGCAGAGAAGGTTCACGCCCGCCGCGTATCAGCTGGAAGACCTGGACGATAAATTCGATCTCACGAATACCGCCCGCGCCGAGCTTGATGTTGTCCTTCAGGCCACGGCGACGCACCTCGCGGGCAATCATCCCTTTCATATTTCGCAGGGACTGGATCACGCTGAAGTCGATGTAGCGGCGGAACACGAACGGGCGCAGCATGGCGCGCAGCTCGTTGGCCCAGGCATCGTCGCTGTCACCCATGATCCGCGCTTTGACCATCGCGTAACGCTCCCAGTCGCGCCCCTGCTCCTGGTAATAATCTTCCAGCGCGGCAAAGCTCAGCACCAGCGGACCGCTGTCGCCAAACGGACGCAAACGCATGTCCACGCGGTAGACAAAACCATCCTGCGTGGGCTGATCCAGTGCCTTAATCAGCCGCTGCCCCAGGCGAGTAAAGAACTGGGCGTTGTCCAGCTCGCGACGACCGCCGCGCGTGGAGCCGTTCTCCGGCCAGGCAAAAATCAGATCGATGTCTGAGGAGAAATTAAGCTCGCAGCCGCCCAGCTTGCCCATCCCCAGAATCAACAGCGGTTGCGGAACCCCGTCTTCGCTGCACGGCGTGCCCCACTCTTTACAGCAGGCGGCGTAGAGCCAGTCCCGCGCGGCGACAATCAGCGTCTGCGCCAGCTCGCTCAACTGCTGCAAGGTGCTCTCTTCGCTCACCAGCTCCAGCGCCTGCGCCCAGGCAATGCGTACCATCACCCGGCGGCGGAACTGACGCAGAACGCGCATCAGCGTGGCTTCGTCTGCCACCTCTGCCAGCGCGGTTTGCAGCCAGCCAGCATAATGCCGCCACTCGTCAGCCTGCGGCGGCGCGCTTTCCAGCTCTGCCAGCCAGTCCGGGTTGGCGCTGACGCTCTCCTGCACAAAATCACTGAACGTGAGCACGCTTTTCGCCTGCTCGCTTAACGATGACGCGGGTAACGACTCAGGCAGGCGTTCGCAAACGGTCTGCCAGTGCTGCTGTAACTGCGAAGAAAGCGGCATATCAGGGGTTCCTTGCCAGAATTTAACGTTTTCCGCTGTGCAGCCAGTACGGATCCTGCGAAATGGCCTCGTTGCGGAAATGCTCGATCTCGATCTGCTGACGGGTCTCGATGGCATGCTTCAGCCCCTGCCAGTTCTCCAGCCAGGCCTGCGCCTTCACGCCCTCATACGCCCCCGACAGCAGCAACATGCTGTCGATGTTACGCGCCAGGCGGGGAAGCTGATCGCCATACTGGTCGCCCAGCGGATGCGCAAAGGTGGTTCTCAGCTCGGCCGCGTGACGGGAGAGGTGGATATCCGCAAAACGTTTGAAGTTTTCCGCGATTTTGGTCTGCCCTTTCGCATCGAGGAAAATACGCCAGCCGCGCGTCACCAGAAACTCGGTCAGCGCCAGTTTCGCGCTGGCGTTTTGCGGGCTGTAGATCGCCGTTTGTGCCGACACGTCGGAAAGCATCAGCGTTTCGGTTTGAGTGAGCAAATCACGTAAGTGAGTGCTGGCTTTACGCGGTACAATGCCGCCAAAGAGCGTCAGGGTATGACGCACCAGCCCCATAGCGGCCAGCACCTGTTTTTTGGCATTTTTCACGTTACGCGCCCACAGCTCCTCGTGGTACTGCCACTGAGAGAGCGCCAGCTCCAGCGCCGCTTCCATGCCCTGCTCAACGGAGGCTTTCGGCACAACGCGCAGAATCGGGGTTTCTCGCAGCACGCGCGGCGCATTTCCGGCGGCCAGGTGATAGCCGCGCGCCGCTTTACTCAGGCTGCCCTGACGCAGGCCAGGCTGGTTCACCAGCTTGCGCGCCAGCTTCAGCACGTCGTTCGCCTCGCCTTCCAGCAGTTCGAGTTCCAGTTCGCAGATCGGCTCCTGCTCTTCACCCGCCTTAATTTCACCCCGATCAAACGCGATCTCAATGCGGCTCTTGCCTTCCGTCACCAGCCATTTTTCGCGCCAGAAATCGGTGCTGAACAGCGGTTGCGCCTCTCCCGACAGCGTTGCGGGCAGCGTCCCCTCCGGCCACACTTCCGCCGGAAAACGATCCAGCTCAAGTTCTGGCTTACTGATGTCGATATTGTATTCCGGACGCTGGTGCAAACCGCCCACCACGCGACCGGCGATTTTCATCGTCATCTCGTAGCGCCCGTTCGCACCCCGGATGCGCAGGCCCATATCGTGGTTGCGCAGCCAGTTGTCCGGCGTTTCGTAATAGATGTTGAGCAGCTGTACGGGTTCATGGTGCTCGCCGGACAGCGTATTCAGATGCTGGCGGAGCGCGTCAGCGCTGTCTTTTTCGACGATAAACTTTAATTCGATCTCTTGTGCCATAGCCTTGTACTTTTGCGTGCGTCACAGACGCGTCGATGAAGGCGAACTTCCTCGCCATTTGTTTGTCAGTACATAGTATTTTGCGCCAAATTGCCACGCAATGAGCAATTTGACGGGCGTAAAAGTTTAAAGCGGTGGAAATCATGACACAGATGATTCCGATTGATGATGAATCCTTTGCGTAGCGACACTGATCCCACTACTATCGTTCCACTTTTTATGAAAATAACGACTGATATGCTTAAATTACGCCTGATTGGACTTACTTTACTCGCTTTTAGCGCCGCAACCGCGGTCCACGCTGAAGAGAAACGTTACGTTTCTGATGAACTGAATACATGGGTACGCAGCGGCCCTGGAGACAATTATCGCCTCGTGGGTACGGTAAATGCCGGCGAGGAAGTGACTCTGCTGCAAACCAATGCAGACACCAATTACGGTCAGGTTCGTGACAGCTCTGGCCGCACCTCATGGATCCCGCTGAAAGAGCTGAGCACGGTGCCAAGCCTGCGCACCCGCGTGCCGGATCTGGAAAATCAGGTGAAAACCCTGACCGACAAGCTGAACAACATTGACGGCACCTGGAACCAGCGCACCGCAGAGATGCAGCAGAAAGTGGCGCAAAGCGACAGCGTGATCGCCGGTCTGAAAGATGAAAATCAGAAGCTGAAAAATGAGCTCATCGTCGCGCAGAAGAAAGTGAACGCCGCGAATCTCCAGCTGGATGACAAACAACGCACCATCATCATGCAGTGGTTTATGTATGGCGGCGGGGTGCTGGGCGTCGGTCTGGTGCTGGGTCTGGTGCTTCCTCACCTTATCCCGAGCCGTAAACGTAAAGACCGCTGGATGAACTAACTCGTCTTCTCTGCCACACTTACGTATCATCTTGCGAAAAGAGAAAACGGGAGTGTTGGCGTGAAGAGTTATCTGGTCGGTGGTGCGGTACGTGATGCGTTATTAGGTCTGCCGGTCAAAGATAAAGACTGGGTCGTGGTCGGTGCCACGCCCGAAGCGATGATTGACGCGGGCTACCAGCAGGTAGGCCGCGATTTTCCTGTGTTCCTCCATCCGAAAAGCCGCGAAGAGTACGCCCTGGCGCGTACCGAACGGAAATCCGGTTCCGGTTATACCGGCTTCACCTGCTATGCCGCGCCGGATGTAACGCTGGAGCAGGACTTACTGCGCCGCGATCTCACCATTAATGCCCTGGCGCAGGACGAAAACGGCCATATTATCGATGTCTACGGCGGCCAGAACGATCTGCGTGACCGTCTTTTACGCCATATTTCCCCCGCCTTTTCTGAAGATCCGTTACGCGTACTGCGCGTGGCGCGTTTTGCCGCCCGTTATGCCCATCTCAGCTTCCGCATTGCCGACGAGACGATGGCGCTGATGACGGCCATGACCGACGCGGGCGAGCTGGAACACCTGACGCCAGAACGCGTCTGGAAAGAGACCGAAAACGCCCTGACTACCCGCAATCCACAGGTCTTTTTCCAGGTTCTGCGCGACTGCGGGGCGCTGAAAGTGCTGTTCCCGGAAATAGACGCGCTGTTTGGCGTGCCCGCCCCGGCGAAATGGCACCCGGAAATTGATACCGGCATTCACACCCTGATGACGCTGAGCATGGCCGCCATGCTCAGCCCGGAGGTGGACGTGCGCTTTTCCACCCTCTGCCATGACCTCGGCAAAGGGTTAACGCCAAAGGCGTTGTGGCCACGCCACCACGGGCACGGTCCGGCTGGCGTGAAGCTGGTTGAAGGGCTTTGCCAGCGCCTGCGCGTGCCGAATGACATTCGCGATCTGGCAAAACTGGTGGCCGAGTTTCACGACCTGATCCACACCTTCCCGATCCTGAAACCCGCCACCATCGTCAGGCTGTTCGATAACATCGACGCCTGGCGCAAGCCGCAGCGCGTGGAGCAAATTGCGCTGACCAGCGAAGCCGACGTGCGCGGCCGCACCGGGTTTGAAGCGTCCGATTATCCGCAGGGGCGTTTGCTGCGTGAGGCGTGGGACGTAGCGAAAGCGGTGCCAACGAAAGAGGTGGTGGAAGCAGGGTTTAAAGGCCCGGCGATCCGCGAAGAGCTGACGAAGCGGCGGATTGATGCAGTTGCAGCGTGGAAGGAAAAACGTTGCCCTCAGCCGAAAGACTGAGGGCGGTCGGTCATCAGAAGAAGACCACGTACACGGCAGCCGCGACGATAAAGCGGTAAATCGCGAACGGAATAAACGAGATACGCTTAATCAGTTGCAGGAAGGTTTTGATGGCGATCAGCGCCACAATAAAGGCGGTGATAAAGCCCACGGCGAACATCGGAATGTCGCCGACGGTCAGGAAGCCGATGCTTTTGTAGAGATCCAGTGCGGTGGCGCCCATCATCATCGGCACCGCCAGCAGGAACGAGAACTCAGACGCCGCGTAACGGCTCACGCCCATCAACATCCCGCCGGAAATGGTTGCCCCTGAACGGGAGAAGCCCGGCCACAGCGCCAGACACTGGAAGCAGCCAATCATAAACGCCTGACGATACGTCATATCGTCCAGACCTTCCGCACGCGGGGTTTTTGGCTTCAGCACTTCGGCGGCAATCAGCAGGAAGCCGCCGACCACCAGCGCGTACATCACGTTAATCGGGTTGAAGAGCGATTTAATGGTGTCGTGGAACACCAGCCCCAGCACCACTGCCGGGATCATCCCCAGCAGAATATGAATCAGCGTCAGGCGCCCCTTGCCCTCTCCTTCACGCTGCGGCAAACGCCCGAAGTGGATGCCGATCAGACCAAACAGACGACGCCAGAACATCACGACTACCGCCAGGATAGAGCCCAGCTGGATCACCACCTCAAACGTCTTTGCGGTATCGCCTTCAAAGCCCAGGAGATGGCCAACGATAATCATATGGCCCGTACTGGACACCGGCAAAAACTCCGTCAATCCTTCGACCACACCCAGTATTGCCGCCACCAGCAGCGAGTGCATATCGCTCATCTATAAACCCCTAAAAAGATATAAAAAAACGGTGTCCCACGCGGACAACCGTGAAAGATACAGCTTTAAGACCGATATAACCTAAAATGGTTTAGCTATTATGACGTTAAATCTTTCCTTTCAGATTTGTGCCACGCTCGATAATCACGCCCACATTGGCGGCGCGCGCCACCGCTCCCGGCTTGCTTAGCTTAATGCGCACCCACGGGGAGTTAAATTTGCTCAGCAGCAGGTCTGCCACCTCTTCCGCCACGCGTTCTACCAGCGCAAAACGTTGCCCTTCCACATGGGCGATGACCGTTTCACTGATGTCGGCGTAGCTCAGACAGTCATTCACATCATCGCTTTTCGCTGACTTGCGGTTATCCCAGCCCATTTCGATATCGAACACCAGTTTCTGCTCGATGGTCTGTTCCCAGTCGTAAACACCAATTGTGGTGATTACCGAAAGTTGCTCTATAAATACAATATCCATCACGACCTGCCTGCTTTTTGGCTAAACCGGATACCACTTCCGGCGAATTATGCGTATTATCCACAGATGCTGAGAATACAGATACATTTTCAAAACGGAACAGCGTTATGAGTGCAATCGCGCCTGGGATGATTATCCTCGCCTACCTTTGCGGCTCAATCTCCAGCGCCATTCTGGTCTGCCGCATCGCCGGGTTGCCTGACCCGCGTGAAAGTGGTTCCGGGAATCCGGGGGCGACCAATGTACTACGAATTGGCGGCAAGGGAGCAGCCGTAGCGGTTTTGATTTTTGATGTTCTGAAAGGAATGCTTCCCGTCTGGGGCGCGTATGCGCTCGGCGTCACCCCCTTCTGGCTGGGGCTGATTGCCATCGCCGCCTGCGTCGGCCACATCTGGCCTGTTTTCTTTGGGTTTAAAGGCGGTAAAGGCGTGGCCACCGCGTTTGGCGCGATTGCGCCGATCGGCTGGGATCTCACCGGCGTGATGGCGGGCACCTGGCTGCTGACCATCCTGCTGAGCGGTTATTCGTCGCTGGGCGCCATCGTCAGCGCGCTGATCGCCCCGTTTTATGTCTGGTGGTTTAAACCGCAGTTTACCTTCCCGGTGTCGATGCTCTCGTGTCTGATCCTGTTGCGCCACCACGACAACATTCAGCGCCTGTGGCGTCGTCAGGAAACGAAGATCTGGACGAAGCTCAGGCGTAAAAAGAAAGACGCTCAGTAAACCGTTCGTTATGCCTTATAACCAAATGTGATTTTTGTCACCTTCTGCCTGTGGTAACTGTTAGAGACACAACACAACCACACAAAAAGAAAATGGCAGAAATCACAGATTCAACTCCCCTTCCCGCGGCAGGAAACACCCCGGATGGCGACATCAGGTGGGTACGCAGCGCATCGGACGTTTCACGTCTCGTTAATGACGGCTCTCAGGGCCGGGCCAATGCCCGCATCGTGGTCGGTATCGCGCTCGGGGGAATTTTCCTCGATGCCTACGATCTCGGCGCGCTGGCGTTCGGCATCAAAGACATCACCCGAGAATTTAACCTGACCCCCGCCGGTACCGGCATGGTGGCTTCAGCCATTACATTTGGCGCGATTGTCGGGGCGCTGCTCGGCGGCTATCTTACGGATAAAATCGGGCGCTACCGCGTCTTTATGGCCGACATGGTGTTCTTCGTGGTGGCCGCCATCGCCTGTGCGCTGGCCCCGAACGAATATGTGCTGGCGGGCGCGCGCTTTGTGATGGGTCTTGGCGTGGGGATCGACCTTCCCGTGGCGATGGCGTTTCTCAGCGAGTTCGCCAGGCTGAAAGGCCCGGGGAATAAAGCCTCCAGCGTCGCAATGTGGTGCCCCACCTGGTACGCGGCCATCAGCATCTCTTATCTTCTGGTGCTCTTCTTTTACGCCGTGCTGCCGGAAAGCCACAGCGACTGGCTCTGGCGTCTGATCCTTGGCTTTGGCGCGGTGCCCGCGCTGGTGATTATCGCCATCCGCAGCCGCTATATGAGCGAATCCCCGGTCTGGGCGGCGAATCAGGGCAATCTGAAGGAGGCGGCGTCCATCCTGCGACAGTCTTACAACATTAATGCCCACGTACCGCAGGATGCGCTCGACCAGCCCGCGCCTGTCGTGAACAAGGCAAAATGGTCGAACTACCTGAACCTGTTCCGCGGTATCTATCTGCGGCGTACCACGCTCGCCACACTGCTGTCGGTCGTCTCCTCGTTCGCCTATAACGCCGTAGCCTTTGGCCTGCCGGTGATCATCTCCAGCTTCTTTGTGCAGTCGATGCTGACTACCATTCTGATCTCGCTGGCGCTTAATCTGCTGTTCGCGTTTGTCGGCGGGCTGCTGGCGGTGCGCTATGTTCCGCGCTTCGGCGCATGGCGGATGTCTCTGGCGGGTTATGCGTGCCAGCTGGCGGCACTGCTCGGCCTGGCGCTGATTGGCCGGCCTGACGGGGCTACGGAAGGCGTGTTCGCCGTCGCGATGCTGGCGCTGTTCCTGTTTGGTCAGGGGTTTGGTCCCGGTGCGCATACCATGACGTTTGCCTCCCTGAGCTACCCGACCTCGCTGCGCGGCGTGGGTGTGGGGCTTAACCAGACGCTGATGCGCAGCAGTTCAACGCTGTCACTGTTTCTGTTCCCGCTGCTGGTCGCCTCGCTGGATACCGCCGTGTTCTGGGTGATTGCGCTGGCGCCGTTTATCGGTCTGGCGTCGCTGCTGGCGATCCGCTGGGAGCCGTCGGGGTATGATGTGGATGCAGAGGATTATCGGTAGCCTTTCTTGCCGGGTGGCGCTGCGCTTACCCGGCCTGCATTACTGAAACCGGCTCACATGAGCCGGTTTTTTATCCATAAGCGACTCATATGACAGCCTTCATTTCCGCCAGGGCATACTGAAACGTATCCCGATAGTGTGGAAATGGAAGCACCATGTTAGCAACTCAGGTCACTGATAATTCATACAAAGGCTGGCAGGCCTCGCTTGCCCTCCAGTTTTGTCATACCCCTGAGAAAACCCTCCTCCATTCCGCGCGTCACAGCGGGCCGCTTACCGTTCAGCGTCCGTTTTATCCCGAAGGGGAAACTTGCCACCTTTACCTGCTGCACCCGCCAGGCGGAATTGTGGGCGGGGATACGCTGGATATTTCCGTGCGGCTCGACGCCAAAAGCCATGCCCTCATCACCATGCCCGGCGCCAGTAAGTTCTATCGCAGCAGCGGCCCGCTGGCCTGCCTCAGTCAGCATTTTTATCTCGACGAAGAGGCCACGCTGGAGTGGCTGCCGCAGGACACCATTATTTTCCCCGGCGCTAACGCCGCGCTGCGTTCCGTCTTTCACCTGAAGGCCTCCAGCACGCTGCTGGCGTGGGAGCTGTACTGTCTGGGCCGTCCGGTGATAAACGAAACCTTCAGCCACGGCACGCTGGAGAGCCGCCTTGAGGTGTGGGTGGATGGCGAGCCGCGTCTGATTGAGCGACTGCATCTCAGCGGTGGCGATCTGACGCCCGTCGCGGACCATCCGTGGGTCGGCACGCTGCTGTTCTATCCGGCCCGGGAAGCACATCTCGACGCGGTGCGTGCGCTTCTCGCCCCGCTGGATACTTTTGCGGGCGCCACGCTCACCGACGCTCTGCTGTCGGTGCGTTTTCTCTCCCACGACAACCTGATTTGTCAGCAGGTGATGCGCGATATCTGGCAGTCGCTTCGCCCGCTTTTAACCCCCAAAACCGCCTGCTCGCCGCGTATCTGGCAGACATAAGAGAAACGCTATGGAACTGACTCCCAGAGAAAAAGACAAGCTGTTGCTGTTCACCGCCGCGCTGGTTGCCGAGCGCCGCCTCGCGCGCGGGGTAAAGCTCAACTACCCGGAATCGGTCGCGCTGATCAGCGCCTTTATTATGGAAGGCGCGCGCGATGGCGAAACCGTCGCCTCGCTGATGGAAGCTGGCCGCCACGTCCTGACGCGCGATCAGGTGATGGAGGGCGTGCCGGAGATGATCCCGGATATCCAGGTGGAAGCCACCTTCCCGGACGGATCCAAGCTCGTCACCGTCCACAACCCGATCGTGTAAGGAGCGCGTGATGATCCCAGGGGAATACCGGATCCAGTCCGGCAACATTGCTCTCAACGTCGGGCGCGAAACCCGAAGTGTGATCGTGGAAAACCACGGCGACAGGCCGATCCAGGTGGGATCGCACTACCACTTTTACGAGGTCAACCCGGCGCTGAAGTTCGATCGCGAGGCCACCCGGGGTTACCGGCTGAACATCCCTGCCGGCACTGCTGTGCGCTTCGAGCCCGGCCAGAAGCGGGAAGTGACGCTGGTGCAGGTGACGAGCGCACAGCGCATTTTCGGCTTTCGCGGCGAGGTCATGGGCGAGGTGAAACATGACTGAGATTTCACGCCAGGCGTATGCCGATATGTTCGGCCCCACTACCGGGGATAAAGTGCGGCTGGCCGACAGCGAGCTGTGGATCGAAGTGGAAGACGATCTCACGATCTACGGCGAAGAGGTTAAATTCGGCGGCGGAAAAGTGATCCGCGACGGCATGGGACAGGGGCAGATGACCGCCGACGACTGTGTGGATCTGGTGCTCACCAACGCGCTGATCGTCGATCACTGGGGGATCGTGAAAGCGGATATCGGCGTAAAAGATGGGCGGATCTTCGCCGTCGGCAAAGCCGGAAACCCGGACATTCAGCCCGGCGTGACGATCCCGATTGGCGCGGCAACGGAGGTGATTGCCGCCGAAGGGAAGATCGTCACCGCAGGCGGGATCGACACGCACATCCACTGGATCTGTCCGCAGCAGGCGGAAGAGGCGCTGGTGTCCGGCGTCACCACCATGATCGGCGGCGGCACCGGGCCTGCGGCAGGCACAAACGCCACCACCTGCACGCCGGGGCCGTGGTATATCGCCCGCATGTTGCAGGCCGCCGATACGCTGCCGGTGAATATTGGCCTGCTGGGTAAAGGAAATGGCTCCAACCCGGACGCGCTGCGCGAGCAGATCGCGGCAGGTGCCATCGGGCTTAAGATCCACGAAGACTGGGGCGCGACGCCTGCGGCCATCAACTGTTCGCTGGAGGTCGCTGAAGAGATGGATATTCAGGTGGCGCTGCACAGCGACACGCTGAACGAATCCGGTTTTGTCGAAGACACGCTGGCCGCCATCGCCGGGCGCACCATCCACACCTTCCACACCGAAGGGGCGGGCGGCGGCCATGCGCCGGATATCATCACCGCCTGCGCGCACCCGAATATTCTGCCCTCCTCCACCAACCCGACGCTGCCCTACACGGTCAACACCATCGACGAGCACCTGGACATGCTGATGGTTTGCCATCACCTCGACCCGGATATCGCCGAGGACGTGGCGTTTGCCGAATCCCGCATTCGCCGGGAGACCATCGCCGCCGAAGACGTGCTGCACGATATCGGCGCGTTCTCGCTCACCTCGTCAGATTCACAGGCAATGGGCCGCGTGGGGGAAGTGATTATCCGCACCTGGCAGGTGGCGCACCGCATGAAGGTGCAGCGCGGCGCACTGCCGGAAGAGACCGGCGATAACGATAACTTCCGCGTGAAGCGCTATGTCGCCAAATACACCATCAACCCGGCACTGACCCACGGCATCGCCCATGAAGTGGGATCGATTGAGGCGGGCAAGCTGGCGGATCTGGTGGTCTGGTCCCCCGCCTTCTTTGGCGTCAAACCCGCCACCATCGTCAAAGGCGGGATGATCGCCTGCGCGCCGATGGGCGACATCAACGCCTCGATCCCCACGCCGCAGCCGGTGCATTACCGCCCGATGTTTGGCGCCCTTGGCGCCGCACGCCACGCCACGCGGCTGACGTTTGTCTCCCAGGCTGCTGATGCCAGCGGCATTCCGCAGCGGCTCGGACTGCAAAGCGCCACCGCGGTGGTGAGCGGCTGCCGGTCGGTGAAAAAGGCCGACATGATCCACAACGATTTACAGCCGAATATCACCGTTGACGCGCAAACCTATGAGGTACGCGTCGACGGCGAATTGATCACCAGCGAACCGGCAGAGGTTTTGCCGATGGCGCAACGCTATTTTCTGTTTTGAGGAGTGATGATGATCTATTTAACCCAACGCCTGGACCACGTGCACCCCGTCACCGCCAGCGTGACGCTGCCGATTGACGTGCGGGTAAAAAGCCGCGCCCGCGTGGCGCTGAACGACGGCCGCGAAGCCGGGCTAATGCTGCCGCGCGGCCTGCTGCTGCGCGGGGGCGACCTGCTGACTACCGACGATGGCAGCGAGGTGATCGAAGTGATCGCCGCCCCGGAGTCGGTTTCCGTGGTGCGCTGCGCCGACCCGTTCCTGCTCGCCCGCGCCTGTTATCACCTGGGCAATCGTCACGTACCGCTGCAAATCATGCCTGGCGAACTGCGCTATCACCACGACCACGTCCTCGACGACATGCTGCGTCAGTTCGGGCTGGAGGTGACCTTCGCCAGCCTGCCGTTTGAACCGGAAGCGGGCGCTTACACCAGCGATGCCCACAGCCATAGCCACTCCCACGCTCATTCACATTAAGGACTCATCATGCGCAAGTATTTACCGCTGTTTCTGCTGGCCTTTTCCGTTCCGGCGCTTGCCCATCCCGGCCACGGGACCGACAGCTTCCAGGCCGGATTTCTCCATCCGCTGACCGGGCTGGATCACCTGCTGATGCTGACGGGGGCTGGCGTGCTCTCCGCCCTGAGCGGCCGCAAGCTGCTGCTGCCGTTAGCGACGCTCGGCATGATGCTTGCTGGCGCCGTTGCGGGCAGCCTGCTCGGCGGCTTTAGCGGCATGGAGATGCTGATTATCGTCTCGCTGGCGGTCTGCGGCGTGATGATGTTTAAGACTGAAAATCGCCTGCTGCTGGCGGTGCCAGCCCTGGCGATGTTCCACGGCTGGGCGCACGGCGTGGAGATGTCCGGCCACAGCTTCTGGCTCTTCACCAGCGGGTTTATGTTAGCCAGCGCCACGGTGCTGTGCGCCAGCTTCGCCGCAGGGCTGCTGCTGCGCCGTCACGACGGCCTGCGTAAAACCTTCGGCGGCGGGCTGATCGTCTCCGCCCTGCTGGCGCTGATGAGCTGATGGAGCACGCCCGCCAGCGGCTGCGCCTGATGCAGCTCTCCAGCAGTAGCCTGCCTGTCGGATCGTTTACCTGGTCGCAGGGGCTGGAGTGGGCTGTCGAGGCCGGGTGGGTCACGGACGCTGAGGCCTTCAGGCGCTGGCAGATCCAGCAGATGGAGCAGAGCTTTTTCTGCGTCGACCTGCCGCTGTTTATCCGCCTGTATCGTGCCTGCGAGAAGCAGGACGTCGCGACAGCAAAACGCTGGACGGCATACCTGCTCGCCTGCCGGGAAACGCGCGAGCTGCGCGATGAAGAACGCAACCGTGGCGCGGCCTTTACGCGGCTGATTAAGAGCTGGGAACCCGCCTGCCCGCCAGAATGGCTGCCGCTGTTGATGCGAAGCCAGCTCGGCGGCATGGCGTGGCTCGGCGTGCGCTGGGGCATTAGCGCGCGCGAGCTGGTGCTGAGCCTCGGCTACAGCTGGATTGAGAGCGCGGTGATGGCGGGCGTCAAGCTGGTGCCGTTTGGGCAGCAGGCCGCACAACAGCTGATTATCGACCTGAGCGACCATTTTGCCGCCAGGTTTGAACAGGCATTTTTACGTGACGACGACGCGCTGGGGGCCGCTACGCCGCTATCGGCCATCGCCTCTGCGCGCCATGAAACCCAATATTCACGACTATTCCGTTCCTGAGGAGTCAACATGGCTGATTACAAACATCCCCTGCGCGTGGGCGTAGGCGGCCCGGTAGGGTCGGGCAAAACCGCCCTGCTGGAAGCGCTCTGCAAGTCGATGCGCGACACGTACCATCTGGCGGTGGTCACTAACGATATCTACACCAAAGAGGATCAGCGCATCCTGACCGAGGCGGGTGCGCTGGAGCCAGAGCGCATCGTGGGGGTGGAAACGGGCGGCTGTCCGCACACCGCCATCCGCGAAGATGCTTCAATGAACCTGGCGGCGGTGGAAGCACTCAGCGAGAAGTTCGGCAATCTGGATCTGATCTTCGTGGAAAGCGGCGGGGATAACCTGAGCGCGACCTTCAGCCCGGAGCTGGCGGACCTCACCATCTACGTCATCGACGTGGCCGAAGGGGAAAAAATCCCGCGCAAGGGCGGGCCGGGGATCACCAAATCCGATTTTCTGGTGATCAACAAAACCGACCTCGCGCCGTACGTGGGGGCGTCGCTGGAGGTAATGGAGCGTGACACTAATCGCATGCGCGGCGAGCGTCCGTGGACGTTTACCAACCTGAAAGCGGGTGACGGTTTAGCGACGATTATTGCGTTTCTGGAAGAGAAAGGAATGTTGCGGGTGTAGGGTGGTTTATTGCACGTTAGCACACGTGGATCTTGTAGGCCCGGTAAGCGCAGCGCCACCGGGCAAAGAAACTCACGCCTCAGGCAGTTCCGCCAGCGGCCAGCGCGGACGCACAGACACGCTCAGGTCAGCCGTTGCGCCGGCGTTCAGACGCACCATCCCGGCGTAGGCGATCATCGCCCCGTTATCGGTGCAAAATTCAGGACGCGCGTAGAACACTTCCCCGCGACGCTTTTGCATCATCTCAGCAAGCTTCGCACGCAGCGT
The DNA here is from genome assembly GCF_049238705.1 of Enterobacter cloacae complex sp. IR5403. Taxonomy (NCBI): domain Bacteria; kingdom Pseudomonadati; phylum Pseudomonadota; class Gammaproteobacteria; order Enterobacterales; family Enterobacteriaceae; genus Enterobacter; species Enterobacter cloacae complex sp. IR5403. Next base: position 119,968 of record NZ_JBMKHP010000004.1, on the reverse strand, counting down.
ACGGTTAGCGCTCACGCCGCCCGCCATCACCAGACGCTTAAAGCCGGTCTGATCCAGCGCGCGCTTGCACTTGATCATCAGCGTATCCACCACCGCGTCTTCGAACGCACGGGCGATATCGGCGCGGGTCTGCTCGCTGTCATCGTTATTACGGATCGTATTCGCCGCGAAAGTTTTCAGGCCAGAGAAGCTGAAATCCAGCCCCGGACGGTCGGTCATCGGCCGCGGGAAGACAAAGCGCCCTTCCGTTCCCTGCGACGCCATTTTCGACAGCATCGGGCCACCCGGGTAATCCAGCCCCAGCAGCTTGGCGGTTTTATCGAAGGCTTCACCGGCAGCATCGTCGATCGACTCGCCCAGCAGCGCGTACTTGCCAATGCCCGTTACGCTAATCAGTTGGGTATGCCCACCGGAAACCAGCAGCGCCACAAACGGGAACTCTGGCGGATTGTCTTCCAGCATCGGCGCCAGAAGATGCCCTTCCATATGGTGAACCGGAATGGCCGGAACATCCCACGCGAAGGCCAGCGAACGCCCTACCGTTGCGCCGACCAGCAGCGCGCCGACCAGGCCCGGCCCTGCGGTATAGGCCACGGCATCAATATCTTTTGCACTCAACCCGGCCTCTTTAAGCGCCGCCTGAATCAGGGGAACCGTTTTACGCACGTGGTCACGAGAGGCCAGTTCAGGCACGACGCCGCCGTAATCAGCGTGCAATTTCACCTGACTATACAGCTGGTTGGCCAGAAGCCCTTTTTCGTCGTCGTAAATCGCGATGCCGGTTTCATCGCAGGATGTTTCAATACCCAGTACACGCATGACTTGTTTTACCTCGTTTCAATACCGCGCAGTGTAGAGCCTGGGCGGATTGTTGTAAAACTTTGTTCGCCCCAGGAAGAAGCCTCGTGTATACTCCTCACCCTTATTAAAGTCCCTTTCAAAATCGCATCGGTGCTTTACAAAGCAGCAGCATTTGCAGTAAAATTCCGCACCATTTTGAAATAAGCTGGCGTTGATGCCAGCGGCAAACCGAATTTATTAAAGGTGAGAGTTACATGCCGGTAATTAAAGTACGTGAAAACGAGCCGTTCGACGTAGCACTGCGTCGCTTCAAACGTTCATGCGAGAAAGCAGGTGTTCTGGCTGAAGTTCGTCGTCGTGAGTTTTATGAAAAACCAACGACCGAACGTAAGCGCGCTAAAGCTTCCGCTGTGAAACGTCACGCGAAGAAACTGGCTCGCGAAAACGCACGCCGTACTCGTCTGTACTAATCTGTTGAGGGCCACAGCCCTCAATTGACAGACAGAGTTGTAGTCGTAAGGCCGTGCTTCCGGAAGGAATGCGCGGCTTGTTTTCGTTTATAAGTCGCTTAAATTTTTGGGGCATATGGCCGGAAGAATCCCACGCGTTTTCATCAATGACCTGCTTGCCAGAACCGACATCGTCGATCTCATCGACGCGCGGGTGAAGCTAAAAAAGCAGGGCAAGAACTACCATGCGTGCTGTCCGTTCCATAACGAAAAAACCCCCTCTTTCACCGTAAACGGTGAAAAACAGTTCTACCATTGCTTCGGCTGTGGCGCACACGGTAATGCCGTCGATTTTTTGATGAACTACGACAAGCTCGAGTTCGTTGAAACCGTCGAAGAGCTGGCGGCGATGCATAACCTTGAAGTGCCGTATGAAGCAGGCAGTGGGCCAAGTCAGATCGAGCGCCATCAGCGGCAAACGCTGTACCAACTGATGGATGGCCTGAATTCGTTTTACCAACAGTCTCTTAAGCACTCTGCGGCTGAGCCTGCGCGTCAGTATCTGAACAAGCGCGGACTGAGTGACGATGTGATTGCGCGTTTCGCTATTGGTTACGCCCCGCCCGGCTGGGACAACGTGTTAAAGCGTTTTGGCGGCAATAGCGAAGATCGTAAATCCCTCATCGACGCAGGCATGCTGGTCACCAACGACCAGGGACGAAGCTACGACCGCTTCCGTGAACGGGTGATGTTCCCGATCCGCGACAAGCGTGGCCGGGTGATAGGTTTTGGTGGTCGCGTGCTGGGCGATGCCCTACCGAAATACCTTAACTCCCCGGAAACCGATATTTTCCATAAGGGCCGCCAGCTTTACGGTCTTTATGAGGCACAGCAGGATAATGCGGAACCTCCGCGTCTTCTGGTCGTCGAAGGCTATATGGATGTTGTTGCGCTGGCGCAGTACGACATTAACTATGCCGTTGCGTCGCTGGGAACGTCCACCACGGCGGACCATATCCAGCTGCTGTTCCGCGTCACCAACAACGTGATTTGCTGTTACGACGGTGACCGCGCAGGACGCGACGCCGCCTGGCGAGCGCTGGAAACCGCGTTGCCGTATATGACCGACGGGCGTCAGCTACGCTTTATGTTCCTGCCCGACGGTGAAGACCCGGATACGCTGGTGCGTAAAGAGGGCAAAGCGGCGTTTGAAGCGCGGATGGAGCAGGCTCAGCCGCTCTCCACGTTTCTGTTTAACAGCCTGATGCCGCAGGTTGATTTGAGTACCCCTGACGGGCGCGCGCAGCTCAGCACGCTGGCGCTGCCGTTAATCAGCCAGGTGCCCGGCGAAACGCTGCGCATCTATCTGCGTCAGGAGTTAGGCAACAAGCTCGGCATTCTGGATGACAGCCAGCTTGAACGTTTAATGCCGAAACAGGCTGAAAACGGCACGGTACGCCCCGCGCCTCAGCTAAAACGCACAACCATGCGTATACTGATAGGGTTGCTGGTGCAAAACCCCGAACTTGCTCCGCAAGTGCCGTCGCTGGCGGGTTTGAACCACGAAAAATTGCCCGGGCTTGGCTTATTTTCAGAATTGGTCAACACTTGTTTGTCTCAGCCAGGTCTGACCACCGGACAACTTTTAGAGCATTATCGCGGCACAAAAGAGGCCGCTACCCTTGAAAAACTGTCGATGTGGGACGATATAGCAGATAAGGATATCGCAGAAAAAACGTTCACCGACTCGCTCAACCATATGTTTGATTCGATGCTTGAGTTGCGCCAGGAAGAGTTGATTGCTCGCGAGCGCACCCATGGCCTGAGCAGCGAAGAACGCCGGGAGCTCTGGATGATTAACCAGGAACTGGCGAAGAAATAAAAAATTTAACGGCTTAAGTGCCGAATATCGATCGGGAAGCCCCCGGCAGCCGCACTGAGAGGCAGCGGCAAAAATATAAGTACGCCCTCGCTTTAAAGGTTGGCAGCCCATCGCCGACACCAATCAAACGAATTAAGTGTGGATACCGTCTTATGGAGCAAAACCCGCAGTCACAGCTGAAACTTCTTGTCCAACGCGGTAAGGAGCAAGGCTATCTGACCTATGCCGAGGTCAATGACCATCTGCCGGAAGATATCGTCGATTCAGATCAGATCGAAGATATCATCCAAATGATCAATGACATGGGCATTCAGGTGATGGAAGAAGCACCGGATGCCGATGATCTGTTGCTGGCTGAAACCTCCAACAACACTGACGAAGATGCGGAAGAAGCTGCTGCACAGGTCCTGTCCAGCGTGGAATCTGAAATCGGGCGTACCACTGACCCGGTCCGCATGTACATGCGCGAAATGGGTACCGTTGAACTGTTGACCCGCGAAGGCGAAATTGACATCGCAAAACGCATCGAAGACGGGATCAACCAGGTTCAGTGCTCTGTTGCCGAATACCCGGAAGCGATTACCTATCTGCTGGAGCAGTACGATCGCGTCGAAGCGGAAGAAGCGCGTCTGTCCGATCTGATCACTGGCTTTGTCGACCCGAACGCTGAAGAAGATATGGCGCCAACCGCCACTCACGTCGGTTCTGAGCTGTCTCAGGAAGAGATGGATGACGACGAAGACGAAGATGAAGAAGAAGACGACGACAGCAGCGATGACGACAACAGCATCGACCCTGAACTGGCGCGTGAGAAGTTTGCCGAGCTGCGTACCCAGTACGAAGTGACGCGTGACACCATCAAAGCGAAAGGCCGCAGCCATGCCGCCGCTCAGGAAGAGATCCTGAAGCTGTCTGAAGTGTTCAAACAGTTCCGCCTGGTGCCAAAACAGTTCGACTACCTGGTGAACAGCATGCGCGTGATGATGGATCGCGTACGTACCCAGGAACGTATCATCATGAAGCTGTGCGTTGAACAGTGCAAAATGCCGAAGAAGAACTTCATCACCCTCTTCACCGGCAACGAAACCAGCGAAACCTGGTTCAACGCCGCTATCGCGATGAACAAGCCGTGGTCTGAAAAGCTGCACGACGTGAAAGAAGACGTACAGCGCGGCCTGCAAAAACTGCATCAGATTGAAGAAGAGACCGGCCTGACCATCGAGCAGGTGAAAGACATCAACCGTCGTATGTCCATCGGTGAAGCGAAAGCCCGCCGTGCGAAGAAAGAGATGGTTGAAGCGAACTTACGTCTGGTTATCTCTATCGCCAAGAAATACACCAACCGTGGCCTGCAATTCCTGGATCTGATTCAGGAAGGCAACATCGGTCTGATGAAAGCGGTAGATAAGTTTGAATACCGTCGTGGTTACAAGTTCTCCACCTATGCTACCTGGTGGATCCGTCAGGCGATCACCCGCTCTATCGCAGACCAGGCGCGCACCATCCGTATTCCGGTGCATATGATTGAGACCATCAACAAACTCAACCGTATCTCTCGCCAGATGTTGCAGGAGATGGGTCGCGAGCCGACGCCGGAAGAGCTGGCTGAACGCATGCTGATGCCGGAAGACAAGATCCGTAAAGTGCTGAAAATCGCTAAAGAGCCTATCTCCATGGAAACGCCAATCGGTGATGATGAAGATTCGCATCTGGGTGATTTCATCGAGGATACCACCCTCGAGCTGCCGCTGGACTCTGCCACCACCGAGAGCCTGCGTGCCGCTACGCACGACGTGCTGGCTGGCCTGACCGCCCGTGAAGCCAAAGTGCTGCGTATGCGTTTCGGTATCGACATGAATACCGACCACACGCTGGAAGAAGTGGGTAAACAGTTTGACGTTACCCGCGAACGTATCCGTCAGATCGAAGCGAAGGCGCTGCGTAAGCTGCGTCACCCAAGCCGCTCTGAAGTACTGCGAAGCTTCCTGGACGATTAATCGGTCCTGAAATGAAAAAGCTCCCAATCGGGAGCTTTTTTTTTGTTTATGCCCTCTCTCTGTAGGTGAGGGCATCAGGCCGCAGAGGAGCTAAAGCCCCCTCACCACCAGTGCCTCATCAAGTTCCCGATACGCCTCCACCAGCTTGTCCAGCGTCGCCCTGTTCAGCCCGCTCGGGTTCGGCAGCACCCACACCTGCGTTACGCCAATGGTAATGTTCTGCTTACCCCACCTGGCGCCGCGCTGGCTGAACGCCTGCTCGTAGGCCTGCTTGCCGAGGATCGCCAGCGCAGCGGGCTGATAGTCTTCAATTTTCGCGATCAGCTCACGCCCGCCAGCGCGCAGCTCATGCAGATTCACTTCGCTCGCCTGCACCGTGGGTCGCTCGACCAGCATGGTGATGCCACAGCGCGTATCCAGCAGCTGCTGCTCTTCTTCCGGCTTAAGCTGTTTGTCGGTAAAACCGGCCTGGTGGATCACCTTCCAGAAGCGATTTCCCGGATGAGCAAAGTGAAAACCGGTGTGCGCCGATGACTTGCCCGGATTGATACCGCAGAACACCACCCGCAGGCCAGGGGCCAGAATATCGTTGATCATCTCTACTCCTGTCTATGCATCTTAAGGTAAGTATAAAGGATTGATTATGCGTTGTTTATAAAAACAGCAGGCAGGTGTGAATGGCTGGATTGCTGAGGGGAGTTACTTTATAATTCACCGCCACGGCCCCTTAGCTCAGTGGTTAGAGCAGGCGACTCATAATCGCTTGGTCGCTGGTTCAAGTCCAGCAGGGGCCACCAAATTTTAGCTTTAGAATCATCCAGTTAAGCCACTCGATTGAGTGGCTTTTTTGTTACTCAATACATGAGTGTCGCACGAAAGTAAGAGAGTCTCCCGCTCATCAAGGTTTTGATAAAGCCCTTTACACATGACTAATAGGCCAAAAAGTTGCTTTCCATAGACTTTTGACTTTAAATTCCCGCGACAAATGAAAGGGAAAGATAAGTAATGGATAAACAAGCCAGAGCAAATCATTTACGTGAATGCTTACGCCAGGAAGTAATGATGAGTTCTAAGAAGTTTTCGTGGTTCGGGGTGCTGCATAAAGCTATCAAATGCCCTAATCGCCGTTTCCACTTCTGGTGGCGCATTGCTTCATACTGGCATCATTCAGACAGTAACTTCCTGAAAAAACGAGCTACTAAGATAAACAGAAACCTCATTTTCAAATATGGAACTGATATTCAGTTGGGCGCACACATCGGACCCGGAATGGTGATTTCCCACCATCAAGGGATAGTGATAAACGGCTCCGCTGTCATCGGACACTCTTTGCGTATCAGGCAGAACATAACGGTTGGCATTACCGGTGCGAATGTCCATAAAGAGCCGATATCCATTGTTATTGGCAACAATGTCAGCATTGGCGCGGGTTCCTGCATCATCGCAGATAAGATTCGCATCGGTGACAACGTTGTAATCGGCGCTATGTCATTTGTGAACAAAGACATTCCCAGCAACACCACTGTCTATAGCGAAAAAACTTTGCATGTCATACCTAACAAATTACATGCAGCATGAAACAGGCACTGCTACACGTTTCAGTTTTTTAAGTGATTTCCTGCCCCCAAACCCGCGCCAGCTCTCACCGTGCGGGTTTTCCCTGAACTTCTCGCCTCCTAAATTTTGATCTTTTTTCTCATAAAACCTAAATATCATTAATTATCTGATAGTTACAAATTTCATTAGATCCTCCGCAGATCCATAAAAGTGAAAAACACTGAAATTCTTTTCAATCTTTTCAGTTCTGGTTTTCCGCAAAGCCGCCAGCACTGGCGAGGTCTGGCAGTCTGGTTTGTAGAAAAATAAAACTGAAAAAATTTGATGATCCAAAAACCGCAGGCGGGTGCGGTGTAGAGCGATTTTGGTCTGCGAAAGATTTTTTTGGTCATGCTGTGACGCGCCAGCGCCCTGCTGTGCGCACGATCTGTTTTAAGGGTGGCTCTGAGTGTGCGAAAAGGCTGAACGCGCCAGAGCGCCGCTGATAGCGCGTATCCGCTGCTGAATCGCCTGGCTGATGTGGGGCAGACCTTTGCCCGGTGGATGCAGCTGTTTCCCAATATCGCACGGGTACGCCGTGAAAACTTACACGCGGCTCATCGGATCATTGACCCGACCGCAAGGGGTTATTTATCTATCGACTAAATTTCCCCTTGTCCCAGCTCTCGCCACGGGCCGTTAAGTCAATTGACGGCGCGGCCGCTATTCCCTCAGCATCATAAAAAAATGCGGACGTTGTAAAGCTGTACACAGTGCCGTGAACAGTAAATGAGATATTGTTGCCTATGCCTTCAACTTTTGCGCGGGCGGTATTCGCTGTAAGCGTGGGCGCGATATGTTGTTTTTCGAGAGCCACCAGCGGATCACCGTCAATCTTACTCGCTAAAAAATAACGATACACTTCCCCGGTGGTCATGTTCGAGCCGTCATACTCAGTAATGTATAACCAGGTCCGGGGCGTGAGCTGGCGAACTTGATATAGCCGATCACTAACAGTTAAACGCTGTATATGTTGGAAATAACAGTACCCCGCGACCGCCAGGGCCATAAGAATAGTGGCGATCCAGTGCAGCGTCCTAAAAGTGATGCTGTTTAACATAGTCGATGCCTTGCTTTATCCAAAATTGGTCAATCGGATCATCACCAAACGGCGGGGCCCCCGTGAAATTACCCCATTCGGGTCTTGATGTGCCGGCTTTCCACTGCGCCGCGCCGGCAGCAATAAGCAAAATCTTTGCAGGGATGCACGCTGCATAACCCACAGCGCCGTAATGGAAATTCCCGAAGTCAGCATAAGCCCGTTTTTGTTGTTTGTAATCCCACGGCCCGCCGTTTCTTACTCGCTCATAAAACCACGTATACGTAAGCGGGGCGGCCATATCCTGGACTTCGTGACGCGCCCGCGCGAGCCTTATGTGTTCGCGCAATATCTCCAGCCCGCGGGGTGGATAAATCGGTATACATGCCATCATTCCTCCTTTCTGCCAGGCAAAAAGGGCAACATAAGAGCTATAACGGTAATGCGTACTGCTGAAGATCAATTTATTAATTTTATTTTCAACATCAATAAGTAACGAAATTAAATAACACGAACCTATAACACAATTTGTATCACCTGCGATCCGTTTTTAGCCATTAATGAGGGTTTACCCTCAATGGAAATGGATTTTAAAAATGGCTATTCCTGCTTATCTATGGCTTAAGGATGATGGCGGCCACCCGATTAAGGGATCTGTGGATGTTCAAAATAGAGAAGGTAGTATAGAGATCCTCTCTTTTAGTCACGGCTTGTTAGTTCCGACCGATAACAACACCGGCAAGATCACCTGGTGCCGGCTCTCCGCACTTCTTATACATTTGGGGTATTTTAATCATGCTTAATGCTGTTAAGCATTCTCTGGCAGTTATTGCGGCGTACCGCTGCCGCTGCGCGCCTCCAGAACGCCAAATTTTCGAGTTTCTCGGCTCACGCATTCAAAAGTGAACTCTAAGGTCACATTTAACCCCGTGCTCCCCGTTCCAGAAGGAAGATTCAATAACTCTCACTCTTTCACAAACCCTAAAAACTAAAGAAATCCCCCATCGCGCCGATCATCATCCGTGTGTATTATTTCCTGTAGCTTTTACAACAACTAACCTTAACTCAAATACTTAAGCGCCAGAGCGAAAGGCATCATGAGCACACCGATCAAACGGCTAGAAATCATTAAAAATGCCATTGAGCTGGAAGATGACGACATCATCCGGAGCCAGCTGAAACGTCTCAAAGAGGAAGCCTTTGACGATGAACTCCTGTCCATCGTCGCGGCGCTTGAGCAGAAAAACTACACCGCAGCCCTTCGCGCTATCACCACCTGGCTGCAAAGCCAGCGCGCCGTTACCCCGTGGCGTGACCCACAGCTGGCGGCCAGCAAGCTGGAGCTGAAAGCCCTGGAAGAGCGTCTGCGCGATCTGATTGATCGCCGTAACGCCCGGGTACAGCAGCTAGATGAGTTCAACGATCTCTATTTCTCCCGCCTCGGGCCGTTGATGCAGCAGATCCTCGCCCTGCGTAAAACGCTGGCGGAGCTTAACCTGCGTCGTCAGCAGGCGGAGACGCGTCGTCGGGAAGAGGATTACCGCCGCTGCCAGGACTATATGGCGCAGGCCGTAGAGGTTCTGACAACGCTCACCCGGCGCTGGCGAGATCTGCCTGCGGATTCCGTTCAGGCGGCAGAGGCGCGCAAGCATCTTCAGCAGCAAAGCAATCTGATTGCCAACCTGCTGGCCGAAGCGATGGAGCTGGAGACCGGTTTAACGCGTGAAGAAGAGCCGGCACGTCAGGCGCGCGATGAGGCCAACGAAGAGTACAAGAAGTATCGCGAACAGCATCATGATGCCGAAGTTCGCCTGCGTAAAGGCAAGGATCTCTCTGAAGAGGATCGGAACGAGCTGAAGCGGCTCTGGCGTCAGGCGAGCAAGCTATGCCACCCGGATCTGGTTGCCGATGATTTAAAAGAGGAAGCCAACAGGATGATGGTGCAACTCAACCAGGCCAAACAGCGCGGCGACGTGAAGGCCATTCGCTCGCTGGTCGCCCGTCTGCAACAAGGATTCGAACCGATGATGGCAAGCGACAGACTGAACGACCTGGAACGTATTCGTAAAAAGATGGCTCAGGTGCGTGAGCAAATCGACACCCTGGTGAACGAGCTGGCAGAGCTGGAGAAGGAAGAGTCCTGGCTGCTCGTCTCGTCGCTCAGCAATATGGAAGCCTACTTTGCCCAGCAGGAGAAAGCGCTGAAAGAGGTATGCGCCTCGCTCGAACATCAGGTGAGCGAAGCGCAGCTGGATCCCGCTGCCTGATTATTTGGCGTGCCAGTACGCGCTGGCACGCACCAGCTGCGGGTCAATTGCGTCGGTTTCAAACTGACGGCTCAGGCGTTTCACCACTTTCCCCTCTCCGGTCAGCCAGATAAAGTAATCCTCTTCCGGCACGGCCAGCGCGGCAAGATGGTCGGCCACCGCCTGCTCGTTGTGGCCGATAACCCAGGTGATGTTGAACCCGCTCAGGTGCGCCAGATAGTCCTGATACGCCGCATCGCCCACGGTGACGATGGCGTGGATCGCCGGGCGAACAGGCAGTTTTGCGATGCCTTCTAAACGGCGGCGCAGCGCGGGCATGCCCGACTCGTCGCACACGTACAGCTGCCAGGCGTAATCTTCCGGCACCACCAGCGAACCGCGCGGACCGCCGATGGTCAGCTTGTCGCCCACCTTCGCCTCTACCGCCCAGTTGCTGGCAATGCCGCCATCATGAACGAAGAAATCGAGCGCCAGCTCATGTTTTTCGTCATCGTACAGCGGGGTATAGTCACGCGCCTGCGGACGCACGCCGTCGCCCCAGTCGATGCCTTCATCGGTCACCACAGGCGGCACGAAAGTGGTGCCCGGTGCCGGGAAAAAGACTTTGGTATGGTCGTCAAAGCCGCGAGAGCGAAAGCCCTCCAGCGCCTCGCCGCCTAGCACAATGCGCTGAAATCCTGCGCTGACTCGCTCAGTGCGCAGCACGTTCAGCTCGCGAAAACGCAGGTCATTGCGGACACGTTGAGGGTAACGGGTAGATGCCATGTTGATGCCCTTCTCAGGTGAATACGATATATCGGAATGAATTTTTAATGATAATGATTGCTATTAACTCAGAAATCAAGATTTTTTAGATTGCATCTGAATATATCTTAGATATAGTTTAGATATATCAAATTGAGGAAGAAACATGCGACACGAACAAGACGGCGGCGGACGCCGGCCACGATTTTTTGGCCATGGCGATCTGCGGCTGGTGATCCTGGATATCCTGACCCGCAACGCGAGCCATGGTTACGAACTGATCAAAGAGATCGAAAACCTGACGCAGGGACATTACACGCCAAGCCCTGGCGTGATCTACCCGACGCTGGATTACTTGCAGGATCAGTCGCTTATCACCATTACCGAAGAAGAGAACGGCCGGAAGCGGATTGCGATTAATGCCGCCGGAGAACAGTGGCTGGATGACAACCGGGAACAGCTGGAGCAGATCCAGACGCGTATCAAGGCGCGCTCCGTCGGGTTCCAGCTGCGCAAAAACCCGCAGATGAAGCGGGCGCTGGATAACTTCAAAGCGGTTCTGGATCTGAAGGTTAATCAGGGAGAGCTCAGCGACGCGCAGTTGAAACAGATTATCGGCGTGATTGACCGCGCGGCGCTGGAGATCTCCCAGCTGGATTAAGCCAGCACGCCGTCGCTCACGCGGAACACCCGGACCAGCTCTTTCAGGTGCATCGCCTGTTCGTTAAGGGATGCCGCCGCCGCAACGGACTCCTCCACCAGCGCGGAGTTCTGCTGGGTGGTGGCGTCTATCAGGCCAATCGCGCTGTTGATCTGCGAGATGCCTTCCGTCTGTTCATGGCTGGCCTGGCGAATCTCACGCAGGATTACGTCCATCTCCTCCACGTTGCCGACCATGCCGTTGATAAGCCCGCTGGCTTTCTCCACAAGGTTCATGCCGTCCTGCGTCTGGCTTGTGGAGCTTTCAATCAGCTGGCGGATCTCACTCGCAGATGTTGCACTTTTCTGCGCGAGCTGGCGTACCTCGCCCGCCACCACCGCAAAGCCGCGACCATGCTCACCCGCGCGCGCCGCTTCGACCGCCGCGTTTAGCGCCAGAATATTAGTCTGGAAGGCAATGGCGTCGATCAGGTCGATAATGTCGGACATCCTGTTCGATGTTTCGTTAATCAGGCGCATCTTGCTGGTGACCTGCTTCATCATCTCGCCGTTGTTTTTGACCACGGCAGCCGCATCGGCAGACAGGTTCGTCGCTTCTCCGGTGTGGGACGCGGTGTTCTTCACCGTAGCGGTGATCTGCTCCATCGACGCGGCCGTTTGTTCAACGGAACTGGCCTGCTCCTCCGTGCGGGCAGCCAGATCCTGGTTTCCCGCGACAATCTGCGCGGCGGCGCTGGAGATGTTTTCCGATCCGGTTTGCACCTGCTGCACAATCTCCAGCAGGCGCGTTTTCATCTCCATCAGTGCGGTGAGTAGCAGTCCGGTTTCATCTTTACCGTGCGAGATAATGCTGCCGGTGAGATCGCCATCGGCAATGGCCTCCGCAAAAATCACCGCGTCGTTCAGCGGTCGGGTAATGGATCGCACAATGAACCAGCCAGCCAGGCTGGCTGCCGCGACGCTGAAAAGCGTAATCAGGACCAGCAGGAGACGATTGGTGCGGAAATCGCCTTCCACCTGCTCGCCCGCACTCTGCATTTCATGGTCCTGGATCGCAATCAGCGCCTGCACTTTCGCTTTATAGGACTGTTGCAGATTCAGGGTGTTGGTCATCATCTCGTTTATCGCGCCCGCACGGTCGTTATTCTGCACGGCCTGCAAAATGCGGTAGCGCGAGTCAAGATATTGCTGGCGTACGCCGTGGATATCGGCCAGCACCTGTTGGGATTTTTTATCCTTGAGAGCGTTGTCCAGCTCGCTCAGGATTGAGGAGATGCGCTCGCTGATCGCCTTCAGACGCTGCTCTGATTGCGCCGTGTACGTCCCCTGTTCGTCCAGCAGCATGAGCTGCTGCGTGCTTATAAATTCCTGGAAGTTGTCGATTAACTGGTTCGCTTTTACCGTCGTTGGATAGTCGCTGGTAAGGATGGTTTGCATTCCATTGTTTGCCCGATTCAGGCTCATCAGAGACAAGCTTGCGCTGACGACCATCAGGACAATAAATAATCCAAACGCCAGAAATAATTTCGTGCCGATCTTTACGTCATGTATGAACATATTTACCCCATCGATGTGATTATTTCTCAGACGATCGCTGTTATCGACAGGAAACACGCTAACTTTATGACTTTGATCGTTTTTTTATTTTTCACTCTCAATGAATCTGGATTGTAACAATTAAAAACCGGGCGCTTTTTTTAGTTACTTAATATTTCATTAACAACATAACTTATTCTGAAAAACAAAAAAGCCGTTTACCCAGGAGGAATAAACGGCTTTATCGAAGCATGTATTTCTTAATGCAGCACGGTAACCGCATCTTCAAGGCGTCCGGCCCGGTGCTTAACCATCGCGGAAATCTGCGCGCTCTCTTCAACCAGGTCAGCATTTTTCTGCGTAATGCTGTCCAGCTCTGCCACGGCACGGGTCAGCTCTGTCAGGCCTGTCGCCTGTTCGGAGGTGGCGTGGCTGATCTGCGCGATGAGCTGCGTGACATTTTTCACCTGCCCGACAATATCATCCATGGTACGTCCCGCGGCGTGGACCTGATCGGCGCCCGACTGCACTTTGCTGGCGCTGGCGTCGATCAGCTTGCGAATATCGTTAGCCGCGTTCGCGCTGCGGCTGGCAAGATGACGCACTTCGCCCGCCACCACCGCAAAGCCTTTACCCTGCTCGCCTGCGCGTGCCGCCTCAACCGCGGCGTTCAGCGCCAGAATATTGGTCTGGAAGGCGATGTCATTGATAAGCGAGGTAATAGAGCCAATGCGCTGGGTACTGTCGGCAATGTCATCCATGGTTTTCACCACGGTCTGCATCACGGTGCCCCCCTGCGTGGCCGCGCTGCTGGCGGCCATCGATAGCTTGTCGACTTCGGCTGCGGTCTCAGAGTTACTCTGCACCGACGCCGCCATCTGATTCATTGTTGCCACGGTCTGCTGCACGTTAGCCACGGTCTGGCGCGTGCGGTCGTTGAGATCTTCATTGCCCTGCGCCAGCCTGTCGCTACCGTCGCGCACGCTCACCACCTGGCTGGAGACGTCGTTGATCAGCCAGCGGCACATCAGCCCCAGCTGTCCGACGGCCCGCAGCGTCAGCCCCAGTTCATCGCTGCGGTTAAGATGCTGCACGCTGTTACGCTCTCCGGTAGCGACCCTGAGCGCCTGCCGTGCGACGTTTTCCACCGGGCGGACAATCTGTTGCTCAAACACCAGGGTGCCAAGCAGCATCACCACGGCTGCCGCCGCCAGCGAAGCCCAGCCCGCGGCACTGGCAACCAGCGTTGCGGCCATCACCGCGAAAAGTACCGCCATTACGCTACGCACGCGCCAGCGCAGCGGCATTGCCGGTAATTTGCCGAGCCAGCCTTTGCGCACCACCAGCCCTTTATGAATGCGTTTTTTGCAGCGTCCTTCGTTGAGCGCCTTATAAAGCGGCTCCACTGCGGCTACCTCGTCCTCGGTGGCGCGGGTACGAATGGACATATAGCCCGTCATCTGGCCGTTACGCACCATCGGTACCGCATTGGCGCGTACCCAATAGTGATCGCCATTTTTACGTCGGTTTTTGACAATCCCGCTCCAGGGCTCGCCCTTTTGCAGCGTGTACCACATGTCGGCAAAAGCCGCTTTCGGCATATCCGGATGACGCACAATGTTGTGCGGTTGCCCGAGCAGCTCCTGGAGCGTAAAGCCGCTCACTTGCACAAAGGTGTCGTTAGTGTGGGTCATGTAGCTGTGGAGGTCGGTGGTCGACATAAGCGTGGTGGCATCGTCCAGCGGATATTCATTCTGGGTGACATAGTCAGGAGAGGACATAGTGAGCATCCCTTGCAGGTTATTTGAATGTTAATTTTGTGGCTTATGTTTTTTCGGCGATAAAAAATTTATCTTTAGTTGTTAAATATGATTGAGATCGCAAATCTCGGTTAAACCGCACTTTTCGTACGCTTTTCTAATTAATTGATTTTAAATACTTTCGAGACGAAACCACCTACAAAGCATGATCCCCCGGTGCACACTTAAGGCGCATTCTCTGCCCTGGAGCAGTGCAATTGACGACACCCCATCCCCGGCTCGTTATCCCTTATCCCGTGCGGCGCGCAATGACATGATTAAATATTGTGCAAATTTGATTTCACCTGGCGTTTATCCCGATTTTTGTTAAGGCATCTGAGGTGGCGTAATACCTGCAATACTTAACTCAGTATCATGTGATACGCGATCCCCGGGAGCATATTTTGAACAGGTTACCTTCCAGCGCCTCGGCTCTTGCCTGTACCGCGCACGCACTGAATCTCATTGAGAAGCGAACGCTTGATCATGAGGAGATGAAACAACTTAATCGTGAGGTCATTGATTACTTTAAAGAGCATGTGAATCCTGGTTTTCTGGAGTATCGCAAATCTGTTACCGCCGGCGGGGATTACGGAGCCGTAGAGTGGCAAGCGGGCAGTCTGAATACGCTTGTCGACACCCAGGGACAGGAGTTTATTGATTGCCTGGGTGGTTTTGGTATTTTCAACGTGGGGCACCGTAATCCAGTTGTGGTTTCCGCCGTACAGAATCAACTTGCGAAACAACCTCTCCATAGCCAGGAACTGCTCGATCCGCTTCGCGCCATGCTCGCGAAAACGCTGGCAGCCTTAACGCCCGGCAAGCTGAAATACAGCTTCTTCAGCAACAGCGGCACCGAATCGGTCGAAGCGGCGATTAAACTCGCCAAAGCGTACCAGTCGCCGCGCGGGAAATTTACCTTTATCGCCACCAGCGGCGCGTTCCACGGGAAATCCCTGGGCGCACTGTCGGCGACCGCTAAATCTACCTTCCGCAAACCGTTTATGCCGCTGCTGCCGGGCTTCCGCCACGTGCCGTTCGGCGACATCAACGCCATGCGCACCGTGCTAAGTGAATGCCGTAAAACCGGCGACGACGTGGCGGCGGTGATCCTGGAGCCGATTCAGGGTGAAGGCGGCGTGATCCTCCCGCCGCAGGGCTATCTGCCCGCCGTGCGTCAGCTGTGCGATGAGTCTGGCGCGCTGCTGATCTTCGACGAAGTGCAGACCGGGATGGGGCGCACCGGCAAGATGTTCGCCTGCGAGCACGAGAACGTTCAGCCGGACATTCTGTGCCTGGCGAAAGCGTTGGGCGGCGGCGTGATGCCGATTGGCGCAACGGTCGCCACTGAGGAGGTGTTCTCGGTGCTGTTCGACAACCCGTTCCTGCACACCACCACCTTCGGCGGTAACCCGCTGGCCTGCGCGGCGGCACTGGCGACCATCAACGTGCTGCTGGAGCAAAACCTGCCTGCGCAGGCGGAGCAGAAAGGCGACATGCTGCTGGACGGTTTCCGTCAGCTGGGCCGGGAATATCCGGATCTGGTACAGGATGCGCGCGGAAAAGGGATGCTGATGGCGATTGAGTTCGTTGATAACGAAACCGGCTATAGCTTCGCGAGCGAGATGTTCCGCCAGCGGGTACTGGTGGCCGGAACGCTCAACAACTCGAAAACCATCCGCATTGAGCCACCGTTGACGCTTACCATTGAGCAGTGTGAGCAGGTGCTGAAGGCGGCGCGAAAAGCGCTGGCGGTATTACGTATTGCCGTAACGCCAGCCTGAACATTTATTTTTCTGCCATTCAGACTATTGCAAGGTGATATACAAAGAAATCCCTGGGGTATACCAGGGATTTCTGTATGCAGTCAGGCTGAGAAATAACATCTATATGTGCTAATACGGTTCGTCATATAACCTTAAAATGTTTCGTGATATTTCTTGATGTAACATCAGGTTGTAAAATAAACCGGATAATAACGCCGCAGCGTTCCTGACGCATGTCCGAATAATGACAATCGTAACGCCTTGTATTATTAACAAAACCCTCATGGCATTCATCAAATATATCAATAACACCCACCACAAAATAAAAACAGGCGTCTGGCGGCTCGTAGTATCATTCAAACAAATAAATTATGAGTTAATTTTATATTAAGTAAAACTAATAAAACATCAGCCCATTATCGCATTGATATAATATTATTTACTCCGTAGAATCCCCTTATTCATCAGCGCAGTGGCGGATGATATAAAACCAGCAATATCGACCTGGATAAAAATAATATATTAATCCCAAAATACATCCTATACCACTGCCTCGAAAAACAATTCACGTGACAATGTGAATATATTATTTCAATTGACAGCATGATGTTTATCTAAAAAGGATTTGTATGAAAAAGCAAGTTATAGCAATGGTTGTTGCTGGCGCGCTGGCTGGCGGCATGGCAATTAACGCACAGGCCGATACCGTTACCGTTTCCGGCGGGACCGTCAACTTTGTCGGCCAGGTGGTAAACGCCGCCTGTTCCGTCGCGGCTGACTCCGTAGACCAGACCGTTACCCTGAGCCAGGTGCGTACCGTCAAACTGACGACGGTCGGCATGCAGGCCAATCAGAAAGAAGATTTTAGAATCGTTCTGGAAGATTGCGACGCCACCATTAGCCAGAATGCCGCCGTCATCTTTAACGGCCAGCAGGACCCTGCTGTAGAAGGCAGCCTGGCGAACACCGCTGGCGCAGGCGCGGCCAAAAACGTTGCGCTGCAACTGTTCGGGCCGGACGGCCAGTCGCTGAACATTGGCGATACCTCCTCCAGCGTTAAGCTGATCAACGGCGAAAACATCATCCCGCTGAGCGTGGATTACGTGGCTACAGGCGCGGCCGAACCGGGCAACGTCTCCTCTGTCGCAACGTTCCAGATGGTTTATTCCTGATTCGTTAGCCGATCTCGCTTCTTCGCCTGCGGGCGGAGAAGCGTTGTCCGGCAAGCGTTAGAGAGTTCGCAATGCAGCAATCCATAAATCGGGCGCTGCTGATAGCCGGCACTGCGCTTTTTGCCGTATTGCCAGCTGCGGCAAAGGACGATGGAAGCGTGACCTTTCAGGGTCAGGTCGTCAATGCGGCCTGTTCCGTCAGCATGGATTCCCAGGATCAAATCGTGCATATGGGACAGGTACGCAACAGCCAGTTCATCGCCGCCGGTGACTGGGCCAAACCGGTGCCCTTCTTCATCACGCTGGAAGCATGCGACACCAGCGTAAGCCAGCGCGCCGGGGTGCTGTTTAGCGGCGAGTCTGACGGCAACGATCCCCAGGTTTTTCGCGCGGGCTATGGGCCTGGCGCCGCCACCGGGATTGGTATCGGTCTTTTCGATGCGATGGGGAACCTGGTAAAGCCTGACACCGCGCCCCCCTGGTACAGACCTTTGCAGGACGGTGAAAACCGGCTGAGCTATATCGCCAGGTATCGCGCCACCGAAGATAGCGTCAACGCTGGCACCGCGAACGCGCAGGTCTGGTTCATCGTTTTCTACCAATAACTGACGCACGGGCAAGAAGCCTGACACATGAGAAACTGAGGGAACAATGCGTATCATTACATCACGCTGTAAACTGACTCATCTGATAGCTGGCGCGCTAACGGCGCTGTTCGCGATGGGGATGGCCGGTTCAGCCAGCGCAGGCGGTATCGCGCTCGGGGGAACCCGTGTAATTTATCCGCAGGGTGATAAACAGGTTTCATTACCCGTTATTAACTCTTCAACGAATACTACCTTTTTAATTCAGAGCTGGGTGTCCAGTGCCGAAGGGGCAAAATCAGCGGATTTTGTCATTACGCCGCCGCTGTTTGTTATCCATCCGAAAAAAGAGAATACCCTGCGTATTATGTACGTGGGTCCCGATCTGCCTGTCGATCGCGAGAGCGTTTTTTATCTGAACAGCAAAGCGATTCCTTCCGTCGAGAAAAATAAGCTTTCCGGTAATACGCTGCAAATCGCCACCCAGAGCGTCATTAAACTTTTTATCCGGCCGAAAAAATTGCCGTCGCTCTCAATTGACGCGCCCAAAACATTAACCTGCTCGGTCGCGAATGGAAAAGTCACCATTACCAACCCTTCGCCTTATTACGTTTCGCTAGTGCAGTTCTTCGTCGGCGGCACGCGTCTGGCGAATACCATGGTAGCGCCCAAAAATAATCTGGTGGTGCAGATCCCCGGTGGCGGCGCTGGCAGCGTGAAGTTTCAGACCGTTAATGACTTTGGCGCCAACACGCCCGTTCAGACATGCACGAAATAACTCGTAATCGGCGTTACGTATGACGTTTTGAAATAACAAACCTCGCAGGTAAGGGAAGACATGAAGCGTGTTCAGCCACGAAGATTTAACGCGCTCGTCAGAGCGTCGCTAACGCCGCTGGCGTTGACGATAGCGGGACTGCTTTCGCCCATCACCGTGCGCGCGGAATATTTTTTTAACCCGGCGTTTTTGTCGAGCGATCCTTCCGCCGTGGCGGATCTCTCCCGTTTTTCAACAAATGGCCAGGCGCCGGGTGTCTATCGCGTGGACCTCTGGCTAAACGGGACATTTGTCGCCACCCGCGATATCAACTTTATCGCCAGAACCGGAACGGACGGAGCCGCACAGGGCGACGACACCGGGCTACTGGCCTGCCTGACGCCAAAAGCGTATGAAAACCTGGGCGTCAATGTTCAGGCATTCCCGGCGCTGGCCGCCGCGAAAGCGGACAGCTGTGTGGACATTGCCGCCATTATTCCGGCCGCCGCCACCCTGTTTAATTTCGAACAGCTGCGCCTGGAAATCAGCATTCCGCAGGCCGCATTACGCAACAACGCACGCGGCTATATCCCGCCAGAACAGTGGGATGAAGGTATTAACGCTCTGCTGCTGAACTATAACTTTAGCGGATCATACAGCCGCGATCGCAGCGAAAACGGCACAACCCACAAAAGCTATTTCCTCGGCCTGAACAGCGGGGTGAACCTTGGCGCGTGGCGTCTGCGTGACTACTCGACGTGGAACTACTATAACAGCGACGAGAACCGCCATAACGAATGGGAACATATCAACACCTATCTTGAGCGGACGGTGATTCCGCTTAAGGGCAGGCTGACGGTGGGCGACAGCTATACCCCGTCGGAAATTTTCGACAGCCTCCCCTTTCGCGGCGCGCAGATCGCCTCGGATGACAACATGCTGCCAGACAGCATGAAAGGCTTTGCGCCCACCATTCGCGGGATTGCCAAAAGCAACGCGCAGGTGACCATCAAGCAGAACGGCTACACCCTTTACCAGAGCTACGTTCCGCCCGGCGCCTTCGCCATTAACGATCTCTTCCCCACCTCCTCCAGCGGCGACCTCACGGTGGAAGTGAAGGAGACGGACGGCAGTATCTCCCGTTATTCCGTCCCCTACTCCGCCGTACCGCTCCTCCAGCGCGAAGGGCGGGTGAAGTATGCCCTGACGGCGGCAGAGTACCGCAGCAATAACGATCAGCAGGACGAGGTGAATTTTGCCCAGGGCACGCTGATCTGGGGCCTGCCGCACGGCGTAACCGTCTATGGCGGCTCGCAGCTTTCCGGCGATTACTACGCGCTGGCTCTTGGCGCTGGCCTCAATATGGGCAACGTTGGCGCCATCTCTTTCGACGTTACCCACACGCGCAGTACGCTGGCCGACGACACCAGCCATACGGGGCAGTCTCTTCGTTTCCTGTATGCCAAATCCCTCAACGAGATGGGTACGAACTTCCAGCTGCTGGGCTACCGCTACTCCACGTCCGGGTTCTATAACCTGGATGAGACAACTTACAAACATATGCAGGGTTATACGGGGGATGCGGAGCAGGATGACGCAAATGAGGCCACAGACTGGCTGGACTACTACAACCTCAACTGGACCAAACGCGGCAAGCTTCAGTTCAATATTTCGCAACAGTTAGGCGGGCTCGGCTCGCTGTTCGTGACCGGAAGCCAGCAGAGCTACTGGCATACGGATGAAAAAAACACGCTCGTCCAGGTGGGGTACAGCGGCACCTGGTCCGGGATCTCTTACAGCCTGACCTACAACTACAACAAATCGCCGGGCATGTCGGATAGCGATGAGATTTATGCGATCAATCTTTCCTTCCCGCTTAGCCAGTGGCTTTCACCGGCCAATGACGTCAGCCAGAAGCGGAATTACGCTTATGCCACCTATGGCATGAGCGCCAATAAACACGGCGAAACGTCTCAGAACGCGGGGATTAACGGCACGCTGCTGACGGAGAACAACCTTAACTACAGCGTACAGGAAGGTTATGCCAGCCAGGGGGCTGGCTCGCAAGGTTCAGCCAGCCTCGAATACGATGCCGCCTACGGCAACGCCAGTCTGGGCTACAACTACAGCGACAACGGCGATTACCGGGAAGTGACCTACGGCCTGAGCGGCGGCGTGGTCGCCCACCGCAACGGCATCACCTTAAGCCAGCCGCTGGGTGATACCAACGTGCTGATTGCCGTGCCGGGCGCGGCGGACGTCAGCGTCGAGAATGAACCCGGTATCCATACTGACGGACGCGGCTATGCGGTGGTGCCTTACGCCTCGGCCTACCATCTGAACAGGATGGCGCTGGACATTAACTCCCTCTCAGACGCCATGGATATCGATGATGCCGTCACCAACGTAGTGCCAACCCATGGCGCCATCGTGCGCGCCACGTTTAACGCCCGTCTGGGCGCACGCGCGCTGGTAACGCTGCGCTACCATGGCAAGCCGGTGCCGTTTGGCGCCCTGGTTTCCCGCGACGATAACGGCAGCGACACCATTGTAGGCGAAGAGGGCGAAGCCTATCTCTCCGGCCTGAGCCCAAAAGGGGTGTTGAAGGTGCAGTGGGGAGAAGGGACGGATAAACGCTGTACGGCCAACTATCACCTACCTGAAAGCAAACAGCCGCTGCTGCGGATCACCATGGAGTGTTCATAAATGAAATTCAGGATGATGCTTCTCTCTGCCGCCGGGCTGCTTTTTTCGCTCAATAGCCTGGCCGCAACGTGCAAAAACGCCAACGGCGGAATTTCCGTGGTGAATTACGATCTGACCACCACGCTCACGACGGATCAAAACAGCAAGGGCAACGGTGCGGAGCTGTCACGAACCCAGGATATCCACGTCAATGCCATCTGCCCCCCCGGCGACTGGGAAAAGCGCACCTATCGTACCTATATCTCACCTTTTCCCGTCGTCAAAACAGAAGGCGAATGGAAATATTTACAGCTTGATCCGGATTATATTATCGGCGCGATGAAAATCCATGACGCCACCATCGGCGATTTTTATCCGCCGGTGGAGTATGTGCACATGGGGGGGCACGACGAGGTGGACACGGGCGGCGTCTTTCCGGTAAACGACAGCAACCTGACCTTCAAAATACAGATTGTCAGGCCGTTCATCGGCTCGGTTGTGATCCCGCCGAAACTGATGTTTAACGTCTATGTCACCACAACGGAAAATGACCAGCCCACCGTAATCGTTTATCAGATCACCTACAGCGGCGTAATAACCGTCCCGCAAAACTGCGTGATTAACGCCGGGCAAACCGTCACCGTTGATTTTGGCGCGCTCTACCATGGCGATTTCACCCAGGCCGGACAGCGGCCTGACAGCGTAGCGCCAAAAACCTTTACCGTGCCGATCGAATGCAACGCTGACGTCAACTCACCGGCGCAGCTCACCCTGCGGGTGCAGGGGACGACAGACGCCCGTTTCGCCAACGCGCTGGCGACGGATAACCCGGACGTGGCCGTCATCGTGACCAGCCCGCAGGGCGAGATCCTCCGGCCAAACGTGTTCTCAAGCAGCGTCCCCTTTACCACGGATGCGTCAGGACGCGCGGACGTGACGCTGCAAGCCTACCCCATCAGCACCACCGGGCAATCGCCGGAGCTGGGCGTCTTCAGGGCTCTGGCGCTGTTACGCATTGATTTCGCCTGAGGAAGCGTAATGACCATTTCATGGAAAAACGCCGTATGGCTGAGCGTGGTCCTGTTAAGCCCGACGCTGGTGAAGGCTGACGACACGAGCTTTAACGTGCAGTTTCTCGGCACCATCGTCGGGGAATCCTGTAACGTCGATACTAACAGCGCAGAGCAAACGATCGACCTTGGTGAATTTACGACGGAGGATTTTCCGCGCGTGGGCGCCACGACACCGGAAAAGCAGTTTGCCATCACGCTCAAAAACTGCACCCGCGCAATCGGCGGCACGACCGTCTGGTTTACCGGCGACGCGGACGCGAACGATCCCACGCTGCTTGCCCTCTCAGATACCGGAAAAGGGACGCAGCGCATGATGGCGACCGGGTTGGCGGTCGAGTTGCTCGACAGCGCGCGGGCGCCTGTCCCGATCAACAACACCGAGTCGCCGCTTTATCCTCTGCTGCCGGGCGATAACACGCTGACCTTCTTCCTGCGCTATAAATCCACGCTGCCGACGGTCACCTCCGGCAACGCCACCGCCGTGATGTATTTCGATCTGCTTTACCAGTAAGGAGACAGAATGACGATCCTGAACAGGTTATTTATCTGCTGCGCGCTGCTGTTGTCAGGCAGGACGTTCGCCCATGACGGTACGGTCTATATTACCGGCGTGGTGAAAGGCAAAACCTGTATCGTCTCCCCCGGCTCGGAACAGCTGGTAGTGGAGATGCGTGATGTGGCGGCCCGCCAGCTGGCCGGGCAAAAAAACGAAACGCCTTATGAGCCGTTCACTATCAACCTTGAAGCCTGCGGCGCCGGGTTATCCGCCGTCAGCGCCCATTTTGAAGGTACGCCGGACGGTAACAATAGCGATCTGCTGGCCCTGACAGGCGGGCCGGACTATGCAACCGGCGTGGCTATCGGCCTCTATAATCCTGATAAATCGCTGATCGCCATGGGGGATGAAAGCCTGCCGTTCGCGCTAAGCAATGACCAGACCACCCTGGCGCTGCATTTTTACGCCCGCTACCTCGCCGTGACGAACGCCGTTACGCCGGGGGTGGCTAACGCTGCCGCCACCTTTGTGCTGACCTATGCGTGAGGCCAGCCTGCTGAAAAAAGCGAGGATAGCCCTGCTGACCGCCGCGTCTTTCTGCCTCTTGCCTGCTCAGGCCGGGGTGGTGATTGGCGGCACGCGGTTTGTTTATCCTCAGGCTCAGCGCGCTATCAGCGTCACCGTGCGCAATAAGTCCTCGCTGCCGTATCTGATTGGCACAAAAATTTATCGCGGCGGCCGATGGCCGGGGGCGCAGCAGCAGCCCCCCAAAGCGGCCACCGCGTGGTTTACCGCGACGCCGCCGCTTTTTGCGCTCCAGCCCGGACGTGAGAATAAGATCCGTCTGTTTCGCGCCGATGCGCCGCTTCCTGCCGATCGCGAAACGCTCTTCACGCTAAGCATTGCCTCCATTCCGGCCAGCCAGCGTCACAGCGATAACGTTCAGATGGCGGTACGTTCCAGCATGAAGCTTATCTATCGCCCGGAGGGGCTTCAGGGCGAACCGGCGCTGGCCTATCGTCAGCTACGCTGGCAGCTGACCGCCGACGGGCTGACGGTTGAAAACCCGTCGCCGTATTACGTCACGCTGTATCAGCTTTCCGTTAACGGAACGCGGGTGGATAACGCCGGCGTTGTCGCCCCCCTGAGCCAGCGACGAACGGACTGGTGTAAAGGGGCTGCCAGGTGCCAGCTCACCTGGCAGTCGCTGAGCGACGAGGGGCGGATATTGCCCTCGATCGCCCGCACGGTGAAATAATTGCTCGCGGAGGTATCCCGGCAGCGGATCGACACTAGCGGTGAAACTCCGCCACCGTCATGGTGAAGCGAAGCACGGTATCGCCTTCATTGGCATAGCCGTGCGCCGCTTCCGTTTTCGCCACCGCCGACGCGCCAGCATTAACCTGTGCCACCGTCTCGTCCACCGTCAGGGTTAATACGCCTTCGTTCACGTGCAGCAGCTCAAACGTTCCCGCCGGATGTCCCGGAGAGGTGAACGTCTCCCCCGGATGCATCTCCCACTGCCACAGCTCAATCATGTCCGGGCCTGCGGTGCCTGCCAGCAATCTGGCGTAACCGCCCTGTGCGCCCTGCCACAGAACCGGGATCGCCTCTTCCTGAATAATGTGTACCTGCGGCTCGCTGGAGACGTTAACGATGTCTGCCACCGAGACGCCAAGCGCGGCGGCCAGTTTGCACAGAATGGCAATGCTGGGGTTGGCAGCCCCTTTTTCGATCTCCACCAGCATGCCTTTGCTGACGCTGGCGCGGCGGGAAAGCTCGTCCAGCGACAGCTTTTTCTCTTTCCGCCAGCTGCGGATACGGTTCGCCACGGCCAGGCTTACCTGGGCAACATCGGCGCCCGCATCGGTCATTATATTGACTTTATCAGTCATTGGTCACTACCATGGTATAAAACAGTCAATACAGGATTATTTATGTCTCTTGTAACACCGTCAATAGATTCGCGACTTGTCGGGATCGCGCCCGGCTTTCGGGCGTTGAGCATTCAGGTTGAAGCCGCCCCGATTACCCAACCGGAGGTTGCGCCCGCCGTGCTGGCGCAGGCCTGCCAGCAGATGCTCAATGATGATGTACCCTGGGCAGAAAATCACCTCGCCGCCTGGGATGAGGTGTTTAAAGCCTTTGGTGCAAAACCCAAACGCACGCCCTGCTCGGCCTCGGCCCTGCGCAAGCGCGTGATGAGAGACGGTTCGCTGCCGCCGCTCGATCCGGTGGTGGATATCTATAATGCCATCAGCATCCGCTACGCTATTCCGGTGGGGGGAGAAAATCTGGCGGCTTACTCGGGTGCACCGCGCCTGACGCTGGCCGACGGCAGCGAGCCGTTTGATACCTTCAAAGAGGGTGAGTCGGTAGTCGAAAATCCGGAGCCTGGCGAAGTTATCTGGCGTGACGATCTCGGCGTCACCTGCCGCCGCTGGAACTGGCGACAGGGGATACGCACGCGCCTGGACAGCCAGGCGCAGTCCATGTGGTTTATTCTCGAAAGCCTGCCGTCGATGCCGCTGGCG
The DNA here is from genome assembly GCF_049238705.1 of Enterobacter cloacae complex sp. IR5403. NCBI lineage: Bacteria > Pseudomonadati > Pseudomonadota > Gammaproteobacteria > Enterobacterales > Enterobacteriaceae > Enterobacter > Enterobacter cloacae complex sp. IR5403. Next base: position 94,131 of record NZ_JBMKHP010000004.1, on the reverse strand, counting down.
GCATTACAGGAAGCTGGCGATGAGCTGGTGAGTAATCTGCAAAAGCTGATGCCGGGCGCGACGGCGCGTGTTCAGTTGCTGGAGCTGGCGTGAACAACGCCGGGTGGCGCTTCGCTTACCCGGCCTACAAATACTGCATATGCAGGCCCGGTAAGCATTAGCGCCACCGGGCAAAGCCGCTACTCCGGCAACAACCCGACAAAACTGCGTTTTTTGCGCGGCTCTGACATCAGCTCTTCAAGCTTATCCACGCACGCCAGATAGTGTGGCGTTTGCTTATGCGCCAGCACCGCCGCTTCGTCTTTATAAGCTTCATAGATAAAGAAGCGGGTTTTCACCCGCGGGTCCTGCAAGACATCAAAGCGCAGGTTGCCCGGCTCCTTGATCGCCCCCTCGTGGTTGGCGCGAAACACCTCCAGAAACTCGTCCACCCGCTCGGGCTTAATATTAATCTCCACCAGCGTCACGTTCATTTTGCTTCTCCCTGTTTCTCTTCCTGCCAGAACTGGAACGCCTCCCGGGCGCTCAGGTTCTCGTGAACCACTTTCTTCACCGCCTTCAGCATGGCGAGCGGCGCGCTGGACTGGAAGATATTCCGCCCCATGTCCACGCCGGACGCGCCCTGATCAATCGCGCGCCAGCACATCTCCAGCGCCTCGTGCTCCGGCAGCTTTTTGCCTCCGGCGATCACAATCGGCACCGGGCAGCTGGCGGTCACTTTTTCAAAGCCCTCGTCCACGTAATAGGTTTTGACGAACTGCGCCCCCATTTCGGCGGCGATGCGGCTGGCCAACGAGAAATAACGCGCGTCGCGCGCCATCTCTTTCCCCACGCCCGTCACCGCCAGCGTCGGCATGCCGTAGCGCGCTCCCGCGTCCACCAGCTTGATGATGTTGTTGATCGACTGATGTTCAAATTCGCTGCCGATATACACCTGCGCCGCCACCGCGCAGACGTTCAGGCGCAGGGCGTCCTCCATCGCCACCGCCACGCACTCGTTGGACAGCTCGCCCAGAATCGAGTTACCGCCGGAGGCGCGCAGCACCACCGGTTTGTTGGTCGCGGCTGGTACCTGGCTCCTGAGGATGCCGCGGGTACACATCAGCACGTCGGTCTCACCAAACAGCGGCGCGATGGAGAGATCGATACGCTCAAGACCGGTGGTCGGCCCCTGAAAGTAGCCGTGGTCAAAGGCCAGCATCACCGTGCGGTTGCTCTGCGGATTAAAGATGCGCGAAAGCCTCGACTGCATGCCCCAGTCCAGCGAGCCGCAGCCCTTCAGGGTGTACGGCACATTCTGCTGCGGCGTGCCGATGCCAAAATCCTTGCCGTCTTTGATGTCGTCTAAATCAGCCATTTGCTCCCCCGTCAGAAATCGTATTTGTTGATGTTCTCTTTAGTGAACACCACCCGCTCCGGCAGCAGCACGATGCCGTTGCCCTTCGCCTCATACTGGTAGCCCTGCACGCTGTTCGGCACGACCTTCAGCGTCCCGATATCTTTCACCTCGACGCTGTCGCCAGGGTTAAGATCGCCTTTTTTCAGTAAACGATCGGCGACATTGACCGCAATTTTGCCCTGTTGCACCACGTCCCACAGGCCGAAGGCTTTCACCGTGCCGCGCTCAACGTACGGACGCATCACGTTCGGCGTGCTGAAGCCGACAATCGCCACCCCTTCCCGCTTCAGGTTTTCCGCCGCCTGTGCCGCGGCTGGCAGGGCGTTGGCGTCCGGGGCGATGATCGCATCCAGATCCGGATAGGCTTTTAAGATCCCTTCGGCGGTTTGCAGAGATTTGGTGGCGTCGTTATAGCCAAACTGGGTGGTCACAATCTGCCACTGGGGATGGTCTTTCTCGATTTTGGCCTTCGCCTCTGTCACCCACTGGTTCTGGTCGGTAACGGTCGGGCTGGAGTAGAAGAACGCCACTTTCGCGTTCGGCTTGGTGACCTGCTTGCCCGCCATGTCCACCAGCAGGCCGCCGAGCTGTTCCGGCGTGCCCTGGTTGATATAGATGCTGCGGCACTCCGGTTTGGTGTCGGAGTCCCAGGTCAGGACCTTCACGCCGCGCTGCATCGCGCGCTTCAGCGCCGGGCAGAGACCGTCCGGCGACACGGCAGAGACGATGATGGCGTTATAGCCCTGGTTAACGAAGTTATTGATCAGCTGCACCTGGCCGGAGACGCTCGGCTCGGTCGGGCCGTCGTAGGTCACGTCCACGCCAAGATCTTTCCCCGCCTCTTTCGCGCCGTTGCCGCCGCTGGTGAAGAAGCCCACGCCCACCAGCTTCGGGATAAAGGCAATGCGGTCCGCCGCCTGCGCCGAAGCGAAGCTGAGAGCCATTGCCAGGACGAGCAGTTTTGTTTTCATCTTACGCTCCGGATAGTTTTCTGAAGAGAGAACGCACCCATTCGCGGTGCAGACTCAGCGAACGCCCCATCACCACCACAACCAGCAGCGCCCCTGACAGCGCGCTCGACACCTGGTTGGGGATGCCGACCATCTGTAAACCCTGTTGCAGGTACCCCACCAGCAACGCCGCCAGCGCCGTACCGACAACCGAACCTGAGCCGCCGTAGATATTGGCCCCGCCGAGCACGGCGGCGGTGAGCGCGGGCATCAGTAAATCGCGCCCCAGATCCGAGCGCGCGGAACCGAAATAGGAGACCATCACCAGCGCGGCAACCGCCGAGGCCACCCCCACCAGGCCGTACAGCGCATACGGCATGCCGTTGACCGACAGCGCCGCATAGCGCGCCGCGCGCGGGTTCTGGCCGATTAAAAACAGATGCCGACCAAAGCGCCCGCGGTGGGTAATCAGCCAGAAGAAAAACGTAATCACCGCGAACAGCACCAGCGGGATCGGCAGGCCCATCACCGTGAGGTTAGCGAAGGCGGTGAAGCTGTCCGGGAAGCCGCCGATCCCCTCATAGCCCGTCGCCCCCGCCATGCCGGAGAGCAGCAGCGCCCCGCCGCCGTAGAGGTAGAGCGTGCCGAGGGTAATGACCAGTGGGCTGATGCCGGTGTAGTGGATCAGCGCCGCATTCACCAGCCCGCACAGCAGGCCGAGCAGCAGCGTCAGAGGGATGGCAACCGCCATCGGCCACCCTGCCTGCATCATCACCCCCAGCGCGATGGCGCACAGGCCGATGGTTGAGCCGAGGGAAATATCGATCCCGCCGCTGATGATCACCAGCGTAAGCGGCAGCGCCACAATGCCGATGCAGATGAAATCGCTGGTGCTGAACAGCAGCATGTTGATGTCGAGCATGCGCGGGTTAATGGCGCCGAAGAGCAGGATCTCCAGCACCAGTAAAATCAGCAGCGCGCTTTCCCAGTTAAGCCTCATTTACGCCACCTCTTTTTTGCGTTCTGGAAACGGGGTAACGTGCTTTCCCCCTTTGTTACCCGGCTGGAAACGGCTGTATTTCAGCGCCCGCTGATGCCGTGAGAGCGCCTGACGCAGCCGCCCGTCGAGCACCAGCACACCCAGCAGCACCAGCCCGGCGATAAAGTCGTTCCACCACGCCGGAAGCCTGAACAGCACCAGCACGGTATCGATTTGCGTCAGGAAGAACGCGCCGAGGAAGGCGCCGACCAGCGTGCCGGTGCCGCCCAGCAGCGAGATGCCCCCCAGCACGCAGGCAGCGATGGCTTTCATCTCCAGCCCGCTGCCGGTCTGGTTGGGCACAAAGCCTATCTGCGCGGCAAAGACGATCCCGGCGCAGGCCGCCAGCATGCCGTTGAAGGTAAAGGCGATCATGCGGGTGCGGTTCACCGCCACGCCCAGCTGGCGCGCGGCGGCGAGGTTATCCCCCACGGCGTAAAAATCACGCCCGAACGCGGTGCGCGACAGCGTCCACGCGCCGGTGGCCGCGATAATCAACACCAGCATGCCGAGCGGCGAAATGCCGACGGCGGCAGGCTCAGAGAGGGATTTCAGCCCCGGCGGCAGCCCTTCAATCCACTTCCCGCCGGTCCAGAGCAGCATCGCCCCGCGATACAGCCCCAGCGTGCCGAGGGTGGCGACAATCGCCGGAATGCGCAGCCCCACCACCAGAAACCCATTGAACGCCCCCGCCAGCGCGCCGATCGACAGCGCGAAGAGAATGGAAACGGGCAGGCTGTAGCCGCTGTTCAGCGCCACGCCGACGGCAATGGCGGACAGCCCGACCGTGGAGCCGACGGAGACGTCAATATTGCGGGTCAGCATCACCAGCGCCGCGCCGATGGCCAGCAGGATCAGGATCTGCGAGCTGGCGAAGATCATCCCCAGCGTCTGCAAACTCAGGTACGACGGATTGAGCGCCACCAGCACGGCGAACAGCGCCAGAATGGCGAGAAACGCGCTCAGCTCGCGGTTTTTCAGTAAGATCTTCATGATTGCCCTCCAAACGCCAGCGCCATCATCCGGTCGAGGCTGACGGCCTGGCGCGGCAGCTCGCCACTGAGCACGCCCTGGTGCATCACCAGCACCCGATCCGCGAGGCCGGGAAACTCATCGAGATCGCTTGAGATCATCAGCACCGCCACGTTCTGCGCCGCCACGCTTTTCAGCAGCTGATAAATATCGGCGCGCGCCGAGACATCCACGCCGCGCGTCGGTTCATCGACGATCAGCAGCAGCGGGTTGGCCTCCAGACAGCGCGCCAGCAGCACCTTCTGCTGATTGCCGCCGGAGAGCGTGCGCACGGTTTGATCCGCATGATTGAGCTTGATCCCCAGTGCCCGGTGATAGCGTTCCACTACCGCGGACTCCCGCTTGCGCTGCTGCCAGAGAGACGGCTCGTTCAGCGCCACGGTGTTCCAGCGGATCGGCGCGTCGAGAAACAGGCCGGACACCTGCCTGTCTTCCGGCAGATAGACCAGCCCTTTTTGCAGGCGTGAACTGACCGGATCGGCGGTGATCTCCTGGCTCTCCAGCCACACCCGCCCGCCGCGTACCGGACGCAGACCGTAGAGCGTTTCGGCAAACTCGGTGCGCCCGGACCCCACCAGCCCGGCCAGACCGACGATCTCCCCGGCGTAAATCTCAAGGCTGAGATCGATAAAGCCCTCCCCGGTGAGCGCTTCCACGCGCAGCACGGGAAAATCCTGCGCCTGGGTGCGGCGGTTGCCCGGCAGCGCCAGCCACAGCTTTTGCGTATCGCTCAGGGATGTCTCCCGGCTTACCGGCGTCATGGCGGCGATCAGGGCGTTATCGTCAAATTGCGCGGTTTCGCCGCTGAGCACCACCGCGCCGTCGCGCATCACCGAGACGTGACTCGCCAGTTGCCGAATCTCCGGCAGCTTATGCGAGATAAAAACAATCCCGACGCCAAGATCCTGCAAGGCGCGGATCTGGCGGAACAGGCGCTCGGTTTCACCGGGCGTCAGCGAGGCCGTGGGTTCATCGAGGATCAGAATTCTGGCGTTGCGCATCAGCCCGCGCAGGATCTCCACCATCTGCTGGTCCGCCACCTCGAGGGTGCTGGCGGTGGCGTCGAGGTTAAGCTGGCATTGCAATTGCCGGAGTTTTTCCGCCAGACGTTTTTCCCGATCGCGCTCTCGCGGCAGACGAAACAGGATGTTTTCCCGCACCGTCAGGTTGGGAAACAGCAGCGGCTCCTGCGGCACCAGATAAATGCCTAACCTGTGCGCCTGCGCCGGGGTAAGCCGTGCAAAAGACTCACCCGCCACCGAAAGTTCACCGCTATCCGGTGTTTCCACCCCGGCGATGATCTTCATCAGCGTCGATTTTCCCGCGCCGTTACCGCCCATCAGCGCATGCACCTGCCCCGCAAGCAGCGTGAAATCAATGCCTTTTAAGACCGGTACGCCTGAAAACTGCTTGCTGATATCACGCGCGTCGAGAAGTGGTGTCATCATCGCTCCGCTATTGAACAAATGATTTTTAGATTTAATAATGTTCAAAAGCGTAGACGGTGAACTATATTTACAACCGTGCAGGGATCACAGTTTTATCGATTGAGATTCAGATAAAGCGGAAACGATCGAAAAGATCCGTTTTGTCGCGTGGCTCACATTTTCACGTCGCACCATCACGAACATATGATCTAAATTTTTATAAGAGTTCAATTATGAGCGATAAACGCACTGCGGAAGAAGGACGATTTGCCGGGCTGGCACTGGCGGAAGAGGAGCTGGTGGCGCGCGTGGCCTGGTGCTACTACCACGACGGGCTGACCCAGAACGACATCGGCGAACGGCTCGGGCTGCCGCGCCTGAAGATCTCCCGCCTGCTGGAGAAAGGCCGTCAGTCCGGGGTGATCCGCGTGCAGATCAACTCCCGCTACGAGGGCTGCCTGGCGCTGGAAACCGAGTTGCAACAACGATTTGGCCTGAAGCTGGTGCGCGTGATGCCCGCCCTGAATACGCCGCCGATGAACGTGCGGCTGGGCATTGGCGCGGCGCAGTCGCTGATGGGCGTACTGCAACCCGGCCAGCTGTTAGCGGTGGGCTTCGGTGAAACCACCATGAGCAGTCTGCAACACTTAAGCGGCTTTATCAGCTCGCAGCAGATCCGCCTGGTGACGCTCTCCGGCGGCGTCGGGCCGTATATGACCGGTATCGGCCAGCTGGATGCAGCCTGTAGCGTCAGCATGATCCCCGCCCCGCTTCGCGTGTCATCCGCTGAAGTCGCCGGGATCTTAAAGCGCGAAACCAGCGTGCGGGACGTGATCCTCGCCGCCACCGCGGCTGACGTGGCGGTGGTCGGGATTGGCTCGGTAAACCAGCGCCGCGACGCAACGATACTGCGCTCCGGCTATATCAGCGAAGGTGAACAGCTGATGTACGCCCGTAAAGGCGCGGTGGGCGACATTCTCGGCTATTTCCTCAATGCCGAAGGGGAATGCGTTGAGGAGCTGGAGATCCACAAAGAATTACTGGGCGTCACGCTCGATGAACTGGCACAGCTGCCCACCATCGTAGGCGTGGCCGGAGGGGAAGAGAAAGCCGATGCGATTTATGCCGCACTGAAGGGTCGCCGTATTAATGGCCTGGTGACGGAAGAGACGACAGCCCGCGCGGTGCTGGCTCTGGCCGGATAAGAGCAGCCCTGCGCCTGACACGAGGCAAGCTCATGAGTTACCTTTTAGCGTTAGATGCAGGGACAGGCAGCGTTCGCGCCGTGATTTTCGATTTACAGGGCAACCAGATTGCCGTTGGCCAGGCCGAGTGGAAGCACCTGAGCGTGGAGAACGTGCCAGGATCGATGGAGTTCGACCTCGACACCAACTGGCGGTTGGCCTGCCGGTGTATTCAGCAGGCGCTGGAGCGCGCGCGGCTCAGCGCGGCGGATATTCAGTCCGTCGCCTGCTGTTCGATGCGCGAAGGGATTGTGCTGTACGACCGCAATGGCGAGGCTATCTGGGCCTGCGCCAACGTCGACGCCCGCGCCAGCCGCGAGGTGGCCGAACTCAAAGAGATCCACGACTACCGGTTTGAATCCGAAGTGTATGACGTTTCCGGCCAGACGCTGGCCCTCAGCGCCATGCCGCGCCTGCTGTGGCTGGCGCATCATCGTCCGGATATTTATCGTAAAGCCGCCACCATCACCATGATCAGCGACTGGCTGGCGGCGAAGCTCTCCGGCGAGCTGGCGGTCGATCCGTCCAATGCGGGCACCACCGGCATGCTGGATCTCTTCTCCCGCGACTGGCGTCCGGCGCTTCTCGACATGGCCGGGCTGCGCGCCGATATCCTCTCCCCGGTGAAAGAGACCGGCACCGTGCTGGGGGCGATTACCAGACAGGCCGCGCAGCAGAGCGGCCTACGTGAAGGCACGCCGGTGGTGATGGGCGGCGGCGACGTGCAGCTGGGCTGTCTGGGGCTGGGCGTGGTGCGCGCCGGACAAACCGCGGTTCTCGGCGGCACCTTCTGGCAGCAGGTGGTGAATCTGCCGCAGGTGCGCACCGACCCTGAGATGAACATCCGCGTAAACCCGCACGTCATCCCCGGCATGGCGCAGGCGGAGTCGATCAGCTTCTTTACCGGGCTAACCATGCGCTGGTTCCGTGACGCCTTCTGCGCCGAAGAGAAGCTGATTGCCGAACGAATGGGAATGGACACCTACTCCCTGCTCGAAGAGATGGCGAGCCGCGTGCCCGCTGGCTCCCACGGCGTGATGCCGATCTTCTCCGACGCGATGCATTTTAAGCAGTGGTATCACGCCGCGCCGTCGTTTATTAACCTCTCCATCGACCCGGAAAAGTGCAACAAAGCGACGCTGTTCCGCGCGCTGGAAGAGAACGCGGCCATCGTCTCGGCCTGCAACCTGGCGCAGATTTCCCACTTCTCCGGCGTGACGTTTGAGAGCCTGGTGTTTGCGGGTGGCGGGGCCAAAGGCGCCCTGTGGAGCCAGATTTTAAGCGACGTTACCGGGCTGCCGGTGCGCGTGCCGGAAGTCAAAGAGGCAACGGCGCTGGGTTGCGCGATTGCGGCAGGTGCTGGCGCGGGGTTGTTTGCGGATATGGCTTCGACGGGCGAGCGGCTGGTGAAGTGGAGCCGCGAGTTCACGCCAGACCCTCAGCACCGCGAGCTGTACGACGGCATGATGCAAAAATGGCAAGCAGTGTACGCCGACCAGCTCGGGCTGGTGGACAGCGGGCTGACCACGTCGATGTGGCAGGCACCGGGGCTGGTGCGGGCATCCCCCTCACCCCGGCCCTCTCCCTAAGGGAGAGGGAGATTAAGTCCCCTCTCCCTGTGGGAGAGGGTTAGGGTGAGGGCATCAGGCCACACCAATATTTGAATCCCATCACATTCACTGCATTCCCCTTTTCCCTTTTACTCCCCGCTGGCTAAATTAGTAACTCATCCGACCACATAACAATAATTTTACACTGGAAGAGACTATGAGCCGCTACCCGTCGCTATTCGCCCCCCTCGATCTGGGGTTTACCACCCTTAAAAACCGCGTGTTGATGGGCTCGATGCACACCGGGCTGGAGGAGCGTCCGGACGGGGCTGAACGTCTGGCAGCCTTCTATGCCGAGCGCGCGCGCCACGGGGTGGCGCTGATTGTCACCGGCGGCGTAGCCCCTGCCCCTTCCGGCGTGACGATGGAGGGCGGCGCGGTGTTGAACGATGCGTCACAGCTGCCGCACCACCGCATTGTGACCGACGCGGTCCACAGCGAGGGCGGCAAAATCGCCCTGCAAATTCTGCATACCGGGCGCTACAGCTATCAGCCGAACCTGGTTGCCCCCTCGGCTATTCAGGCGCCGATTAACCGCTTTGCTCCCCATGCCCTCAGCCACGACGAGATCCTGGCGCTGATAGACGATTTTGCCCGCTGCGCGGCGCTGGCGCGGGAAGCGGGCTACGACGGGGTGGAGGTGATGGGCTCGGAAGGCTATCTGATCAACGAATTCCTCGCCGCCCGCACCAACCAGCGCGACGACGAATGGGGTGGCGACTATGCCCGCCGGATGCGTTTTGCCGTGGAGGTGGTGCGCGCGGTGCGTGAACGTGCGGGTACGGATTTTATTATCATCTTCCGCCTGTCGATGCTCGACCTGGTGGAAGGCGGCGGCACCTTCGACGAAACCGTGCAGCTGGCGCAGGCGATTGAAGCCGCTGGCGCCACCATCATCAACACCGGGATTGGCTGGCACGAAGCGCGCATCCCGACCATCGCCACGCCGGTGCCGCGCGCGGCGTTCAGCTGGGTAACGCGCAAGCTGAAAGGGAAAGTCTCCGTTCCGCTGGTGACCACCAACCGCATTAACGATCCGCAGGTGGCGGAGGATGTGATCTCCCGCGGCGATGCCGATATGGTATCGATGGCGCGTCCATTCCTCGCGGATGCCGAACTGCTCTCCAAAGCGCAAAGCGGCCGTGCGGATGAGATCAACACCTGCATCGGCTGTAACCAGGCGTGTCTGGATCAGATCTTCGTCGGCAAGGTCACCTCCTGCCTCGTTAACCCCCGCGCCTGCCATGAAACCAAAATGCCGATCGTTCCTGCGGTCAACAAGAAGCGTCTGGCCGTGGTGGGCGCAGGCCCGGCGGGACTGGCGTTCGCGGTCAATGCCGCCTCGCGCGGGCACAGCGTAACGCTGTTTGATGCGCTGGCGGAGATCGGCGGGCAGTTTACTATCGCCAGACAGATCCCCGGCAAAGAGGAGTTCTATGAAACGCTGCGCTATTACCGCCGGATGATCGAGGTGACGGGCGTCGAGCTACGGCTCAACCATTTTGTCAGCGCGGCGGATCTGATCGGTTTCGACGAGGTGATCCTCGCGAGTGGGATCGCCCCGCGCACGCCTGCGATCGAAGGCATCGATCATCCGAAGGTATTGAGCTATCTGGATGTATTAAGGGACAAAGCGCCGGTTGGCGAGAAGGTGGCAATCATCGGCTGCGGCGGGATCGGTTTTGATACCGCGATGTATTTAAGCCAGCCGGGCGAAGCCACCAGCCAGAACATCGCTGAGTTCTGCGTGGAATGGGGCATTGATACCAGCCTCAGTCAGTCCGGCGGCTTACGCCCGGAAGGTCCGCAGCTGCCGAAAAGCCCGCGTCAGATTGTGATGCTCCAGCGTAAAGCCAGCAAGCCAGGTGAAGGGCTGGGGAAAACCACAGGCTGGATCCACCGCGCCACCCTGCTCTCGCGCGGGGTGAAGATGATCCCGGGGGTGAGCTACCAGAAGATCGACGACGACGGGCTGCACGTGTTGATCGGCGGCGAACCGCAGCTGCTGCGCGTGGATCATGTGATTTTGTGTGCCGGCCAGGAGCCGAAGCGCGATCTGGCGGATCCGCTGCGCGAGGCGGGGAAAACGGTGCATTTGATTGGCGGGTGCGATGTGGCGATGGAGCTGGATGCGCGGCGGGCAATTGCGCAGGGGACAACATTGGCATTAGCGATTTGATTTCTTGCCCGGTGGCGCTGCGCTTACCGGGCCTACAAAACCGTAGGCCTGTGCAAGCGAAGCGCCGCCAGGCAAAGCGATCTTACCGACGACGTCCCAGCTTCACCGATTTCAGCACCACGAATTTGTTATTGGTGGCAATGGTGACGCAGTTGCCGAAAATCTTCTTCAGCTTGTGGAAGTAGTCCAGGTGGCGGTTGGCCACGATATACAGCTCGCCGTTGATTTTCAGGCAGCGGCGCGCGTGGTGGAACATCTCCCACGCGACGTTATCCGTCAGGGCGTGCTTCTGGTGGAACGGCGGGTTACAGAATACTGCGTTGAAGCGGAAAGGCTCCACGCCGGACAGCGCGTTATTAATCATAAATTCGCAGCGATCCAGCGCTTCAGGCAGGTTGGTTTCCACGTTCAGACGGCTGGACGCCACCGCCATCGGTGACTCGTCGCTGAATACCACGCTAGCCTCCGGGTTCTTCGCCAGCAGCGTCAGGCCAATCACGCCGTTACCGCAGCCGAGATCAACGATTTCCCCTTCCAGGTTTTCCGGCAGATGTTCCATAAAGAAACGCGCGCCGATATCCAGACCGGTGCGGGAGAAGACGTTCGCGTGGTTGTGGATGGTCCAGTCGGTACCTTCCAGTTTCCAGCTCAGCGTCTCCGGCGCGTCGGCCAGCGCCGGTGCGCTGAAAGTACAGTTGATCAGGCGCGCTTTCTTCCAGGCAAGCGTCGTGGTGGTCGGGCCGAGCACTTTCTCGAACAATTCCAGCGTCGAGGTGTGAATATCGCGCGCTTTGGCACCCGCGATAATACGCGTATCCGGCGTCACGACCTTACGCAGCGCGCGCAGCTGCTGCTCCAGCAGCGCCATGGTTTTGGGCACTTTAATCAGCACCACGCCCGGCGCCTGCGGGTAGTCCGCGGTGCTGTCGAGGAACTTCACGCTCGATTCTTCGATATCGTTGTGACGCAGGTTTTCACGCGTCGCCAGCTCGCTTAAGTAAGAATCGCCGATACTGTAAGGCGCATGTTCCGCCAGCGCGCAGGCCAGCGCGCCAAACGCGTCATTCAGGATCAGAACCGGGCCGCGGATTTCAGTCTCATCCAACTGTTGCAGCAGATATTCATCCGCCGCTTCCCACGCCTGAAGCGGGTTAACGTCGTCCGTTTCCGGGAAGCGTTTAAGGTTGAGTGAACGGAAACCGTTGTCTAAGTGGCTCATCGGCCCTCCTGAATGGTAAAATTTGGCGTATCCCTGAAAAGGGTGCGTGAGTATACCCGTTTTATTGTCGATTTGGGGCGTTGATGAACCAACTTACTTATCTCCAGGGCTATCCGGAGCATTTACTTTCCCAGGTTCGTGACCTGATTGCCGCAGGAAAGCTCGGCGCGGTGCTGGAAAAACGCTACCCGGGCACGCATGATTTCGCGACTGACAAAGCCCTCTGGCAGTATACGCAGGATCTGAAAAACCAGTATCTTAAGAGCGCCCCTCCGATCAACAAGGTGATGTACGACAATAAGATCCACGTGCTGAAAAACGCGCTCGGCCTGCATACCGCCATCTCCCGCGTACAGGGCGGCAAGCTGAAGGCCAAAGCGGAGATCCGCGTCGCGACCGTCTTTCGCAATGCGCCGGAAGCCTTTCTGCGGATGATCGTGGTGCACGAGCTGGCGCACCTGAAAGAGAAAGAGCACGACAAAGCGTTCTACTCCCTGTGCTGCCATATGGAGCCGCAGTACCACCAGCTGGAGTTTGATACCCGTTTGTGGCTGACGCATTTATCGTTAAAGAGTAATGCGCAGTAGCGCACGCGAAATGTCATGATGACGTGCTACAGTGGCTTTAGGTTCCCTGCTACGGAGTACGTAAACGTTTATGATACGTTTCGCAGTCATCGGTACGAACTGGATCACGCGCCAGTTCGTCGACGCCGCCCACGAAACCGGCAAATATAAGCTCACCGCAGTCTATTCCCGCAGCCTTGAGCAGGCGCAGAGTTTTGCGAATGACTACCTGGTTGAACATCTGTTCACCTCGCTCGATGAGATGGCGCAAAGCGACGCCATTGACGCGGTCTATATCGCCAGCCCGAATTCTCTGCACTTCCCGCAAACAAAGCTGTTCCTCAGCCACAAAAAGCATGTGATCTGCGAGAAGCCGCTCGCCTCGAATATTGAGGAAGTGGAAGCCGCCATTGCGCTTGCCCGCGAAAACCAGGTGGTGCTGTTTGAAGCGTTCAAAACCGCCAGCCTGCCGAACTTCCTGCTGTTGCAGCAGTCGCTGCCGAAAATTGGCAAAGTGCGTAAAGCCTTTATCAACTACTGCCAGTATTCCTCGCGCTACCAGCGCTATCTGGACGGCGAAAACCCGAACACCTTTAACCCGGCCTTCTCGAATGGCTCGATTATGGATATCGGTTTTTACTGCCTGGCCTCTGCGGTCGCCCTGTGGGGTGAACCGCACGGCGTAACGGCCACCGCCAGCCTGCTGGAGAGCGGCGTGGATGCACACGGCGTTGTGGTGCTGGACTACGGTGATTTTAGCGTGACGTTGCAGCACTCGAAGGTCAGTGACTCCGTACTGCCAAGCGAAATTCAGGGCGAAGACGGCTCGCTGGTGATCGAAAAAATCTCCGAATGCCAGAAGCTAAGCATCGTTCCCCGCGGCGGCAAAGCGCAGGAGCTGACGCAGCCTCAGCATATTAACACTATGCTCTATGAGGCAGAGGTCTTCGCCCGTCTGGTAGAAGACAACGAAGTGAACCACCCGGGGCTGGCAATCAGCCGCACCACGGCGAAGCTGCAAACGGAGATCCGCCGACAGACTGGTGTGATCTTCCCCGCAGACGGCGTGAATGTGGAAGCCGTCGCGTAAAGCTGTGTAATGAAATCGTGCAGACCATTGACGAAACCGATGGTCTGACATAATTTGTTACCTGCAAAGGGGAGTAACTTCTTCGCCGGTGGATCGTCATTACGATGCGTGCAAAACCGCATCCGGTCGCCGGGCAACCTTCGTGGTTGTAAGTGAGACCTTGCCGGAAGGCGAGGTCTATGCATAAAAAGCTAACGGCTATCGTCTTCTGACCATAGCCGTTTTTGTTTTTTATGTGTAAGGAAAATAGTATGCATTCTGTCGGCACTCCAATGCTGTGGGGCGGATTCGCGGTTGTCGTGCTCATCATGCTGGCAATCGACCTCTTTTTGCAGGGCCGTCGCGGCGAGCACGGCATGAGCGTCAAGCAAGCCGCCGTCTGGTCGCTGGTATGGGTTACCCTCTCACTCCTCTTCTGCGCCGCCTTCTGGTGGTATCTGGCCTCAACCGAAGGCCGCGCGGTGGCCGATCCTCAGGCACTCGCCTTCCTCACCGGCTATCTGATTGAAAAAGCGCTGGCGGTTGATAACGTCTTCGTCTGGCTGATGCTGTTCAGCTACTTCGCCGTGCCTGCGGCTCTGCAACGCCGCGTGCTGGTGTACGGCGTGCTGGGCGCTATTGTCCTGCGTACCATCATGATCTTCGCCGGTAGCTGGCTGATTACCCAGTTCGAATGGCTGCTGTATGTGTTTGGCGCGTTCCTGCTGTTCACCGGGGTAAAAATGGCGCTGGCGAAAGAAGACGATACCGGTATCGGTGATAAGCCGCTGGTGAAGTGGATCCGGGGTCATCTGCGCATGACGGACAAGATCGAGAGCGAGCATTTCTTCGTGCGTAAGAACGGCCTGCTGTTCGCCACCCCGCTGCTGCTGGTGCTGATTCTGGTCGAACTGAGCGACGTGATTTTCGCGGTGGACAGTATCCCGGCTATCTTCGCGGTCACTACCGACCCGTTCATCGTGCTGACCTCTAACCTGTTCGCCATCCTCGGCCTGCGTGCGATGTACTTCCTGCTGGCGGGCGCGGCAGAGCGCTTCTCAATGCTGAAGTACGGCCTGTCGGTGATTCTGGTGTTTATCGGTATCAAGATGCTGATCGTCGATTTCTACCATATCCCGATCGCCATTTCGCTCGGCGTGGTGTTTGGCATTCTGCTGGTGACGCTGATTATCAATACCTGGGTTAACCGCCAGCACGATAAGAAGCAGCTGGCTTAGTGCAACGTTCGGTGCGGGCTGATGCCCTCACCCCAACCCTCTCCCACAGGGAGAGGGGGAAATGCAATGCAGGCCGGGTAAGCGCAGCGCCACCCGGCACTTTCGTTAACCAATAGTTAAAAAACATGACGCAACACGTAAAATCCAGCATTTTACGCTTCCCTCCTTTCACGCATTCCCTATACTCGACCAGGCAAACATTTACTTACATCCGGAAATAAATGTGACTTAGAGCACATCCAGGATGGAACGCAATTTCACTCAGGAATAACGTATGAGCACACAATCACGCGGTCTGTTCGCGCGCCTGGCGCAGGGCAGCCTTGTAAAACAAATTCTGGTCGGGTTGGTACTGGGTATTCTGCTGGCTATGGTGTCAAAACCTGCCGCGGAAGCGACGGGGCTGCTCGGCACCCTTTTCGTTGGCGCACTGAAGGCCGTCGCCCCGGTACTGGTGCTGATGCTGGTGATGGCGTCGATTGCCAACCACCAGCACGGACAAAAAACCAACATTCGCCCTATTCTGTTCCTGTATCTGCTGGGAACCTTCTCTGCTGCCTTAACGGCCGTGGTGTTTAGCTTCCTGTTCCCGTCCACGCTGCACCTGACCAGCGCGGCCGGTGATATCACCCCGCCGTCCGGGATTGTGGAAGTGCTTCGCGGTCTGCTGATGAGCATGGTCTCTAACCCTGTCACCGCGCTGATGAACGGAAACTACATCGGCATCCTGGTCTGGGCGATTGGTCTGGGCTTCGCGCTGCGTCACGGCAACGAGACCACGAAAAACCTGGTCAACGATTTGTCCAACGCCGTGACCTTCATGGTGAAGCTGGTGATTCGCTTTGCACCAGTCGGTATTTTCGGCCTGGTTTCTTCGACGCTGGCCACCACCGGTTTCGACGCACTGTGGGGCTACGCGCAGCTGCTGGTCGTGCTGGTCGGCTGTATGCTGCTGGTGGCGCTGGTGATCAACCCGCTGCTGGTGTTCTGGCAGATCCGCCGCAACCCGTATCCGCTGGTGCTGACCTGCCTGCGTGAAAGCGGCGTGTATGCCTTCTTCACCCGCAGCTCGGCGGCAAACATTCCGGTCAACATGGCGCTGGCGGAGAAGCTGAATCTGGATCGCGATACCTATTCGGTGTCGATTCCTCTGGGTGCAACCGTGAACATGGCAGGTGCGGCGATCACCATCACCGTGCTGACGCTGGCGGCGGTGCATACGCTGGGTATTCCGGTGGATCTGCCAACCGCGCTGCTGCTGAGCGTCGTTGCATCACTGTGTGCCTGTGGCGCATCCGGCGTGGCGGGCGGCTCGCTGCTGCTGATCCCGCTGGCCTGTAACATGTTCGGTATCCCGAACGAGATTGCCATGCAGGTTGTCGCGGTCGGCTTCATTATCGGCGTATTGCAGGATTCCTGCGAAACCGCGCTGAACTCCTCTACCGACGTGCTGTTTACCGCAGCGGCCTGTCAGGCGGAAGACGCACGTTTAGCAAAGAACGCCCTGCGAGGTTAACAGCAAAACGGCAACCCTGAGGTTGCCGTTTTTAGTGTTTGCACCCTCTCCCTGTGGGAGAGGGCCGGGGTGAGGGCACCAGACCGCACCGATTACAGCGTCACCCCACTCTTAAAGATCGCCAGCTCGCGGAAGTCGTTCTTCTCGTTGCAGGTCTGCCTGCCGCTGGCAAATTCCACAATCGTGTCCACGAATTCGCTCAGCAGCTGCGGCATCGCTTTGCCGTGGATCAGCTGGCCGGCATCAAAGTCGATCCAGTGTTTTTTCTTCGCCGCCAGCTCGCTGTTAGTGGCGATTTTCACCGTTGGCACAAATCCGCCGTACGGCGTGCCGCGCCCGGTACTGAACAGCACCATGTGACAGCCCGCGCCCGCCAGCGCGCTGGTGGCGACCGCATCATTGCCCGGTGCGCTCAGCAGGTTCAGACCGTGCGTTTTCAGCCGTTCACCGTAGCGCAGCACGTCCACCACCTGGCTGGCGCCCGCTTTCTGGGTGCAGCCCAGGGATTTCTCTTCCAGCGTGGTGATCCCGCCCGCCTTGTTGCCCGGCGACGGGTTCTCGTAAATCGGCTGGTTATGGGCGATAAAGTACTGTTTGAAGTCGTTGACCATGGTGACGGTCTTCTCAAACGTCTCTTCGTCGCGGCAGTGGCTCATCAGAATGCGCTCTGCGCCGAACATCTCCGGCACTTCGGTCAGCACCGTCGTGCCGCCGTTGGCAATCACGTAATCTGAGAAGCGGCCCAGCATCGGGTTAGCGGTAATGCCGGAAAGCCCGTCAGATCCGCCGCACTCCAGACCAAACTTCAGTTCGCTCAACTTGCCCGGCTCGCGCTTGTCGTGACGCATCACCTCATACAGCTGGTGTAGCTGTTCAACGCCCGCTTCCACTTCGTCGTCCTGGTGCTGACACACCATAAAGTGCACGCGCTCAGGATCGAACTCGCCCAGCGTGTCGCGGAAGGCGTCGACCTGATTGTTTTCACAGCCGAGGCCAATCACCAGCACCGCCCCCGCGTTCGGGTGGCGCACCATATTTTGCAGCATGGTGCGGGTATTGATGTGGTCGTCGCCCAGCTGGGAACAACCGTAGGTGTGGCTGAACAGATGCACGCCGTCGGTGCCTTCAGCATTGTTGGTCTCTTTCAGGAAACGCGTCTGAATTTGACGCGCGATCCCGTTCACGCAGCCGACGGTCGGGAGGATCCACAGTTCATTGCGGATCCCCACCTCCCCGCTGGCGCGGCGGTAGATCTGCACCTCACGATCGGCCGCCTGTCCTTCTTCCGGCTGGAAGTCAGGTTGATAGCTGTACTCGTCCAGATCGCTGAGATTGGTGCGGGTATTGTGGGAATGAATGTATTCACCCGGCGCAATATCCGCCAGCGCATGACCGATGGGCAAACCGTACTTCACCACGTTCTCCCCTTTCGCGATGGGGATCAGGGCAAACTTATGTCCACGTCCAATGGCCTGGCGTAACGTCACCGACTGGTTGTCGAAGGTCACTTCCGTCCCTTCGGCTAAATCGGCCAGCGCGACGGCAACGTTATCCAGCGAATGGATTTTGATGTATTGCATATCAACCTCAAACGGCCTTAGTTCAGTTCAATGGCGAAGTAGTCACGCGCATTGTTAAAGCAGATGTTTCTCACCATTTCGCCCAACAGCTGGATATCCGCTGGCGCTTCGCCCGCGTGCACCCAGCGGCCAATCATCTGGCACAGAATGCGGCGGAAATATTCATGGCGGGTATAGGAGAGGAAACTGCGGCTGTCGGTCAGCATGCCAACGAAGCGGCTCAGCAGGCCGAGCTGCGCCAGCTGCGTCATCTGACGCTCCATGCCGTCTTTCTGATCGTTAAACCACCAGCCGGAACCGAACTGCATCTTGCCCGGCATCCCTTCGCCCTGGAAGTTGCCGATCATGGTGCCCAGCACTTCGTTATCGCGCGGGTTCAGGCAGTACAGAATGGTTTTTGGCAGCAGGTTTTGCTCGTTCTGTTTGCTCAGCAGTTTTGACAGCTCTTCCGCCATCGGACGGTCGTTGATGGAGTCAAAGCCCACGTCCGCGCCCAGCAGTTTGAACTGACGCTGGTTGTTATTACGCAGCGCGCCGATGTGATACTGCTGAACCCAGCCGCGACGGGCATATTCCGCACCGAGGAACACCAGCACCGCGGTTTTAAACTGCGCCACTTCGTGCTCGCTCAGGGCTTCGCCGGAGAGACGACGCGCCAGAATGCTGTCCAGCTCAGCTTCGCTGGATTCCGCGAACAGCACTACGTCCAGCGCGTGGTCAGACACTTTACAGCCGTGTGCGGCAAAGTGATCCAGACGTTTGGTCAGCGCGGTTTGCAGATCGCCAAAGCGACGGATATCGGTGTCAGACACTTCCGCCAGCTTCGCCATATAGTCGTTAAAGGTCGGCAGTTCGATGTTGAAGGCTTTATCCGGCCGCCAGCTTGGCAGCACTTTGATGTCAAACGTGCTGTCCTTCGCGACAACCGCGTGGTGCTCCAGAGAGTCGACAGGATCGTCGGTGGTGCCCACCATCTTCACGTTCATCTGCTTCATGATGCCGCGCGCCGAGAAGCTATCCTGCGCCAGCAGTTCGTTGCACTGATCCCAGATTTCATCCGCCGTGGCGGGAGAGAGCAGCTTGCCGGTGATACCAAACGGACGACGCAGTTCGAGGTGCGTCCAGTGGTATAACGGGTTACCAATGGTGTGGGGAACGGTAGCGGCCCAGGCGTCAAACTTCTCGCGATCGGTCGCGTCGCCGGTACACAGGCGCTCGGCCACGCCGTTGGTGCGCATTGCGCGCCACTTATAGTGGTCACCCTTCAGCCAGATATCATACAGGTTTTTGAAACGGTAATTTTCGGCAACCTGCTGCGGCGGTAAATGGCAGTGGTAGTCGAAAATCGGCTGGTCTTTTGCGTAGTCGTGGTACAGGCGGCGAGCAAATTCGGTATCTAACAGAAAATCGTCGGTCATAAACGGTGTCATTATCGTCTTCCTCATTACGGGAGCGTCAGAAAGCTTATGTTCAGATGCTGCAAAGTTATCACACCAATTTCCAGAGTCCGACGTTTTTTTCGTGAGTTAGATCAATAAACGTCGACAAATAAATTACCCTCAAAGGGGTAAACCCTCGCGCAGGCCGCGCCAGTTCTGGCTTTGCGCGCGCCGCATAATGTCCCTACAAAGATTCACACTTTTGTGATGTCACTCACCTTTTAAAGTTGTATGACAAGTTATCTTTTCGCCGTCGCAAACTATAAGCCGACGGAATGCATTACCGGTGTTTGATACATCGGATTTAACGGTACGGAAGCCGACTTAGCACGATTACTTATGGCAAGGTTCGGGCCGTTCCGGGACAGGTTCCCGGTTACGCCCCTCCCGTTACAGAACAGCTCCCGGCAACGGTTGAGTTGTTGCCGTGTCCCGACACGGAAATAACATAACGATGAGGTTTTACATGCGTAAAATTAAAGGGTTACGTTGGTACATGATCGCACTGGTGACGCTCGGCACCGTGCTGGGCTACCTGACACGTAACACCGTGGCAGCAGCGGCGCCAACGTTGATGGAAGAGTTACATATCTCCACGCAGCAATACTCTTACATCATTGCGGCTTACTCTGCCGCTTACACCGTAATGCAGCCTGTTGCAGGTTATGTTCTTGATATTCTGGGTACAAAAATTGGTTATGCCTTCTTCGCTGTAGCCTGGGCCGTCTTCTGCGGGGCGACCGCGCTGGCCGGCAGCTGGGGCGGACTGGCGCTGGCGCGTGGTGCGGTAGGTGCTGCCGAAGCGGCGATGATCCCCGCGGGTCTGAAAGCCAGCTCTGAATGGTTCCCGGCAAAAGAACGTTCAATCGCTGTCGGTTACTTCAACGTGGGCTCCTCCATCGGGGCGATGATTGCTCCGCCACTGGTGGTGTGGGCGATTGTGATGCACAGCTGGCAGATGGCGTTCATCATCTCCGGTGTGCTGAGCTTTGCCTGGGCCATGGCGTGGCTGATCTTCTATAAACACCCGCGCGATCAGAAAAAGCTGTCTGACGAAGAACGTGACTACATTATTAATGGTCAGGAATCTCAGCATCAGACTGACAACGGCAAAAAGATGTCCGTCTGGCAGATCCTGGGCACCCGTCAGTTCTGGGGTATCGCCCTGCCACGCTTCCTGGCAGAACCGGCCTGGGGTACGTTTAACGCCTGGATCCCACTGTTCATGTTTAAAGTTTACGGCTTTAACCTGAAAGAGATCGCGATGTTCGCCTGGATGCCAATGCTGTTTGCAGACCTCGGCTGTATCGTCGGCGGCTACCTGCCACCGCTGTTCCAGCGCTGGTTTGGCGTGAACCTGATTGTGTCCCGTAAGATGGTGGTCACCATGGGCGCCCTGCTGATGATCGGCCCGGGCATGATCGGCCTGTTCACCAGCCCTTACGTGGCTATCGCCCTGCTGTGTATCGGGGGCTTTGCTCACCAGTCTCTGTCCGGTGCGCTGATTACGCTCTCTTCCGACGTGTTTGGTCGTAACGAAGTCGCTACCGCCAACGGCCTGACCGGGATGGCCGCCTGGACCGCAAGTACCCTGTTTGCGCTGGTGGTCGGCGCGCTGGCGGATACGATTGGTTTCAGCCCGCTGTTCGCGGTACTGGCTGTCTTCGACCTGTTGGGTGCGGTGGTTATCTGGACGGTGCTGAAAAGCAAATCCGCCGATGAACTGGCGAAAGAGTCCCTCGGGGGACCGGCGACGCAGAGTTAGCGTTGTTGTGCCGGGTGGCGGCTCCGCCTTACCCGGCCTACAAAACCCAATAAAATCGTAGGCCGGGTAAGCGCAGCGCCACCCGGCAAAATCTTCTCAAAAGCCGCCTCCGGGCGGCTTTTTTCATGGCGAAATCTGGAGAGTGGCACGCAAAAGTGGTATAACAAATCATTCGCCGTACCCTGTCTGGAGCGCATATGGAAATCACCGAATCACGTCGTTTATATCAACAACTTGCCGCCGAGCTGAAAGATCGCATCGAGCAAGGGGTCTATCTTGTCGGTGATAAACTTCCCGCTGAGCGTTTCATTGCGGATGAAAAAAGCGTCAGCCGCACGGTGGTCCGCGAAGCCATCATCATGCTGGAAGTGGAAGGGTATGTTGAGGTACGCAAAGGTTCTGGCATTCATGTGATTTCCAGCCAGGCGAAACACTCCCCCACCCCGGACGAAAGTCTGGAGTTTGCCAGCTACGGTCCGTTTGAGCTTCTCCAGGCTCGCCAGCTGATTGAAAGCAACATTGCGGAATTTGCTGCGACGCAGGTGACCAAGCAGGACATCATGAAGCTGATGGAAATCCAGGATCATGCGCGTAAAGAAAAATGTTTCCGCGATTCCGAATGGGACCTGCAATTCCACGTCCAGGTCGCCCTTGCGACTCAGAACACGGCGCTGGCGGCAATCGTTGAAAAAATGTGGACTCAGCGCGTTCACAACCCGTACTGGAAGAAATTGCACGATCACATTGATTCCCGCACGGTGGATAACTGGTGTGACGATCACGACCAAATTCTTAAAGCCCTGATTCGTAAAGATCCGCATGCGGCGAAACTGGCAATGTGGCAGCACCTGGAGAACACTAAACAGATGCTGTTTAATGAAACAAGTGATGACTTTGAATTTAACGCTGACCGCTATCTTTTTGCCGATAATCCGGTCGTTCACCTCGATACCGCGACCAATCTCGCAAAATAACGCCCCGAACTGCTGGCAGGCGCACCGCCGCGCCTTCCGGCCAGACAGGGTAAGAAAACCTCTATAGTGTCAGCCTTTGTAAAATTTCTCGCTCCCCTCCGTGGCTTACGCCAAAATCGTGTTTCCCCTCAAATTCTGTGACGCAGAACGTCGGGCTTTGTTACAATTGGATTCACTTCGTTATTTTGTAAGTTAGTGCTTGCTAACCAGCCAATTAACAGGGAACAGTGTTGGCCACACATCAATGTGTCCGCGAGCGACCATAATGAAATCATAACAATGTCGCCGTGCTGTATTTCCCGAATTACAGGCGTGACGTTAACCGATTTCCAGGAACACTGAATGGAACTTTTGACCCAACTACTGAACGCCCTCTGGGCTCAGGATTTCGAAACGCTGGCCAACCCGTCCATGATTGGCATGCTCTACTTTGTATTATTTATGATCCTGTTCCTTGAGAACGGTCTGCTGCCTGCTGCCTTTTTACCCGGCGACAGCCTGCTGGTGCTGGTCGGAGTGCTCTGTGCAAAAGGGGCGATGGCTTTCCCGCAAACGGTCCTGCTTTTGACCATTGCCGCCAGCCTGGGCTGCTGGGTGAGTTACATTCAGGGACGATGGCTGGGCAATACGCGAATCGTTCAGAACTGGCTTTCGCACCTTCCGGCACATTACCACCAGCGGGCGCACCACCTTTTCCATAAGCATGGGCTTTCCGCCTTGCTGATCGGCCGCTTTATCGCATTCGTACGCACCCTGCTGCCCACCATTGCGGGCTTGTCCGGCCTGAGCAGCACGCGCTTCCAGTTCTTTAACTGGATGAGCGGCTTGCTGTGGGTACTGATCCTGACCACGCTCGGCTACGCGCTGGGTAAAACGCCGGTCTTTATGAAATACGAAGACCAGCTGATGTCTTGCCTGATGCTGCTGCCCGTCGTTCTGCTGGTGTTTGGCCTGGTCGGGTCCCTGGTCGTACTGTGGAAGAAGAAATACGGAGCCAGGGGTTAACGATGGTTATCTCCCCGCTCGCGCTGCGCCGCTTCTCTTACGCCATCGTCGCGCTGATGATGTTCAGCGCTCTTATCCTGCTGTGGTCTGCGCTACAGCATCAGGAGTCGACGCTGGCTATCCGTCCTGTGAGCCAGGGAACCAGCGTGCCGGATGGTTTTTCCATCTGGCATCATCTGGACGCGAACGGGATCCGCTTTAAGAGCATCACGCCGCAAGACGATGTGCTGCTGATAAAATTTGACTCCAGTGCGCAAAGCGCCGCGGCGAAAGCCGTGCTGGACCGCACGCTGCCGCAGGGTTACATCATCGCGCAACAGGATGATGACAGCCACGTTGCCTCCTGGATGTCACGGTTACGCGACACGTCGCATCGATTTGGTTAACGACTAATATTCCGAATATTTTCACCTACTTTGGTGAAACTCCCGTTTACTTACTATGCTTAAGTACGCGGAGCACCCCTCAGATGTTCTCCGCTTAGTTCTGGAACACGGCTTACGCCGTAACACAATGGAAGGTTTCTATAATGAAATACCGCATCACTCTGGCTCTGGCCCTTTTTTCTTTAAGCACAGCTTCCTTCGCGATGTCTCTTTGTCAGGAGAAAGAACAGGATATCCAACGCGAAATCAGTTATGCCGAAAAGCATAACAACCAGCACCGGATCGACGGGCTGAAAAAAGCGTTGAGCGAAGTGAAAGACAACTGTACGGACAGCAAGCTGCGTGCCGATCATCAGAAAAAAATCGCTGAACAGAAGGACGAGATAGCCGAGCGCCGTCAAGACCTTCAGGAAGCGAAAGCTAAAGGTGATGCGGAAAAAATTGCCAAGCGCGAGAGGAAGTTGCAAGAGGCGCAGGACGAACTGAAAGCGCTGGAAGCTCGCGATTATTGAGTTAACGGAAATCTCAACAGGAGAGAATCATGTCAAAAGATACAACTTCAGAAAATCTGCGCGCTGAACTGAAATCCCTGGCGGACACCCTGGAAGAGGTGCTGAATTCTTCTGCCGATAAATCGAAAGAAGAAGTAAGCAAACTGCGCAGCAAAGCGGAGCAGGCACTGAAAGAGAGCCGTTACCGTCTGGGTGAAACCGGTGATGCGCTGGCGAAACAGACCCGCGAAGCGGCAGCGCGCGCAGACGAATATGTACGTGATAATCCATGGACGGGTGTGGGTATTGGCGCCGCAGTGGGTGTGGTGCTGGGTGTCCTGCTGACGCGTCGTTGATTATGGAAGATCCACGTCACGCACAAGGGCCTGCTAAAAACGTCCTCGGCATCGGCCAGCGTATTCTGACAACGCTGGTCGGGATTGCCGAAACGCGCGTCCGGCTTGCGGTAGTGGAGCTGGAAGAGGAGAAAGCCAACCTCTTCCAGATGCTGCTCATGCTAGGGCTTACGATGCTCTTTGCCGCGTTTGGTCTGATGAGCCTGATGGTGTTAATCATCTGGGCTATCGATCCCCAATATCGTCTGAACGCGATGATTGCGACTACCGTGGTTCTGCTGGTGGCAGCGCTGATAGGCGGTATCTGGACCCTGCATAAAGCGCGCACGTCGACCTTCCTGCGCCATACGCGCCAGGAGCTGGCCAACGACCGCGCCCTGCTGGAGGATGATAAGTCGTGAGCGACAAAGCCGAACGTCAAAAGCGGAAAGCGTATCTGTTGAGCCAAATCCAGCAGCAGCGGCTGGATCTGTCTGCCAGCCGTCGAGACTGGGTTGAAGCCACGCATCGGTTTGACCGCGGCTGGAACACGGTCCTGAGCCTGCGCTCATGGGCGCTGGTCGGCAGCAGCGTGATGGCGATCTGGTCGGTTCGGCATCCTAACATGCTGATCCGCTGGGCACGCCGCGGCTTTGGCGCCTGGAGCGCATGGCGTCTGGTGAAAACCACGCTGCGACAGCAGCAGTTGCGGTGATAAAAGTAAAACGGTAACCCTGGTTACCGTTTTTTGTTTTTGCCCCCTCTCCCTGTGGGAGAGGGATGGGGTGAGGGCACCAGCCCGCACGCTCCCTTACTCAATATCTTTGAAGAAGATTGACAGTTTTCCTTGCTAACAATTACCACCCGCCCCGTTTACACTCCTCTCCATCGACAGCAAAGACGCGGTATCTACCCGAATTTGCACACAAATAACGTTTAGCCGCTGATGTGGTTTCCTGGAGAGTAAAATGAAAAAATTAGAAGATGTTGGTGTACTGGTAGCGCGTATTCTGATGCCTGTTCTGTTCATCACCGCAGGCTGGGGCAAAATTACCGGCTATGCGGGCACTCAGCAGTATATGGAAGCGATGGGCGTGCCGGGGTTTCTGCTGCCACTGACCATTCTGCTTGAGTTCGGCGGCGGCCTGGCAGTCCTGTTCGGCTTCCTGACCCGCACCACGGCGCTGTTCACCGCAGGCTTTACCCTGCTGACTGCGTTCATCTTCCACAGCAACTTTGCGGAAGGCGTGAACTCCCTGATGTTCATGAAAAACCTGACCATCGCGGGTGGCTTCCTGCTGCTGGCTATCATGGGTCCGGGCGCCTACAGCATCGACCGTCTTCTGAATAAGAAGTGGTAAGCAGGCTATACTGATTACATTCAAAGCGAGGAGACATCTCCTCGCTTTTGCTATCTGACGGAGGAGTAAAAAATGGGACAACTCGTAGACGGCGTCTGGCAGGATGTCTGGTATGACACCAAATCCACCGGTGGACGCTTTAAGCGCTCTGTTTCGGCCTTCCGTAACTGGCTGACCGCCGACGGCGCACCCGGCCCGAGTGGCGAAGGGGGCTTTGCGGCGGAAAAAGATCGTTATCATCTGTATGTTTCTCTCGCCTGTCCGTGGGCGCACCGCACGCTGATTGTGCGCAAACTTAAAGGTCTCGAATCGTTAATTCCGGTTTCGGTGGTTAACCCGCTGATGCTGGAAAACGGCTGGACGTTCGACAGTGACTTCCCGGCCGCGACGGGGGATGAGCTTTATCATCACGATTTCCTGTATCAGCTCTATCTGCGCGCCGATCCGCACTACACCGGGCGCGTAACGGTGCCTGTGCTGTGGGACAAGAAAAACCAGACGATCGTCAGCAATGAATCCGCTGAAATCATTCGCATGTTCAATACCGCGTTTGACGCGCACGGTGCCCGCGCCGGGGATTATTACCCGGTTGAGCTGCGCGAGAAAATTGACGAGCTGAACGGCTGGATCTACGACAACGTCAACAACGGCGTCTATAAAGCAGGCTTTGCCACCAGTCAGGAAGCGTACGACGAAGCGGTCGGCAACGTGTTTGGATCCCTGGAGCGCCTGGAGCAGATCCTCGGCCAGCATCGTTATTTAACGGGCGATCGCCTCACCGAAGCAGACATCCGCCTGTGGACGACGCTGATCCGCTTTGATCCGGTATATGTCACCCACTTCAAGTGCGACAAGCACCGCATCAGTGATTACCTGAACCTGCACGGTTTCCTGCGCGACATCTATCAGATGCCAGGGATTGCGGAGACGGTCAATTTTGACCATATTCGCACCCACTATTTCCGCAGTCATAAGACCATCAACCCAACGGGCATTATCTCCATTGGCCCGTGGCAGGACCTGGATGAACCGCACGGGCGCGACGTGCGTTTCGGATAATTATTTAGGGAATCAATTGATTCCCTTTTTTAATTCACGGCATACATCTATCCTTACCTCGATCGCTTAGAAAACAAGTGATTGACTGATTAAGAGGCAAGGAAAAATGGACTGGTATTTAAAGGTACTGCGCAACTATTTTGGTTTTGGTGGCCGCGCCCGCCGCAAAGAGTACTGGATGTTCGTTCTGGTGAACTTCGTCCTGATTATGGTGCTGGGCATTGTGGACAAGATCCTCGGCTGGGAACGCGAGGGGGGTGAAGGCATTCTCACCACCATTTATGGTGTGTTAGTTCTGCTGCCTTCATGGGCCGTACTGTTTCGTCGTCTCCACGACACCGATCGTTCGGCGTGGTGGCTGCTGTTGCTGTTGATCCCGCTTATCGGCTGGATCGTGATTTTGATTTTCAACTGTCAGAGCGGAACGCCGGGCGAAAACCGCTTTGGTCCGGATCCTAAAGCAAGCGCGTAAATTCTGCCCGGTGGCGCTTACGCTTACCGGGCCTACGCTTATTTGTTGTGGTGGGCAAAGAGCTTGGGAATTTCACGCAAACACCATGATTTGGCTTCGCCCATGCTGTCACGACGCCACGCCATAATGATATCCACTTCGCTGGTGTATTCCGGGCTGACGACGCGCAGCCGCCCTTCTGCAATGTCCTTTTCGACAAACGGGTACGGCATCGTCGCCACGCCCAGCCCCGCCAGGAGCGCCTGCCGTTTGTCTTCCAGCGACGTTACCGTCAGTCGCGGCTGTTTATCCAGCAACTGTACCGTTAACACCGGGCGCTCTCGGGCGGTATCCGCGACCGCCACGCCGCGGTATTTCACGCGCGTGACCTCAGAGAGCGGCTCCGGCTCCTGATGGATCGGGTGATCCGGGGCGGCGACGTAGACGTTCATCACGCTGTACAGTTTGCGCGAATTGATTTCTGACGATGAGCGGAAATGCATGTCCGGCGCAATGACGATATCCGCCCTGCCCGTCTCAAGACGCTCCCACGCCCCGGCCAGCACCTCGGTGATGATCGACAGCTGGGTATTGGCTTTCGCGGCCAGTCTGTCCACCAGCGGGAACAGCGCCTCGGTGGGCACCAGCGCTTCGGTCACTAACGTCAGATGGGTTTCCCAGCCGCGGGCCAGCGCTTCGGCATCGGTCGTCAGCTTATCCGCCGCTTCCAGCAGCACACGACCGCGCTCCAGCAGCATCCGCCCAACGTTAGTGAATTTTGTTCGATGACCGGAACGATCGAAGAGCACAACATCCAGCTCCTCTTCCAGTTTTTGCATGGTATAGCTCAGGGCAGACGGAACGCGCCCCAGTTCATCTGCCGCCGCGGCAAAACTGCCGCGCCTGTCAATCGCGTCCATGACGCGAAGCGCCTCAAGCGTCAATGCTCTCTCTTTAGCCATCTCGTTCTCATTCAGGAAATTTGAACATACCAGGCAGAATATCTGGCTAACAATGCAGCGTCCATACCTTTACCATTGATTTAGTGTAAAGAGAGGTCAAGTTTATGATTACGACAAGAACAGCGAAACAGTGCGGACAAGCCGATTTCGGTTGGTTGCAGGCCCGCTACACCTTTTCCTTTGGACACTACTTTGACCCTAAACTCCTCGGTTACGCTTCACTGCGCGTATTGAATCAGGAAGTGCTCGCCCCGGGCGCGTCCTTCCAGCCGCGCACGTACCCTAAAGTCGATATCCTGAACCTGATCCTGGAAGGCGAGGCAGAATACCGCGATAGCGAGGGCAATCATGTCCAGGCGAAGGCTGGCGAGGCGCTGTTAATTTCCACGCAGCCAGGTATTAGCTACAGCGAGCATAACCTCAGCAAAGAAAAAACGCTGACCCGCATGCAGCTGTGGCTGGATGCCTGTCCGGAGCGGGAAAATCCGCTGGTGCAAAAGATCGATCTGAAGGGCGATCAACAGCAGCTGATTGCCTCGCCAGACGGCAGCAAAGGCAGCTTGCAGTTACGCCAGCAGGTGTGGCTGCACCATATCGAACTGAAAAAAGGTGAACAGGCGAGCTTCCAGCTTCATGGCCCGCGAGCCTATTTGCAGTCGATTCACGGAACGGTGCATGCGGTCACGCATACGGAAGAGAAAGAAGCGCTCACCTGCGGTGACGGGGCGTTTATTCGTGATGAAGCGAATATCACCCTGGTGGCCGATACGCCGCTGCGCGCGCTGCTGATTGATTTGCCGGTTTAAGATCAACACGCCCCCTCGCTCGATCGGTTCCCTCTCCCTGTGGGAGAGGGTTAGGGTGAGGGGTAACGGGTTGGATTAAATCACAACACCTTACTCGCCATAATCTCAATGATCTGTCGGTCCGTCGCCTGCATTGAGCGGCACGCCAGGGCGCACAGGTTAGAGATAGACTGTTCCACGTCGTGCGCCACAATCCCCTCGTTACCCGTCACCGCAGTATCATCCAGCGCCATCATCACGGCTTTCCAGGCGCTGGTGACGCTGGTCGAGACCTTCATTGCGCAGCTGTTAGAAGCCCCATCGCAGATCATCCCGCTCACGTCGCCGATCATACTGCCGATCGCCATGGCAATAGTCTGGTAAGAACCGCCCATCAGCCACGCCATCCCCGCCGCAGCCCCCATTCCGGCGGTTGTCGCCGCGCACAACGCGGACAACCGCGGAAGCTGGTAATGGATATAGATCGCCGACAGATGCGAGAGCATCAGCGCCCGCGCCAGCCGTTCGTCATCGGCCTGAACGTGCTCAGCCACCACCACCACCGGCATGGTGGCGGTGATGCCCTGATTCCCGGAACCCGAGTTGCTCATCGCCGGCAGCGTCGCGCCTCCCATGCGGGCATCCGAGGCTGCGCTGGTGCGGATCACAATGTCTGACCCCAGATCCTGCGCCATCCAGCCGCGTGCACGCTGTTTATTGAGCGTCGCACCAATGTGCAGCCCCCAGTTGCCACGCAAACCTTCTCGGGAAAGCGCATCATTCAGCCGCCCCGCATCAAGAATAAAGCGGATCGCGTCGAACGGCACCTGCTCTACAAACTCAAGGATCTGCGACAGCGTGGTGGTCGAGAGTACCGCCAGCGGATCGTCGTTGTTCTGGCTCTGACGATCGTCAAGCCTGAAGCGCGTTTCGCCCTGACAAACTACCTCCACCACGCGAGTGTGTCCGCCAGCGATGGTCACCATCGCCGAGGATTCACCGACGTAAACGCAGGCGCGTGAATAGAGGATCTCCTCGCACGGCTCCTGCAATTTCACCTGCACCAGACCCGCGTTCAGCAGTGCTTTGGCGCGCGTTAGCGCCTCGGCCGACGCGTCTTTCAACACCTCCAGCCCGGCGTGGGCATTACCGCCTGTCGCCCCCAGCGCGGCCGCGATGGGTAAACCGACCATACCGGTGCCGGGCACCGTTACGCCAAGCCCGTTTTTCATCAGGTTCGGCGATACCCACGCCTCGATACGCGTCACCTCACCGGAAAGCTGTCCGGCAGCCATCGCGCACGCCAGCGCCAGCGAGACGGGTTCGGTACAGCCCAGCGCAGGCTTTACCTCTTCCTGCACGGCGCGAATAAAATGGTTCCATAAAGGATTAATTTGCTCAGACATCGTTACGACCTTATTTAACCTCATGAGAAGGCGAGGAAAGGAGAAACACAAAGCAGCAGCCCGGTAATCACAATAATCACCAGCGATACGCCTTTATATTTATGAAGTGCGGGCACTTTGTAGACCAGCCACGCCGGAATTAAGCAACCCACCATCCCGAAAATAGGGCTACAGATGGAGGTGAAGCTCAGCACCGGCGCGTTTAACACAATCGCGCTCCAGGCCAGCAGGATAGCGAACAGCATAATCCCGAGCTGGACGGCATTTTCATTGATTTTCTCCGCCGGCATTTTGCGGCGCAGGATGTTCATCACGATGCCCTGCGTCGCCTCACGAAAGCCGAGATAGACGCCAAAGAACGCGGTCATCACGGCAAAAATATTGAGGATCACGCTGACGATTTTGACCCAGCCCGCACCGTCACCGCTGATGAACTGTGCTGCGATAGCCAGGGCGGAAATATTCTGCTCGTAGGCTTTTACCGCCTCGTCGTGCCCCATCGCCAGCGTGAAGGAGACCGCGTAGAAAAAGACCGTCACAAACAGCACGCCAAAGGCGATATTCATTGCCCGCAGCGCTTTATGACGCGCCACCTCTACGGATTTTTCCCGTGAACGATAGGAAATCACCATCGGGCTTAATGTCTGAATAAACAGAATGGAGGTTAAGGTGAAAGGCAGCGTAATAATGGCGTTTTTAATCAGCAGGCCCATCGGCGGCAGCATACCGACGTTGGCTAAATGCCAGAGGCCAATCATCGAAAGCCCCAGCGCCGCCACCACAAATAATTTGGTCAGCACCATCAGGCTGGAGACTTTAAACAGCAGTTTTTCACCGCGCGACGATATGGCGACCAGAATGCAGATCAGGAATAAGCCGTAGAACGGATTTTCCGACAGCAAACCGTGGGTTACGCCGAAGGTGTGCAAATAGGAGGCGCTGTCGTTGGTGATAGCCGTGGAATAGACAAACATCCAGATCACCAGCATCACGAAATAAAGCGCACCCAATAAGATGCCCCAGTTTTTACCTAAATAACCGCTAATGACGCTCGGGTAATCTTTGCATTCCGGTGATTCCGCCAGCGTATTAATAAACAGGCGCTGGAACAGGTACATAGCCGGATAACCAATTATCGACGAGAGTAAAAATACCCACAGCCCCATTAACCCAACCTGCACCGGAAGAAAAACAATACCCGCGCCGATAGCCATCCCGATACTCATGATGACCCAGCCCGTATCGGTGCTGTCGAATTTGATCGCCTCTCGCCATTCGCTTTCGCTCATTCCCGCCCGCCTTGCCGCAGGGGAATCACTCACAATCACACTGCTGTTTGTTGCCATATTCATTGGGCACTCGCTTATTTTGTAGGGTAACTGGTTGTTTTTATAAGGTTCCGATCGCCAGCGATTGCGAGTCAGAAGGTACAGGTGTGAGTTATTGATATGGGAAGATCATATCCGGAGCGCGGGAGAAAAAAGTCACAAGTTTTATAGGGATTTTCTAAAGCGAGAGAAAAATATCACTTCGGGATAGCAGAAAGGAGAATAAGTTTTCTAAAATTGATGGCGTTCACAAAATTAAAAGCCTCCCCACTTGAGGAGGCTGAAGATGAAGCCTGTATTACATCGCCTGCGTAAACGTCCTCGAAATCACGTCCTGCTGCTGCTCGCGCGTCAGAGCGTTAAACCGCACCGCATAGCCTGAAACGCGGATCGTCAGGTTCGGATAATTCTCCGGATGGGCGACGGCATCCAGCAGCATCTCCCGGTTCATCACGTTGACGTTCAGGTGTTGCCCGCCCTCAATGGTCGCTTCGTGGTGGAAGTATCCGTCCAGCAGCCCGACAAGGTTGGTTTTGCGCACCGGCTCGTCCTTGCCCAGTGCCTGCGGCACGATGGAGAAGGTGTAGGAGATCCCGTCTTTGGCATAGGTGAACGGCAGCTTGGCGACCGAGGTTAACGACGCCACTGCCCCTTTTCTGTCGCGCCCGTGCATCGGGTTGGCGCCAGGCGCAAACGGCGTGCCGCCGCGACGTCCGTCCGGCGTGTTGCCGGTCTTCTGGCCGTAAACCACGTTTGAGGTGATGGTCAGGATCGACTGGGTCGGTACCGCGTTGCGGTACGTCGGCAGCGCCTGGATTTTTTTCATAAAGCGCTCAACCAGATCGCAGGCGATACTGTCCACGCGATCGTCGTTGTTGCCGTACTGCGGATAGTCGCCTTCGATGACGAAATCGACCGCCAGGCCAGTGTGGTCGCGCACCGGTTTTACCGTGGCGTACTTGATGGCCGACAGGGAATCCGCCGCCACCGACAGCCCGGCAATGCCGCAGGCCATGGTGCGGTAGACGTCCCGGTCGTGCAGCGCCATCAGCGAGGCTTCGTAGCTGTATTTATCATGCATATAGTGAATGAGATTCAGCGCGCTGATGTACTGCACCGCCAGCCAGTCCATGAAGTGATCGAGGCTCGCCATTACGGTGTCGTAATCCAGTACCTCATCCAGCAGCGGCTCGGTTTTCGGCCCCACCTGGATCTTCAGCTTCTCATCCACCCCGCCGTTGATTGCGTACAGCAGCGTTTTCGCCAGGTTGGCGCGTGCGCCGAAGAACTGCATCTGCTTGCCGATCACCATCGGGCTGACGCAGCAGGCAATGGCGTAGTCGTCGCTGTTGAAGTCGGCGCGCATCAGATCGTCGTTCTCGTATTGCAGCGAGGAGGTGACGATCGACACCTGCGCGGCGTATTTCTTGAACGCGATCGGCAGTTGTTCGGACCAGAGGATCGTCAGGTTTGGCTCCGGCGCAGGCCCCATGGTGTGCAGGGTATGCAGGTAGCGGAAGCTGTTTTTGGTCACCAGCGTACGGCCATCCAGCCCCATGCCGCCAATCACTTCCGTGGCCCAGATCGGATCGCCGGAGAAGAGCGTATCGAACTCCGGCGTGCGCAGGAAGCGTACCATGCGGATCTTCATGATGAAGTGGTCGATCAGCTCCTGGGCCTGCACCTCATTCAGCCTTCCTGCCTGCATGTCGCGTTCAATGTAGATATCAAGGAACGAAGCCGTGCGCCCCAGCGACATCGCCCCGCCGTTCTGGGATTTCACTGCGGCAAGGTAGGCAAAGTAGACCCACTGCACCGCTTCCTGCGCATTCATCGCCGGACGTGAAATATCAAAGCCATAGTTCGCCGCCATCTGCTGGATCTGGAGCAACGCCCGTTTATGCTCCGCCAGCTCCTCGCGCAGGCGGATCGTGGCCTCCAGATCTTCTCCGCGCTCCAGTTTCCCCTGGAGATCGGCGAACTGAAGTTCACGCTCGCGCACCAGATAGCTGATGCCGTACAGCGCCACGCGACGGTAGTCGCCGATGATGCGTCCGCGCCCGTAGCCGTCCGGCAGACCGGTCAGCACCCCCGATTTGCGGCAGCGCATCATCTCCGGGGAGTAAACGTCAAACACGCCCTGGTTGTGGGTTTTGCGCAGGTCGGTAAAGAGATATTCAAACTGCGGATCCATCTCGCGACCGTAGGCTTCGAACGAACTGCGGATCATATTGATCCCGCCGTACGGATGCAGGGCGCGCTTGAGCGGCTTGTCGGTTTGCAGACCGACGATCGTCTCCAGCTCCTGATCAATATAGCCCGGCCCGTGCGCGGTAATGGTGGTGGCGATGTTGGTGTCAAAATCCACCGGAGCGTGAGTGGCATTCTCCTGACGAATGCCGACCATCACCTTCTGCCACAGCGCCGTCGTTGCTGGCGTCGCCTGCGCGAGGAAAGCTTCATCGCCTTCATAAGGGGTGTAGTTATGCTGAATAAAATCGCGCACGTTAATGGCGTTTTTCCATTCTTCACCGCGAAACCCGGCCCATGCATCGCTGTAAGGCGCGACGCCCGTATCGATTGTTACTTTCATCAGATTCTCGCTTTATCAGGCGTAAGCCGCAGCCGGAGTAACCTTCCCAAGACGGAGGGCATCCAGCGCGATCATTTTTTCTTCATTGGTAGGGATCACCGCGCAGGCCGCGCGGGACGACTCGGTGGAGATCACGCGCTCGCCCGCGCTGCCCGGCAGGGCATTTTTGGACTCGTCGAGGATGATGCCAAACACCTTAAGATGCTCCACCACCAGCGCGCGGATAAGCACGGAGTTCTCACCGATCCCCCCGGTAAACACCACGCCATCCAGACGGTGCAGGGACGCGGCATGACCGGCGATATGTCGTGCAATCCGGTGGACAAAGGTCTTTATTGCCAGCCGCGCCCGCTCGTTGCCGTCATGCCAGGCTTTCTCGAGCGCGCGCAAATCGGAGGAGATGCCGGAGATCCCCAGCAGCCCCGACTCTTTGTTTACCACACGCTCCAGATCCTCGAATGACTGACCGGTCTGCCGGGCAATCCACGCCATCGCGCCAAAATCTACGTCGCCGCAGCGCGTGCCCATCACCAGTCCTTCAAGCGGCGTCATCCCCATGGACGTGTCCACGCTTACGCCGTTACGCACCGCGCAGATGGATGCCCCGTTGCCGAGATGGGCAATCACCAGGCCGCTGTCATCGGGAGAGAGCCCAAGAAGCGCGTGCGCCTGCGCCGACACGTAGCGGTGAGAGGTGCCGTGGAAACCGTAGCGGCGCACGCCCAGCTCATCAAAATAGCGGTACGGCAAGCCGTACAGATACGCCTGCGGCGCCATGGTCTGGTGGAAGCTGGTATCAAATACCGCCACCTGCTGCACGCCGGGGAACAGGCGCCCGGCGGCTTCCACGCCGCTCAGGTTGGCGTAGTTATGCAGCGGCGCCAGCGGGGAGACCTCGCGGATCTGCGCCATCACCTCTTCCGTGATCAGGGTCGACTCGCTGAAGAGGTCGCCGCCGTGGGCAATGCGATGGCCAATCAAGGCCACGCTGCCCATCAGGTTGCGTTTCTCCAGCTCCAGGGCGATGGCGGCCAGCGCCCCTTCGTAGTCCTGGTGAGCCAGTCTGACCGGCTCACCCCCATTGACGGAAATAAAGGCTTTTTCTGTGTTGATGCCGTCCGCAATGCCCGTCATCAGGGCATCGCAGCCTGCGGCGTCCAGCACCGAGAACTTAACAGAGGACGATCCGCAGTTAATGACCAGTACTACCGGAAACTCAATCATGGTATGGCTCCGCTCTTCCTGAGCTTTGGTTTAAAACAGTTTGTATACGATGTTCAGAATGGTCAGCAGGCCGACCACGGTTACGAAGATGTTCTCGGTCCGGCCTTTGTATTTCGCCAGCGCAGGCGCCTTGCGGATGGCGTACATCGGCAGCAGGCACAGCAGAGAGGCGATAATTGGCGCACCCATGGCTTCAATAAGGTCCAGGATGTTCGGGTTGGCGTAGGCCACAATCCAGGTGGAGCCCATGATGAAGACCATGCTGATGGTGTTCAGCTTGCCCACGGAGACTTTCTTCTTGTCGCCCTTGTAACCGAACTTGAGGATCAGACCGTTCAGCCCCTCCAGCGTGCCCAGATAGTGGCCGAAGAAGGATTTAAAGATAGCGACCAGCGCGATGATGGAGGCGCCGTATTCCAGCACCGTGGCGAACGTGGATTTACTGCCTGACATCGACGCGAAGTGGTTCGCCAGGTAAGAGAGCACCGGAATGTTCTGCGCTTTGGCGTCCGCCATGTTCTGCGGAGAGAGCGTAAACAGGCAGCTAAAGGCGAAGAACATCACCACCGCCACCATCAGCAGGCTGGCGCGACCGATGATTTTGGAACATTTCTGCTCGGTAAACTCTTTTCCGAACTCCGGCTCGTACTCTTCGCGCTTGGAGACCACAAACGAGGAGACGATAGGCGAGAAGTTGAAGGAGAAGACCATGATGGAGATGCCCAGCCACACCGTGACCAGAATGCCGTCATGACCGGTGAAGGCGATATCGCTCAGGTTAACCTGGTCGATCACCGCCGAGTTCCAGTACGGGATCAGCGAGAGCGAAATCAGCACCAGGCTGGCGATGAACGGGAACACCAGGTAGCTCATCACCTTCACCATCAAGTCTTTACCGAACCAGATAACAAAGGCCATCAGCAGCAGCAGGAACAGCGCCACCACGCCGCGATTCAGGGCGGGCATCTGGAGTTGGTTTTCCCAGAAGGTCATAAAGGTGTTGGTAATGGTGACGCCGTAAATCCACAGCAGCGGGCAAATGGCAAAGAAGTAGAGGAAGGTGATCACCACCCCGCCGGTCTTACCAAAATGCTCTTCCACCGTTTCGGTGATGTTGCCGGAGACGTTACTGCCGGACAAACACAGACGCGCCAGCGCGCGGTGGCAGTAAAAGGCAATCGGGAACGCGAGTACCAGCATCAGCAGGATGGGGATCAAGCCGCCAAAGCCTGCACGGATAGGGAAGAACAGCACGCCTGCGCCAATGGCGGTACCAAACAGGCCGAGCGTCCAGGTGGTATCCGATTTACGCCAGGTGGACGTTTTTGTCTGGCCAACGATAATGCTTTCTGTGTTGCTCATAAGTCATCCTTTATGCGTCAACGAAGCCGGTAATTTGGGAAACACGGGAGAGATCAATATTGCCACCGGAAATAATGCAGACGGTTTTTCGGCCCTGAATATAGTGGTCCAGCTTGCCGCTTAATAACGCCGCGCACGCCAGCGCACCGGCACCTTCCGTGACCACTTTATTTCGCTGAATAAGCGCGATCATGCTGTTGCGAATCTCGTCTTCACTGACCAGCACAATGTCATCGACTAATTCACGAACAATTTCGAAGGTTAATTTACCCGGGCGAGACACGTCGCAGCCGTCGGCTAATGTGCCGGTGACGCGATGGTTGGTTATTTCTCCCGCCTGATACGATGCCGCCATTCCGTGCACGTTTTCAGACTGCACGCCGATAATATTAATGGTCGGGTTGATGGATTTAATTGCTGTCGCAATACCGGCAATTAAACCGCCGCCGCCGATGGGGACAATCACGTTATCCACGTCATATAAATCTTCGAGGATTTCCAGGCCGATGGTGCCCTGCCCGGCAATGACTTTCGGATCGTCGTAAGGCGGGATAAAAATGCGCCCTTCCATCTCGACGATTTCGCTCACTTTGGCGATGGTGTCGTTAAAGTTTTCGCCGTGCAGCACCACTTCGGCGGAGTAGTCGCGCGTGGCGGCAACCTTGGATTTCGGCGCGCCCATCGGCATGACCACTTTGCCGTCGATGCCGAGCATGGCGCAGGAGAGAGAGACCCCCTGCGCGTGGTTCCCTGCGGAACAGGCCACCACGCCCTTGCGTTTTTCCGCATCGGTCAGCGAGCTTAATTTATTGAACGCCCCACGTATTTTAAACGAACCGGTACGCTGCATATTTTCAAATTTCAGGAATATCTCACCCTTACACCGTTCGCTCAGATAATTCGAGCGCGGCATTCCGGTTTTATAGATCTTTCCCGCCAGTCGTTTTCTGGCGTCCTGAATATCTTCAATGGTCACCGGGAGATCGTAAGTAATGTGCATAATATCCTCGTTATAATAATTCATTGTTTTCAGGCAAAGTCAGGGTATCAGAGCGTTAAAAAGCGTCGCTCCGGGTGTTTTAAATCATCATTATCTCTATCGTCGTTTTTCGGTATTCATCGACGAATATTGTTTTGCCAGTTCAACTAATATTGACGCCGATTTTTTAATACTGTAATTTTTTGACCACACGGCGGCATAACGCGCCACGGGTAATTCATCTTCCACAGGCAGGACAATAAACTGGTCCGAGCCGAATGGCGCAATCATGTCACGGGGGATCACCGTCAGGTAATCGGCATTGAGGACAAGGTTATAGATGGTGACGACGGAATCGGTCTGGACGATGTTTTCAATGCTGATGTGGTTGTCTTGCAGGGTGGTCAGGAGTTCGTTGTAGTAGCCCATATCGGTTTGCGGCATCACCCACTGCTCGTGCGTGAGCGATGCCAGTCTGGTCGGGCCGGTGCACGTTCGTGATTTACTCGCCACCAGCACAAACTCGGATTCAAACAGTGGCTCAACGTGAAGATCCTGAAGCTGCATCCCGTCGCTCAGCGTGCCGATGGCGAAATCCAGCCGGCCATCGCGAATGGCGGGCAGGAATGAAGAGAGCTGCGCTTCATACATTGAGACGCGCGCTTTCGGGAACACTTCCTTGAATTTTTTGATCATCCCGGACAGGAAGGTGAAGCCAATCAGCGACGGATAGCCGAAGGAGACGTCCATGACGGTACTGAAGCTGAGGCTGTTGATCTCGCTCACCATGTTTTTCATTTCGCGGGTGATCGACTCAGCGTAGGACAGCAGCACCTGACCGGCGGCAGTGAGTTTTACGCCGGTGTTCTTACGCACCATCACTTCCACCCCAAAGTAGGATTCGATGTCGCTGATGATTTTGCTGACGGCAGGTTGCGTCAGCCCCAGTTGTCTTGCAGCAGAACCTATGGAGCCACTTTTGATGACTTCCTGAAATACCACGAGGTGCTGTGTTTTCGGTAGAATAATAGTATTCATAATATTCTGCGCTTATTTCCCTATGACGCAGCGGATTCTACCCAATATTGTTTCAGGGGGTATGTGCTGTTACTCACAATTTGCCATGACGCCCTTTTTATCACTGCATTCAAAACCGATTTATCACCTTATTAATCAAACAGTTAAGCAACTTAAAATACGCAATTACGCTGATATTGATCAACAAAATCCGCAGTAATAAATTTATTTTATGGCAATAACCTGCGTGAATTTTTTTGCCTTAAAAATATTAATAAAGACTATCTTTCAGGCAATTAAAGGTTAATAAACCACCATTATTCTTTTAAAACATTTTTGTGGTTTATCAACTTTACCAGGAATATTTATTCAGTTCCCGGTTAAAGAGTGGGATATATCACACATTCACCAGAAGAATGTTTTTAGATTCAATATTAAATTATCAAATGAATAACATTCGGCATCACTGACCAAACATTTACAACATCTGCTCAACACTAAAATTTTCTAATTTTATAGCGTTAAATTTTGTGATTACGATCATGCGCAGCAGATGAAAGGAACGGATATCCGGACAGACAGTGAAATGTGCTTAGCGTCGCAAAATTGAGAATTGATGTCGTTTGGCGCTTCGCTTACCCGGCCTGCAACCTTCAGAAAGCAAAAACCCCGCCGAAGCGGGGTTTCGTAAGAAGTTGAAGCTGACCGATAAGCCGGGTTCTGTCGTGGACAGTCATTCATCTAGGCCAGCAATCGCTCACTGGCTCAAGCAGCCTACCCGGGTTCAGTACGGGCCGTACCATGTGAACCCCTATTTGGCCTTGCTCCGGGTGGAGTTTACCGTGCCACGGACTGTTACCAGCCGCGCGGTGCGCTCTTACCGCACCCTTTCACCCTTACCTGATCCCGCTTGCGCGGGCCATCGGCGGTTTGCTCTCTGTTGCACTGGTCGTGGGTTTCCCCCCCAGGCGTTACCTGGCACCCTGCCCTGTGGAGCCCGGACTTTCCTCCCCTCCGCCCGTCTCCCCCGAAAGGGACGACGACGAAGCGGCGACTGTCTGGTCAGCTTCGGCGCGCAGTATAGAGGGTTTGCGCGCCGCTGTCACCCCTGGCTACGCATGCCTACCTGCAATGTGGCCGCGATATTCCGCGAGGCGCGGTAAATGTTGTCATACGCTCCCTGGAACGCCTCTTCCAGTGAACCGATGCGTGTCAGTACGCTGAACACCGCGTCGATGCCGTGCTGATGCACCACACCCACATCCTGCGTCAGACTTCCGGCAATCCCGATCACCGGCTTATGGTATTTTTTGGCGACGCTCGCCACACCGACGGGCACTTTGCCATTAATGCTCTGGCTGTCGATGCTCCCTTCCCCCGTCAGCACCCACGTGCAGTCGTGAATATGTTCTTCAAGATTGAGCGCCTGAGTGACAATCTCGATGCCGCTTTTCAGCTCAGCGCCCAGGAAGGCCATCAGCGCCGCGCCCATGCCGCCCGCGGCGCCAGCCCCCGGAACCCGGTTGACGTCAATGCGCAGCGATTTTTTGATCACCCCGGCGTAGTGGCTAAGATTGGCGTCGAGTTCGAGGATCATCTCCTCCGTGGCGCCTTTTTGCGGGCCAAAGATACGCGACGCGCCGCTTTCACCCACCAGCGGATTCGTCACGTCACAGGCGACGCGGATTACGCATCCCTGAAGACGCGGATCGAGATCGGAAATATCAATCCGGTTAAGCGCCATCAGGCTGCCGCCGCCGTAGCCGATCTCCGTCCCGTTCGCATCCGTAAACCTCGCGCCCAGCGCCTGCATCATACCCGCGCCCCCATCGTTGGTTGCGCTCCCGCCGATACCGATAATGATGTTGCGCGCGCCTTTATCCAGCGCGCTGAGGATCAGCTCCCCCGTCCCGCGCGACGTCGTGACCAGCGGGTTACGCTGCGCGGGAGGAACAAGCACCAGGCCGCTGGCGGCGGCCATCTCGATAAACGCGGTGGTACCGTCGCCCGAGATCCCCCAACTGGCCTTCACCTTTTCCCCTAACGGGCCGGTG
Organism: Enterobacter cloacae complex sp. IR5403; assembly: GCF_049238705.1. Taxonomy (NCBI): domain Bacteria; kingdom Pseudomonadati; phylum Pseudomonadota; class Gammaproteobacteria; order Enterobacterales; family Enterobacteriaceae; genus Enterobacter; species Enterobacter cloacae complex sp. IR5403. The sequence continues at coordinate 53,087 of NZ_JBMKHP010000004.1, read as the reverse complement.
ACGACAGCCTGCTGCCAGGTGCCCTGCGTCGCAGCGATCATCGCTTCAACCGTACCTTCTCCGCCGTCAGCAACGGGAACAGACACGTAATGAGCGTCGGGGAAAATTTCCCGAAATCCTTTTTCTATCGCCTGCGCCACCTCGGTGGCAGACAGGCTTTCTTTATAAGAGTCTGGCGCGATTACGATTTTCATAGTTGTATGCCTGAGCCGTAGGCCCGGTAAGCGTAACGCCACCGGGCGGGACGTCATTAGCGAGCAATTTCAACCTTCGCCAGTTTTTCGTAATAGCACGCTAACGCGCTGTGATCGGCGGTGCCCAGACCGTCCGCACGCAGCGCCTGCATCATCTCCATGACGGCGGCAGTCAGCGGCAGCTGCGCGCCCACGCCGTGGGAGGTATCCAGCGCATTCGCCAGATCCTTAATGTGCAGATCGATGCGGAAGCCCGGCCTGAAGTTACGATCCATCACCATCGGCGCCTTGGCATCCAGCACGGTGCTGCCCGCCAGACCACCGCGAATGGCCTGATAGACCAGATCCGGATTGACGCCCGCTTTGGTGGCCAGCGTCAGCGCTTCGGACATGGCCGCGATGTTCAACGCCACAATCACCTGGTTTGCCAGCTTGGTGACGTTGCCTGCGCCAATTTCACCGGTGTGCACCACGGAGCCAGCCATGGCTTTCATCAGGTCGTAGTATTTGTCGAACACGGCTTTATCGCCCCCGACCATCACCGACAGGGTGCCGTCGATGGCTTTCGGTTCGCCGCCGCTGACCGGCGCATCCAGCATCTCCACGCCCTTCGCTTTCAGCGCTTCGCTGATTTCGCGGCTTGCCAGCGGTGCGATAGAACTCATGTCGATCACCACCAGACCCGGCTTCGCGCCGTCGATAATGCCGTTCTCACCCAGCGCCACCTCTTTCACGTGCGGGGAGTTTGGCAGCATGGTGATAATCACGTCGCACTGCTCAGCAATCGCTTTTGCGGTTGTCGCCGTTTCTGCGCCAGCCGCAATCACCTCTGCCACCGCGTCTGAATTACGATCTAAAACCACCAGTGAGTAACCTGCTTTGATGAGGTTTTTGCTCATTGGTTTGCCCATGATACCCAGGCCAATAAAACCCACTTTCAGCGTCATAATCTGTTTCCTCAATGATGGTTATTTTTTAAAAGCGTCCGCTAATTTCTGCGTGGCGGCGCGGAATACGCCGAGGTCGCTGCCGACGGCAACAAACGTTGCGCCCCACTCCAGGTAGCGGCGGGCATCGGCTTCCACTGGCGCCAGAATGCCGCACGGTTTACCGTGCGCTTTGGCACGGGCAAAAATGTGCTGAATTGCGCGCTGCACGTCCGGATGGCTGGCGTTACCCAGATGACCAAAGGCGGCCGCCAGATCGCTCGGGCCGACGAAAATGCCGTCTACTCCCTCCGTCGCGGCAATGGCGTCGACGTTATCGACCCCCTGCTGGCTCTCGATCTGAACCAGAATGGTGATGTTCTTGTTGGACTGGGCGAAATAGTCCGGCACGGTGCCAAACATGTTGGCGCGGTGCGAGACGGAGACGCCGCGGATCCCTTCCGGTGGATAGCGGGTCGCCGCCACGGCCAGCACCGCTTCTTCTTCCGTTTCAACAAACGGGATCAGGAAGTTGTAGAAGCCGATATCCAGCAGTCGCTTGATGATCACCGGCTCGTTGGTGGGCACACGCACCACCGGCGCGCTGTGGCTGCCTTTCAGCGCCATCAGCTGCGGAATAAACGTGCTGATATCGTTTGGCGCATGTTCGCCGTCCAGCACCAGCCAGTCGAACCCGGCCAGGCCCAGCACTTCGGTGCTGATGGGGTTGGCCAGCGCAGACCAGCAGCCAATCTGAATCTGGTGCGCCGCAAGGGCCGCTTTAAATTTATTCGGGAAGATATCGTTACTCATTACTTATACCTTTTTTAATTCCGCAGTTTTAGCCAGTAGCTTTTCTTATTTATTCCGACTCAGCGTCAGCGTTATATTTATTTTCCTGACTGAATTTTGGCGTTATAAAATCGTCATTCAGTATAATCGCCACCACCCGGCAGTACATTGTTTCAATGCTCAATTATCCAACGGGAGCAGCACGCTATTTTGAGCATATGCCCAATGCAGTGGGCGCTGATGCACAGAATCAACGATTAGTGGTTCGGGAGCGATCGCGATCACATTCTCACCTTTCCTCTCCTGACATTCTTTATTTCCTCAATAAGAAACAATTAACCATCTGGCTATATTTAGTATCAGATATTTTGCTGGAGAAGAGTGAACAATGGCCGATATTGAAATTCGACAGGCGTCGCCGACGGCGTTCTATATAAAAGTGCACGATACCGATAACGTGGCGATTATTGTCAACGACAATGGCTTAAAAGCTGGCACCCGCTTTCCGGATGGCCTGGAGCTGATTGAGCACATTCCGCAGGGGCATAAAGTCGCACTGGTCGATATTCCGGCGCAGGGCGAAATCGTGCGCTACGGCGAAGTCATCGGCTATGCGGTGCGCGCTATCCCGCAGGGTAGCTGGATTGAGGAGTCGCTGGTTGAGCTGCCCACCGCCCCTCCGCTGGAGTCGTTGCCGCTGGCTACCCGCGTCCCTGAGCCGATGCCTCCGCTGGAGGGTTATACCTTCGAGGGTTACCGCAACGCGGATGGCAGCGTGGGCACCAAAAACCTGCTAGGCATCACCACCAGCGTGCATTGCGTGGCGGGCGTAGTGGATTACGTGGTGAAAATTATTGAGCGCGATCTGCTGCCGAAATACCCCAACGTTGACGGCGTGGTGGGTCTTAACCATCTGTACGGCTGCGGCGTGGCGATCAACGCACCCGCAGCGGTCGTGCCGATCCGCACGATTCACAATATCGCCCTTAACCCAAACTTTGGCGGTGAGGTCATGGTGATTGGCCTCGGCTGTGAAAAATTGCAGCCAGAACGCCTGTTGCAGGGTACGGAGGATGTGAAAGCCATTCCGGTTGACGATGCCAGTATTGTGCGTCTTCAGGATGAACACCATGTCGGCTTCAGATCGATGGTCGACGACATTTTACAGGTGGCAGAGCGCCATCTCGAGAAGCTGAACAAACGCCAGCGTGAAACCTGCCCGGCCTCTGAACTGGTCGTTGGGACACAGTGTGGCGGCAGCGATGCGTTTTCCGGCGTCACCGCTAACCCGGCGGTCGGTTATGCCTCCGATCTGTTCGTGCGCTGCGGCGCCACGGTGATGTTCTCTGAAGTCACCGAAGTGCGTGATGCTATCCACCTGCTCACGCCGCGCGCCGTCAACGAAGAGGTGGGCAAACGCCTGCTGGAGGAGATGGCCTGGTACGATAACTATCTCGACATGGGCAAAACGGACCGCAGCGCCAACCCGTCTCCGGGTAACAAGAAAGGCGGCCTGGCGAACGTGGTGGAAAAGGCCCTCGGGTCAATTGCCAAATCCGGCCAGAGCGCGATTGTGGAAGTGCTCTCACCTGGCCAGCGACCAACCAAACGCGGCCTGATCTACGCGGCAACGCCTGCCAGTGATTTCGTGTGCGGCACCCAGCAGGTGGCATCCGGCATTACGGTACAGGTCTTTACCACCGGGCGCGGCACGCCGTACGGCCTGATGGCGGTACCGGTGATCAAAATGGCGACCCGCACCGAGCTGGCAAACCGCTGGTATGACTTAATGGATATCAACGCGGGCACCATCGCCACCGGGGAAGAGAGTATTGAAGAGGTGGGCTGGAAGCTGTTCCACTTCATTCTGGATGTGGCAAGCGGGCGGAAGAAAACCTTCTCCGATCAATGGGGATTGCATAACTCGCTGGCGGTGTTTAACCCGGCGCCGGTGACCTGATGGCCCCTCATCCTGCCTTCTCCCCACCAGGGAGAGGGTAAAAAACCGCAACGAGCAGTCCCCTCTCCCCTATGGAGCTGAGGGTTCCCCACAAAATAATGCCTGCACAGACGGCCCCCTCTCCCTTGAGGGAGAGGGCTGGGGTGAGGGGGAACATACGGCTCTGGTGGTCATTCCGTTCACTTTATGTTCCTTGCTACTCTGTCACGACATGACCGGTGAACGTACCAGGGTGGCTCAGTCGCCACCACCCTGGCGACCCGGGCTTCCGGCGGTAAATCGCCGCTTCGCGGTGCCTTCGGCTTATTCCTTCCGGCTTATCGGGGACGGGCGGAGGTAACATCCCTGTAAAGCCCGCCCTCTCGGCGCATCCCTGCGCCTCGCCCCGGCCTACAGAAAACGCCTCAGCGATTTACAGCCGGACCGAGGCATCGCTGAAAGCCCTCAGTTATTCTGAGGCAACGTTATCGCTTTTGCTTTCAAATTACTGGGGAACCCTCTCCCTATGGGGAGAGGGTTAGGGTGAGGGGGAAAAGCCCCTTTAGACCAGCACCACATCGATCCCGCTTTTGCGTAATCCTTCCAGGCTTTCCGCCGGAATGCCTTCATCAACGATAATCATGTCGATCCGCTGGGTATCAATGATTTTATGCAGGCTTGAACGGTTAAACTTGCTGGAGTCAGTGACCACGATAATACGCTCCGCCACTTCGCACATTTTGCGGTTCAGACGGGCTTCATCCTCGTTATGCGTACTCACCCCCCGGTCGAGATCGATGGCATCGACGCCCAGGAACAGCAGGTCAAAATGGTAATTCTGTAAGGACTGCTCCGCCTGGTCGCCGTAGAAGGACTGCGACTGACGGCGCAAATGCCCGCCGGTCATCAGCAGCTCTACGCCCTCCGCTTCCAGCAGCGCGTTTGCCACATTCATCCCGTTGGTCATGGCAATGACATCGGTGTGCTGGCGCAGCATGCGGGCAATTTCAAAGGTCGTGGTGCCGGAATCCAGAATAATGCGATGACCCGGCTTCACCAGTTCAGCCGCCGCCTGCGCGATGCTGCGCTTCACTGCCGTATTAAGGGAACTTTTGTCCTCAACGGACGGCTCCACGCCGGGGGCATTGCCTTCGCAAATCAGCGCGCCGCCGTAAGCGCGAACGGCAATCCCCTGCTTTTCCAGAAAGGCCAGATCGTTACGGATCGTCACCGTCGACACGCCGTATAAAAGAGAAAGATCGTTAACCTGCACGCTTCCCTGCGCCCGCAACCGCTGAATGATCTGCTCTCGCCTTTCACTGGTGCCGGTGATGCGCTTCTCTGCGGATGAATCGGTGCTGCTCATACGAGCTCCTTAGTAAATACACTTTCGTTTCATTTCGTTTTGCTTATTAACGCCTTTCTTTTGAGGGAATGCAAGCCCTGTATGGTGGGCAGACGCAAGCTTAACTGCCGCTGAAACCTTTCATTATGTTTCTTTTGTGAAACAGATCGGAAAACTATTATCTTTCGTTTTATTTTTACCCCACCATAATGCAGTATCAAATGAAACAAAACGAAAGATGAATGCCAACACCATCCGAAATGGAGAGGAAAGTGAAACATCTGACAGAAATGGTGGAACAACATAAACGGGGGAATACAAACGGGATTTATGCCGTCTGTTCCGCACATCCACTGGTACTTGAAGCTGCACTACGCTACGCCCATTCACAACAGACGCCTCTGCTGATTGAAGCCACCTCAAACCAGGTGGATCAGTTTGGCGGTTATACCGGTATGACGCCCGCCGATTTTTATGGGTTTGTCTGCAAGCTGGCGGGATCTCTCGGTTTCCCCACCTCGCAGCTGATCCTTGGCGGCGATCATTTAGGTCCAAACCGCTGGCAAAATCTGCCGGGTTCGCAGGCGATGGCGAACGCCGACGATCTGATCAGAAGCTACGTGGCGGCCGGGTTTAAAAAAATTCACCTCGATTGCAGCATGTCCTGCGAAGACGACCCGGTTCCGTTAACCGATGCAATTGTTGCCGGGCGTGCCGCTCGGCTGGCTAAAATTGCCGAAACCACCTGTCTCGAGCAATTTGGCGTAGCCGATCTGGTCTACGTTATCGGCACGGAAGTTCCGGTTCCCGGTGGGGCACACGAGACGCTGACCGAGCTTGAGGTCACCACGCCAGAGGCGGCACGCGCCACGCTTGAGGCACACCGCCACGCATTCGAGAAGGAAGGGTTAAGCGACATCTGGCCGCGCATTATTGGCCTGGTGGTTCAGCCTGGCGTTGAGTTCGACCATGCGCACGTTTGTGACTATCAACCGCATAAAGCCGTCGCGCTGAGCGAGATGGTTGAAGCCTACGACACACTTGTATTTGAAGCACACTCTACCGATTACCAGACGCCGCAGGCGCTGCGCCAGTTGGTGAAAGATCACTTCGCCATTCTGAAAGTCGGCCCTGCGCTAACCTTCGCGCTGCGCGAAGCGCTGTTCTCACTGGCAGCAATTGAAGAAGAGCTGCTGCCGGCAAAAGCCTGCTCAGGGCTGCGTCACGTCCTGGAAAACGTGATGCTCGATCGCCCGGAATACTGGCAAAGCCACTATCACGGCGACGGCAATGCACGTCGCCTGGCGCGCGGTTACAGCTATTCCGACCGCGTGCGCTATTACTGGCCAGACAGCCAGATTGACGACGCCTTTGAGCGGCTGGTACGCAACCTGGCGGATGAACCGATCCCGCTGCCGCTGATCAGCCAGTATCTGCCGTTGCAGTACAGCAAAGTTCGCGATGGCGCTCTCAGGTCCACACCACGGGAACTCATCCTCGACCACATTCAGGACATACTCCAGCAGTACCATGCCGCCTGCGAAGGCGTAACGACTCAACACGCATAATTAAAAAGAGGAAAACGCTATGCCAAACATTGTCTTATGCCGCATTGATGAACGCCTGATCCACGGTCAGGTGGGCGTACAGTGGGTAGGGTTTGCGGGGGCGAACCTGGTGCTGGTGGCAAATGACGAGGTTGCAGACGATCCGGTTCAGCAAAATCTGATGGAGATGGTGCTGGCGGAAGGCATCGCCGTGCGTTTCTGGTCCCTGCAAAAAGTGATCGACAACATTCATCGCGCCGCCGACCGGCAGAAAATCCTGCTGGTCTGTAAAACACCGGCTGATTTTTTAACGCTGGTCGAGGGCGGCGTGCCCATCACCCGTATAAACGTCGGAAATATGCATTACGCCAGTGGCAAACAGCAAATTGCCAAAACGGTATCTGTAGACGCGAACGATATCGCCGCGTTTAACGGCCTGAAGGCGGCCGGAGTGGAATGCTTCGTTCAGGGCGTTCCAACAGAGACTGCTTTGGATCTCTTTAAACTGCTCTGAGGGATTCACAATGGAAATCAGTCTGTTGCAGGCTTTCGCGCTGGGGCTTCTCGCCTTTATAGCGGGCCTGGATATGTTTAACGGCTTAACACACATGCACCGCCCGGTTGTACTCGGGCCACTGGTTGGCCTGATTCTGGGCGATCTGCACACCGGAATTCTGACCGGCGGTACGTTAGAACTGGTCTGGATGGGACTCGCGCCGCTGGCGGGCGCGCAGCCGCCAAACGTGATTATCGGCACCATCGTTGGCACCACATTTGCCATTACCACAGGCGTGAAGCCGGATGTCGCCGTTGGGGTCGCCGTGCCGTTTGCCGTGGCGGTTCAGATGGGGATCACGTTCCTCTTCTCGGTGATGTCCGGCGTGATGTCCCGCTGCGATCGCATGGCGGCTAACGCAGACACCCGTGGTATTGAACGAGTCAACTATCTGGCACTGCTGGCGCTCGGCGTCTTCTACTTCCTGTGTGCGTTTCTGCCCATCTACTTCGGGGCTGAACATGCGAAAACCGCCATTGACGTGCTGCCGGAACGTCTGATCGACGGTCTCGGCGTCGCGGGCGGCATCATGCCAGCGATCGGCTTCGCCGTGCTGCTGAAGATCATGATGAAAAACGTTTACATCCCTTACTTCATTATCGGCTTTGTCGCCGCGGCCTGGCTGAAACTCCCGGTGCTGGCGATTGCCGCGGCTGCGCTGGCGATGGCGCTGATCGACCTGCTGCGCAAATCGCCTGAACCCACGGCGCCTGCGGCCCAGAAAGAGGAATTTGAAGATGGCATCTAATCACACCACCCTGCCGGGCGTGTCTGAAAGTGAAGAGACACTGCTGACCGGCGTGAATGAAAACGTCTACGAAGACCAGAGTATTGGCGCTGAGCTAACGAAAAAGGATATTAACCGTGTCGCCTGGCGTTCCATGCTGCTACAGGCCTCGTTTAACTACGAGCGTATGCAGGCCTCCGGCTGGCTGTATGGGCTACTGCCCGCGCTGAAAAAGATCCACACCAATAAGCGGGACCTGGCGCGCGCCATGAAAGGCCATATGGGTTTCTTTAACACCCACCCGTTCCTGGTGACCTTCGTCATCGGCATTATTCTGGCAATGGAGCGTTCCAAGCAGGATGTGAACAGCATCCAGAGCACTAAAATTGCCGTCGGCGCACCGCTCGGTGGCATTGGTGACGCCATGTTCTGGCTGACCCTGCTGCCCATCTGCGGGGGAATTGGCGCCAGCCTTGCGCTACAGGGCTCCATTCTTGGCGCGGTGGTCTTTATCGTGCTGTTTAACGTGGTGCATCTCGGCCTGCGTTTTGGTCTGGCGCACTATGCGTACCGAATGGGTGTCGCCGCGATCCCGCTGATCAAGGCCAACACCAAAAAGGTTGGTCATGCTGCGTCCATTGTCGGGATGACAGTGATCGGCGCGCTGGTCGCTACCTACGTGCGCCTGAATACCACACTCGAGATTAAAGCCGGGGATGCGGTCGTCAAACTGCAAACCGATGTGATCGACAAACTGATGCCCGCCTTTCTGCCGCTGGTCTACACCCTGACCATGTTCTGGCTGGTACGCCGTGGCTGGAGCCCGCTGCGCCTGATTGGTATCACCGTGGTGCTGGGCGTTGTCGGTAAATTCTGTCACTTCCTGTAATAAGCAAAGAGGTTGCGATGTTAGGCATTATTTTGACGGGTCACGGCGGTTTTGCCAGCGGGCTGGAACAGGCGATGAAGCAAATCCTCGGCGAACAGCCGCAGTTTATCGCCATCGATTTTCCGGAAAGCTCCACCACTGCGCGGCTGACCGCGCAGCTTGAGCAGGCAGTGAATGAACTGGATGCAGAGCACGATATCGTGTTTCTCACCGATCTTCTCGGCGGTACGCCGTTTCGTGTGGCCTCTACCCTCGCGATGCAGCGCCCCGGCAGCGAAGTGATCACCGGCACCAATCTCCAGCTTTTGCTGGAGATGGTTCTGGAGCGCGACGGGTTAAGCAGTGAAGCCTTTCGTTTGCAGGCGCTGGAGTGCGGCCATCGCGGCCTGACCAGCCTGGTGGATGAACTTGCACGCTGTCGCGAGGAAGCGCCCGCCGAGGAAGGGATATGAGCCAGCTGCTGCGCGCGCGTCGTCTGCTTACCGGGCAGGGCTGGCTGGAAGACCATCAGCTGCGTATGGATAGAGGCGTCATCACCGCCATCGAGCCGATTCCGGCAGGGGTTAACACCCGTGAGGCAGACCTGCTTTGCCCGGCATACATTGATATCCACGTCCACGGCGGCGCGGGTGTGGATGTGATGGATGATGCGCCCGACGTGCTGGACCGGTTAGCCATGCACAAAGCGCGTGAAGGCGTGGGGGCGTTTCTGCCTACCACCGTCACCGCTCCGCTGGAGACGATCCATGGCGCGTTACGGCGCATTGCCCGGCGCTGTCATGCCGGTGGCCCCGGCGCGCAGATCCTGGGCAGCTATCTGGAAGGCCCGTACTTTACGCCGCAGAACAAAGGGGCGCACCCGCCAGAACTGTTTCGCGAACTGGATCTCGCGGAACTTGATGAGCTGATTGCGGTTTCGCAGAACACGCTGCGGGTGGTGGCGCTTGCTCCGGAAAAAGTGGACGCCCTGAAGGCGATCCATCACCTCAAGCAAAAAGGGATACGCGTCATGCTGGGCCACAGCGCCGCTACATACGCGCAAACCCTGGCCGCATTTGATGCAGGCGCAGCCGGGCTGGTGCACTGCTACAACGGCATGACGGGGTTACACCACCGGGAGCCGGGCATGGTTGGCGCCGGGCTTACGGACCCACGCGCGTGGCTGGAGCTTATTGCCGACGGGCATCACGTTCATCCTGGAGCCATGCGGCTGTGTTGTTGCTGCGCGAAGGATCGTACGGTGCTGATTACCGATGCCATGCAGGCAGCGGGTATGCCTGATGGTCGCTATACGTTGTGTGGTGAAAATGTCGGGATGCAGGGCGGCGTTGTCCGCACGGCCTCAGGCGGGCTGGCGGGCAGCACGCTCGCGCTGGATGCCGCCGTGCGAAATATGGTGGAGCATGCGGGGGTCGCCCCAGAAAACGCTATCCATATGGCCTCGCTGCATCCCGCCCGTCTGCTCGGTATGGATCACCTGCTGGGAACGTTAGCGCCAGGCAAACGCGCCAATATTATTGCGCTGGATGCGGGTTTACACCTCCGGCAGATCTGGATCCAGGGTCAGGCTCGTTCCCTGTAGCCCTTTCACAGTGTGCCCTGTTGGCCTTACGGAAGACGATCGTAAGGCCTTTCTTTTCCTTTCCTTGATTTTCGCCTTTCCTTTCGCGATCACACTTTTCGTTTTATTTCTTTTTCGCCATTGAACTTTCGATTTCTTTTCTATAGATTTTCTTTAACTGCTAAAGTGAACAAGTGAAACGAAACGAAAGATAGCGACACATTTGCCAGCGTCTGATGTGGAATTCACACGACTAAGGACTGAGTTATGCCACAAACCACTATCGCCACCACCGGCACCTGGACCGAAAAAGAGATCCGCCAGCAGCCAGCCAGCTGGCTTCGCTCGCTCAACAATATTGATAATCTGCGCGTGTCGATCGACAGTTTTCTGACGCCACTGTTGCGCAAGCCCGATCTGCGGATCGTTCTGACCGGCGCGGGCACGTCCGCTTTTATCGGCGACATCATTGCGCCATGGCTTGCCAGCCACACAGGAAAAAACATCACCGCGATACCTACGACCGATCTGGTCACCAACCCGATGGATTACTTCAGCCCTGCGCACCCGCTGCTGCTGGTCTCTTTCGCCCGTTCTGGCAATAGCCCGGAGAGCGTCGCTGCCGTTGAGCTGGCGAATCAGTTTGTACCGGAGTGCTACCACCTGTCGATCACCTGTAATGAAGCGGGCAGCCTGTACCAGAATGCCGTCGACAGTGATAACGCCTGCGCTCTGCTCATGCCAGCCGAAACGCACGATCGCGGGTTCGCGATGACAAGCAGCATCACCACCATGATGGCGAGCTGCCTTGCGGTATTCGCACCGGAAACGATCAACAGCAAAACGTTCCGCGACGTGTCCGATCGCTGTCAGGCGATCCTCACGTCGCTCGGCGATTTCAGTCCCGGCGTCTTTGGTAACGAACCGTGGAAACGCATTGTTTATCTGGGCAGCGGTGGATTACAGGGCGCCGCACGGGAGTCTGCGCTGAAGGTGCTGGAGCTGACCGCCGGCAAGCTGGCGGCATTCTACGATTCGCCAACGGGTTTCCGTCACGGGCCTAAGTCGCTGGTAGACAACGAAACGCTGGTCGTCGTGTTTGTCTCCAGCCATCCGTATACGCGTCAGTACGATCGGGATCTGCTCGCCGAGCTGCGACGCGATCGTCAGGCTATGCGCGTGGTAGCCATTGCAGCCGAAACGGATCCGGTCATTGAAGCTGGCCCGCATATCCTGCTGCCGCCTTCCCGTTCATTTAACGATATGGAGCAGGCGTTCTGCTTCCTGATGTACGCCCAGGTCTTCGCACTGACCCAGTCTCTGCACGTTGGCAATACGCCGGATACGCCATCCGCCAGCGGTACGGTTAACCGTGTGGTCCAGGGCGTCGTTATTCATCCGTGGCAGGCTTAAGAGGACAGGCTCATGAGTATTATTTCTACTAAATATCTTTTGCAGGACGCACAGGCGAAGGGCTATGCCGTTCCGGCCTTTAACATCCATAACGCCGAGACGATCCAGGCGATCCTCGAAGTCTGTAGCGAAATGCGATCGCCGGTGATCCTCGCGGGTACGCCGGGGACGTTTAAACATATTGCGCTGGAAGAGATCTACGCCTTGTGCAGCGCATATTCCCTTACTTATGACATGCCGCTGGCGCTACACCTCGATCACCACGAATCGCTGGACGACATTCGCCGCAAAGTCCATGCCGGTGTACGTAGCGCAATGATCGACGGTAGCCATTACCCCTTCGAACAAAACGTCAAGCTGGTGAAATCGGTCGTCGATTTCTGCCACCTCAACGACTGTAGCGTCGAGGCCGAACTGGGCCGACTGGGTGGGGTGGAAGATGACATGAGCGTCGACGCCGAAAGCGCGTTCCTGACCGACCCGCAGGAAGCAAAACGCTTTGTCGAACTGACAGGCGTAGACAGCCTCGCCGTTGCCATCGGTACCGCACACGGTCTCTATACCAAACGGCCAAAAATCGACTTCCAGCGGCTGGCCGAGATCCGCGAGGTAGTGACAGTGCCGCTGGTGCTGCACGGTGCGAGTGATGTGCCGGATGAGGATGTGCGCCGCACCATTGAGCTGGGCGTCTGCAAAGTTAACGTCGCAACAGAGCTGAAAATCGCCTTCTCTGACGCAGTCAAAGCCTGGTTTGCCGAGAACCCACAGGGCAACGATCCGCGCTTCTACATGCGCGTCGGCATGGATGCCATGAAAGAGGTGGTCAGAAGCAAAATCACCGTTTGCGGCTCGGCGAACCGGCTGCTGCTTCCGGCTGAAGCCTGAACCCATCGCGCATAACGTTAGTACCTAAAAAATAACTATAAGCCTCGCAAATATGAAGGCGCGTCCTTAAGCCGGACAGCGCCTTCCATTATCCTAAAAATCCGAGGAGTCCCTACATGACACAGGAAAAGTCGTTTAAATCGAAAGCGTGGGAGTTTTTCCAGAGCCTGGGAAAGACATTTATGTTCCCGGTCTCGCTGTTGGCCTTTATGGGGTTGTTGTTAGGTATCGGTAGTTCTGTCACCAGCCCTTCCACCATCAAAAGTTTTCCCTTTCTGGGCGGCGAGTTAACGCAGCTCACCTTTGGTTTTATCGCCATGGTCGGCGGCTTTGCTTTTACCTATCTGCCGCTGATGTTTGCCATGGCGATCCCGATGGGCCTTGCCAGACGTAATAAAGCGGTGGGCGCTTTTGCCGGATTCGTTGGCTACATGCTGATGAACATGAGCATCAACTACTACCTGACCGCCACCCACCAGCTTGCGGATGCCGCCACCATGAGACAGGTGGGACAATCCATCGTGCTTGGCATTCAAACGCTGGAGATGGGCGTGCTCGGCGGCATTGTCGTAGGGGTGATCACCTACTTCCTGCACGAACGTTTTCAGGACACGGTGCTGCACGACGCGTTTGCCTTCTTTAGCGGCATTCGTTTTGTACCGATTGTTACTGCCCTCACCCTGTCGCTGGTCGGCTTGTTCATCCCCCTGCTGTGGGAATATGTGGCAATGGGCATTGCCGGGATTGGTCATATCATCCAGAGCACCAGCGTCTTTGGGCCGTTCCTGTATGGCGTGGGCGTACTGCTGCTCAAACCTTTTGGCCTGCACCACATCCTGCTGGCGATGGTGCGCTTCACCCCGGCGGGCGGCATTGAGATGGTTAACGGCCAGGAAGTGGCCGGTGCGCTGAACATTTTCTACGCCGAGCTGAAAGCTGGCCTGCCGTTTAGCCCGCACGTTACGGCATTTTTATCGCAAGGGTTTATGCCGACCTTTATCTTCGGCCTGCCTGCCGTGGCTTACGCTATCTACCGCACCGCGCGCCCGGAAAACCGTCCGGTGATTAAAGGGCTGCTGCTTTCAGGCGTGCTGGTTTCAGTTGTCACGGGTATTTCAGAGCCGATTGAGTTCCTGTTCCTGTTTATTGCCCCTGTGCTTTACGCGTTTCATATCGTTATGTCTGGCCTGGCGCTGATGGTGATGGCGCTGCTCGGCGTCACCATCGGCAACACCGACGGCGGCATTCTGGATCTGCTGATCTTCGGCGTCATGCAGGGAATGTCGACCAAATGGTATCTGCTGTTCCCGGTGGGTATTGCCTGGTTTGCTATCTACTTCTTCGTCTTCCGCTGGTACATCCTCAGGCACGATATAAAAACGCCGGGCCGTGAGGTTGACGCGCAGGGTGCGCTCCAGGCGGTGGAAGCCAATACCCGGGCACGTGGAAAATCAAAATACGATCATGGGCTTATTCTTAGCGCGCTTGGCGGTAAAGAGAATATTGAGTCGCTCGACAACTGCATCACCCGCTTACGTCTGGTGGTGAAAGATATGGGGCTTATCGACCAGCAGGCGCTGAAGGCCGCGGGCGCCTTGTCAGTAGTGGTGCTTGATGCCCACAGCGTTCAGGTGATCATCGGCCCGCAGGTGCAGAGCGTCAAATCCGGCATTGAAGCCTTAATTTAACAGGGGGTCGTTGTGTTTGATTTCGACAGAATCATTGAGCGTAAAAGCGATAAATGCCGTAAATGGGATCATACTTTTGTGTGCTCGCGTTTCGGTGATGTCCCGGAGGGATTTATCCCGCTGTGGATAGCAGACATGGATTTCACCTCGCCACCCGCCGTGATTGAAGGCTTCCAGCGCATCGTGGAGCATGGCACCTTCGGTTACACCTGGTGCTTCGACGAATTCTACGATGCGGTCATCGCCTTCCAGCGCACCCGTCATCAGGTTGAGGTGCATAAGTCATGGATCACCCTGACCTACGGCACCGTTTCCACGCTGCACTATACGGTTCAGGCGTTCTGCAAACCCGGCGACTGCGTGATGATGAATACCCCGGTGTATGACCCGTTTGCGATGGCGACACAGCGACAGGGCGTGCGGGTGCTTGCAAATCCGCTGAGCGTGGAGGAAAACCGCTATCAGCTGGATTTTAATTTGATTGAAGTTCAGCTCAAAACTCACCGTCCAAAACTGTGGTTCTTCTGCTCGCCGCATAACCCCTCGGGCCGAATCTGGCGCGCGGATGAGATACGTCAGGTGTCCGATCTCTGTAAGCGCTACGGCACGATTCTGGTGGTTGATGAGGTTCACGCCGAGCACATTCTGGACGGTACATTCGTCAGTTGTCTGACTTCGGGCTGTGCCGCCCAGGACAACCTGATTGTGCTGACCTCCCCCAATAAAGCCTTCAACCTTGGCGGGCTAAAAACATCCTACTCAATGATTCCAGACGATTCGCTGCGCCAGCGTTTCCGCCAGCAGCTGGAGAAGAACTCCATTACCTCGCCCAATATCTTCGGCGTGTGGGGAATTATTCTGGCTTATCAGCAAGGTCTGCCATGGCTCGACGCGCTGAATGGTTATCTGCGCGGCAATGCCCGCTACCTTGCGGATGCCATTCAGACCCATTTCCCTGCATGGAAGATGATGAACCCGGAGTCGTCGTATCTCGCCTGGATAGACGTCAGTGCGGACGATCGCAGTGCGACGGCGCTAACTCAACATTTCGCAAAACAGGCTGGCGTGGTCATTGAAGATGGCAGCCACTACGTACAAAACGGCGAAAACTACCTGCGTATTAACTTCGGCACCCAGCGCTACTGGCTGGAACAGTCCATCAACCGAATGCTGAAGCATTACTGATAAGGATCTTACCCCGATGAAAAAAATGCTCACTCTCTCGCTGCTGGCTCTCTGTGTTTCTCATGGCGCGGCGGCAGCAAACTACGCGCTCAGTAACGACAATATTGCCCTTTCGTTTGATGATGCAAACGCAACGGTAGTGGTAACGGACAGCAAAGCTAACCATCCGCTCACGCCTCAGGAGTTGTTCTTTCTGACGCTACCGGATGAAACAAAAATCCACACCGCTGATTTCAAAATCAAGCACGTCGAAAAGCAGGACAATGCGATAGTCATCGACTTTACGCATCCGGATTTTATCGTAACGGTGAAACTGAACCTGGTGAAGGGAAAATACGCCAGCATTGGCTACACCATCGCCGCCGTCGGGCAGCCGCGGGACGTAGCGAAAATTACCTTCTTCCCGACGAAGAAGCAGTCTCAGGCACCTTACGTTGACGGGGCGATTAACAGCTCGCCAATCGTGGCCGACTCGTTCTTCATCCTGCCAGACAAACCGATTGTGAATACTTACGCTTATGAAGCCACCACGAACCTCAACGTGGAGCTGAAAACGCCAATTCTGCCTGAGACACCGGTTAGTTTTACCACCTGGTTCGGCACTTTCCCGGAAACTAATCAGCTGCGCCGCAGCGTAAACCAGTTTATCGATGCCGTGCGTCCGCGGCCTTATAAGCCTTACCTGCACTACAACAGCTGGATGGACATCGGCTTCTTTACCCCTTACTCCGAGCAGGATGTCATTGGGCGGATGGACGAATGGAATAAAGAATTTATTGCCGGACGCGGGGTGGCGCTGGACGCGTTCCTGCTGGACGATGGCTGGGACGATCGCACCGGACGCTGGCTGTTTGGCCCGGCATTCAGCAACGGTTTTGGCAAAGTCAGGGAAAAAGCTGACAGCCTGCATAGCTCGGTTGGGCTGTGGCTTTCTCCGTGGGGCGGATACAACAAGCCGCGCGATATTCGCGTCTCGCATGCAAAAGAGTATGGTTTCGAAACCGTAGACGGCAAGCTGGCGCTGTCGGGGCCGAACTACTTTAAAAACTTTAACGATCAGATCATTAAGCTGATCAAAAACGAGCATATTACCTCGTTCAAGCTCGACGGAATGGGTAACGCCAATTCGCATATCAAGGGCAGCCCATTTGCATCGGATTTTGACGCGTCCATTGCCCTGCTGCACAACATGCGCAGCGCAAATCCGAACCTGTTTATCAACCTGACCACCGGCACCGACGCCAGCCCGTCCTGGCTGTTCTATGCTGATTCAATCTGGCGTCAGGGCGATGATATCAACCTGTACGGCCCCGGCACGCCAGTGCAGCAGTGGATGACCTACCGCGATGCCGAAACCTGGCGATCCATCGTGCGTAAAGGTCCGCTGTTCCCGCTGAACTCACTGATGTACCACGGGATCGTCAGCGCAGAGAACGCTTACTATGGACTCGAGAAAGTGCAAACAGACAGCGATTTTGCCGATCAGGTCTGGAGCTACTTTGCAACCGGAACTCAGCTTCAGGAGCTGTACATTACGCCGTCCATGCTGAATAAGGCGAAGTGGGATACCCTGGCGCAGGCGGCGAAATGGTCGCGTGAGAATGCCAGCGTGCTGGTGGATACTCACTGGATTGGCGGTGACCCAACTTCGCTTGAGGTTTACGGCTGGGCCTCATGGAGTAAAGACAAAGCGATTTTTGGCTTACGCAACCCATCGGATAAGCCGCAACGTTACTTCCTGGATTTAACCAAAGATTTTGAGATCCCGGCAGGAGAGCGTTCGCAGTTTACCCTGAAAGCCGTGTACGGCAGTAATTCGACCGTACCAGAGGAGTATAAAAACGCTGTGGTGATTACGCTGCAACCGCTGGAAACGCTGGTGTTTGAGGCGATGCCGGAGAAATAGTGAGGCTTTGACACGGTGTAGGCCGGGTAAGGCGAAGCCGCCACCCGGCAAAACAGGCGGCAGGGTCTTACTCCCCCTGCTGCTCCAGCGCATATTTATACAGCGCATTTTTCTTCACGCCGTGGATCTCCGCCGCCAGCGCCGCCGCTTTTTTCAGGGGGAGTTCAGCCTGTAGCAGGACCAGCGTACGCAGCGCATCGGCAGGCAGAGCGTCTTCCTGCGCTTTGTGGCCTTCAACAATCAGCACCATTTCGCCCTTGCGGCGGTTTTCATCCTCTTTCACCCACGCCAGCAGTTCGCCAACCGGCGCACCGTGAATGGTTTCCCACGTTTTGGTCAGCTCGCGCGCCAGCACCACATAGCGGGCTTCGCCCCAGACGGTCACCATATCTTCCAGGCTTTCCAGCAGACGGTGGGTTGATTCGTAGAAGATCAACGTACGCGGTTCAGCTTCCAGCTCCTTTAACACATCGCGACGGCCTTTGGATTTAGCAGGCAGGAAGCCTTCGTAGCAGAAACGATCGGACGGCAGACCCGCAGCGCTTAACGCCGCAATCGCCGCACACGGCCCCGGCAGCGGCACAACGCGGATGCCTGCTTCACGGCAGGTGCGAACCAGATGGTAGCCCGGATCGTTGATCAGCGGCGTTCCCGCATCGGAGACCAGCGCGATGTTCTGCCCTTCTTTAAGCTTCGCCACCAGCGTTTCGGCTTTTTGTTGCTCATTGTGATCGTGCAGGGCAAACAAACGGGCGTTAATGGCAAAGTGTTGTAGCAGTAAACCGGTATGACGGGTGTCTTCAGCAGCAATTAAATCAACAGCTTGCAATACGGTAAGCGCACGTTGGGTAATATCAGACAAATTCCCGATAGGAGTAGGTACAATATAAAGCTGGCCTTGAGAATTATCTGCCGTTTCGTGTTGTTTCATTGTTTCGTCCGTATTGCCGATTTAATATTGAGCATTGCGTAAAAAAATCACTGGATACAGTATGGTACCGTTAACGTTTCTTCGAAAAAAAGCCGCGCACAGCGTGCCCCTCCTGCTGGCAGCCCTGATCTTTACCGGCTGCGGCACCCAGGCACCTGACCAGAGCACTGCTCATATGCAGGGATCCGCTCAGGCTGATTCTGGCTTTTATCTGCAACAAATGTCGCAGAGTACAAATGATACCAGGATCAACTGGCAATTACTCGCCATTCGTGCACTGCTGAAAGAAGGGAAAACCCAGCAGGCCGCCGAGCTGTTCAGCCAGCTGCCGCAGGATCTTAACGACACTCAGCGCCATGAGCAGACGCTGCTGTCGGCAGAACTGAAGGTCGCGCAAAAAGATTACGACGGCGCGAAGAAGATCCTCGGCACCATCGATCTCAGCACGCTGGATAAAAACCAGCAGGCCCGTTTCTGGCAGGCCGGTATCACCGCTGAGCAGGGTCGCCCTTCCCTGACGCTACTCCGCGCGCTGATTGCCCAGGAGCCTCTGCTCGCGGGTGCGGACAAGCAGAAAAATATTGACGCAACCTGGCAGGCGCTCGCCTCCATGACCCAGGATCAGGCCAAAGCGCTGGTCATCAACGCCGATGAAAATGTCCTGCAAGGCTGGCTGGATCTGCAACAGATGTGGTTCAACAACCGCAGCGATCCGAACATGCTGAAAGCCGGCATTACCGACTGGCAAAAGCGTTACCCGCAAAATCCGGGAGCGAAAATGCTGCCAACGCAGCTGGTGAACGTGCAAAACTTTAAGCCCGCCTCCACCAGCAAAATCGCCCTGCTGCTGCCGTTAAACGGCCAGGCAGCGGTATTTGGTCGCGCCATTCAGCAAGGTTTTGAAGCCGCGAAAAACGGCACTACCGCTGTCAGCGGCAGCGCGGTTCCGGCGCAGGCTGCACAGGCGGCGAATGTGAATGACGTTGTCAGCCCGTCCGCCGCCGAAACCAGCGACCTGACCACCGCGCAAACCCCTGCGCAGGGCACCATGCAGAATCCGGTTACCGCCCCAACGACGCAGCCTGCTACCCCAGCGCCTGCGGCAACACAGGCCCCGGCTGAAACACCGGCGCCCGCGACGGCAGAACAACCTCAGCCGCAAACCGCGCAGCCGGAACAGCAGCCAGCAACCCAGCCGCAGGCTGTGGCCACCACCAGCGCTAATCCTGGTGCAGAGTTGAAAATCTACGACACCAGCGCCCAGCCGCTTGACCAGGTGCTGGCGCAGGTTCAGCAGGACGGGGCCAGCATCGTTGTCGGCCCGCTGTTGAAAAACAACGTGGAAGCGCTGATGAAGAGCAACACCACGCTGAACGTGCTGGCGCTTAACCAGCCTGAGCAGGTTCAGAACCGCGCCAATATCTGTTACTTCGCCCTCTCTCCGGAGGATGAAGCCCGCGATGCGGCCCGCCATATTCACGAGCAGGGCAAGCAGGCGCCGCTGCTGCTGATCCCACGCAGCACGCTGGGCGATCGCGTTGCCAACGCGTTTGCGCAAGAGTGGCAGACCCTTGGCGGTGGCGTGGTGTTGCAGCAGAAATTTGGCTCAGCTTCCGAACTGAGAGCGGGCGTCAACGGCGGCGCAGGTATCGCCCTTAACGGCAGCCCGGTCAGCGCCAGCCTGCCGCAGCAGCAGAGCGTCACCATCGGCGGTCTGACGATCCCGGCGCCACCTACCGACGCGCAAATAAGCGGCGGCGGTAAAGTGGATTCGGCGTACATCGTCGCTACGCCGGAAGAGATCGCTTTTATCAAACCGATGATCGCCATGCGTAACGGCAGCCAGAGCGGCGCAACGCTCTACGCCAGCTCACGCAGCGCACAGGGTACCGCAGGCCCGGATTTCCGTCTGGAAATGGAAGGACTGCAATACAGCGAGATCCCCATGCTGGCAGGCAGCAACCCGCAGTTGATGCAGCAGGCGCTGGGCGCGGTGCGCAATGACTATTCCCTGGCGCGTCTGTACGCGATGGGCGTTGATGCCTGGGCGCTGGCAAACCACTTCACCCAGATGCGTCAGGTACCGGGCTTCGAGCTTAACGGGAATACCGGCGATCTGACCGCCGATCAGGATTGTGTGATTAACAGGAAGTTATCATGGCTCAAATACCAGCAGGGGCAGATTGTCCCGGCCAGTTAAGCCGTAAACAGACCGGCGACGCGTGGGAGTTAAAGGCGCGTCGCTGGCTTGAAGGCAAAGGACTGCGCTTTGTCGCCGCAAACGTTCGCGGGCGCGGCGGCGAAATTGACCTGATCATGAAAGACGGTCAGACCATCGTGTTTGTTGAAGTTCGCTACCGACAGTCGTCCCGTTTTGGCGGTGCTGCCGCCAGCGTGACGCTCGCCAAACAACAAAAATTATTACAGACTGCCCACTTGTGGCTTGCCCGCCATAATGGGAGTTTTGATACTGTGGATTGCCGTTTCGATGTGGTAGCCTTCACCGGAAATGCGATCGACTGGCTTAAAAACGCGTTTGGCGAAGACGCATAAATAAGATTTTAAAGGGATACCGTGCTCGAACGAATTAAAGTGTGCTTCACAGAAAGCATTCAAACGCAGATTGCCGCGGCGGAAGCCCTTCCGGACGCGATCTCGCGTGCAGCGATGACGCTGGTTCAGTCGCTGCTCAACGGCAACAAAATCCTCTGTTGTGGCAATGGCACGTCCGCCGCCAACGCACAGCATTTTGCTGCCAGCATGATCAATCGCTTCGAAACCGAGCGCCCGAGTTTACCTGCCATTGCACTAAACACCGATAACGTGGTCTTAACTGCGATTGCTAACGATCGTCTGCATGACGAAATCTACGCCAAGCAGGTGCGCGCCTTAGGCCATGCCGGAGACGTGCTGCTGGCGATCTCCACGCGCGGTAACAGCCGGGATATCGTTAAAGCGGTTGAAGCGGCAGTGACCCGGGATATGACGATTGTCGCCCTGACCGGTTACGACGGCGGTGAGCTGGCTGGCCTGCTGGGGCCGCAGGATGTGGAGATCCGCATTCCTTCGCACCGTAGCGCCCGCATCCAGGAGATGCATATGCTCACGGTGAACTGCTTATGCGATCTGATCGATAACACGCTTTTCCCTCACCAGGATGATTAAGGAGTTCTCATGAAGGTTTTATCGGCCCTTGCAGTCGTGATGTCTGCATTACTGCTTCAGGGATGCATCGCTGCCGCTGTCGTCGGCACCGCAGCGGTCGGCACCAAAGCAGCGACCGATCCGCGTACCGTTGGGACGCAGGTGGATGACGGTACGCTTGAGCTGCGCGTAAACAGTGCGCTGTCGAAAGACGAGCAGATCAAGAAGGAAGCACGCATCAACGTGACGGCTTATCAGGGCAAAGTGCTGCTGGCAGGCCAGGCGCCAAATCCTGAACTCGCCTCGCGCGCCAAACAGATCGCGATGGGTGTGGAAGGTACGGCGGAAGTGTTTAACGAGATCCGCCAGGGCCAGCCGATTGGTCTCGGCACCGCGTCATCTGATACCTGGATCACCACTAAAGTGCGTTCCCAGCTGCTGGGTACCGACCAGGTGAAATCCTCAAACGTGAAAGTGACCACGGAGAACGGCGAAGTGTTCCTGCTGGGTCTGGTGACGGAACGTGAAGGGAAAGCGGCGGCGGATATCGCCAGCCGGGTGAGCGGCGTGAAACACGTCACCACCGCCTTTACTTACATTAAGTAATTCCCACCTGGCTACAGGCCCGGTAAGCGCTAGCGCCACCGGGCTTTTTTCACACAAGTGCCATACTCCCCACAATCACTCCGCTCAACGCCACCAGCCCCGCAGTCAGCCACAGCGCTTTCGCCGGGAATGACTTACGCAGCATGATAAGCGACGGCAGGCTCACCGCCGGCAGCGTGATGAGCAGCGCCAGCGCCGGTGCGGTCCCCATACCGGCCATCATCATGGTCTGAATAATCGGGATCTCCGCCGCGGTTGGGATCACAAACAGGCACCCGGCCACCGCCATCGCAATCACCCACATCAGCGTGTTGTCGATAGCGCCATCCGCATGCGGGAACAGCCAGACGCGCGCCGCCCCCAGCACCAGTACGGCCAGGATATAGACCGGAATGGTGCTCCAGAAAAGCTGCCACAGCGCTTTGCCCCAGCGAGCAAAGAAACTGCCCTGCGGCTCGCTGACGTACAGCTCAACGGAGGCAGGCCCGGCCTCGTTGTCTTTCACCAGGTGCTGCACCAGCGTAGCGACAAGCACCACCGTCAGCAGGCCAGCCGCCAGACGGATAAACGCAAAATGCCAGCCGAGAACGAAACCCATAAACACCAGCGTTGCCGGGTTCAGCAGGGGGTTACCCATCCAGAAGGCAAGCGCGCCGCCCATCGACACGCGCTGTCGGCGCATACCCGCCGCCACCGGTGCGGCGCAGCAGGAGCACATCATGCCCGGCAGGGAGAAAATCGTCCCCAGCAAAGTGCCCTGCAAGCGCGGCTGTCCCAGGGTTTTCACCAGCCAGTTACGCGGGATAAGTACCTGAATCAGCGAGCCCAGCAATACGCCCAATACCGCCGCTTTCCAGACGGCAAGAAAATAGACCATGGCGTAATCCCACGCCGCGCGTAGCGGGCTGGAATCGGCCTGCGCGAGAATCGATTTACCGATGCTGTGGGTGTCGGCGGCGGTGAAGGCTTTACCGTAGTACGGCTGCCATTTCACATACCAGAGGCCAATGATGACCACGAGAAAGAAGAGTGCGGGCTTCCACCACTGAACAGGTGTTGCCGCCTGAGATGAAGACTGACCAGTCATACCATTCCCCGGAAGGTGTTATTTAATAAGCCGGGGAAGTTTACGCCTCGCCCTGCGCGATTTCACGCAGTTTTGCCGAAGGGATAATATTAACCCCCTCCTGCGACGGAGCCAGCGCCTCTTTTAGCATCGCCAGCGCGACATCCCGCGCCTCGATGGACTTCCAGTTACCCGGCAGAATGCGAAACAGCGGAGCGAAAAAAGACTCGTTAAAACGACGTTCGTCACGGTGCCCCATCAGCATGGAAGGCCGCGCGATGGTCAGGCGCTCCCATTTCTGCGCGATTAACGCCTCTTCCATTTTGCCCTTCACCTGGTTGTAAAAAAACGGCGAGCCTGCGTTCGCGCCGTGCGCGCTGACCACCAGGAAATGTTTAGCGCCCAGCTTTTTCGCCGTCAGGGCGGTATCCACCACCAGCGTGTAATCCGCATGGACAAAGGCTTCTTTACTGCCCGCTTCCCGTCGGGTGGTGCCAAGGCAGCAAAAGGCGATATCAATGGGATCCTGCACCTGCGCCAGCGCGTCGGTGAGCTGTGGATCGTGCGGGTTATAGACGCCGGTGATATCCAACAGCGGGCGACGCGTCGGGGCGGCGATATAGTTGATATGACGATCCTGGATCAGCAGCCGCAGCAGATGTCCACCCACCAGCCCGGTTGCGCCGGTAATCAGTACCTGACTCATCTTATCCCCTTTACAGAATTGTCCGTTTGCGTTCTGGGCCTGCTCTACCACACTTAAAAGTCTGTTACCGGTAAGTATTTACCACAAACGGGAAAAAAACAGTCTGAAGCGAAAACAACGGAGGAAGCATGGGTAAAAAAATCGCAGTCTTGATTACCGACGAGTTTGAAGATTCAGAATTTACGTCACCAGCAGAGGCATTCCGCAAGGCGGGCCACGAGGTGGTTACCATCGAGAAAGAAGCGGGGAAAACCGTGAAGGGCCATAAGGGCGAAGCCAGCGTGACCATTGACGAATCCATTGATAACGTCAGCCCGTCGGATTTCGACGCCCTGCTGTTACCGGGCGGCCATTCACCGGATTCCCTGCGCGGAGACGAGCGTTTCGTCACCTTTACCCGTGACTTCGTCGGCACCGGTAAACCGGTATTTGCCATTTGCCACGGTCCGCAGCTGCTGATCAGCGCCGAGGTGGTACGCGGGCGTAAGCTCACCGCGGTGAAGCCGATCGTTATCGATCTGAAAAACGCGGGAGCCGAGTTTTACGATCAGGAAGTGGTGAACGATAACGATCAGCTGATCACCAGCCGTACACCGGACGATCTGCCGGCGTTTAACCGCGAAGCGCTACGCCTGCTCGGCGCGTAACCAGTGCAGCTTTTTACCAAAGCCCAGGGTGTTGTCGGTAAATTTCAGCTCATCAAGGCGTATTTCCCACACCGGGGCTTTTAGCGCCGCAGCCACCGGGAAGCGGCGCGTATAGCGTTTACGTTGCGCGTCGCTCTCCTCCCCTTCCAGGCGACGAATTTCGCCTTTGAACTGGACCCCGCGGATCAGCGCAACGGTTTTAGGCTGACCGTTTACCGTGCCCGCCACTTTTGCCTGCTGGCCCGTCATCTGCGCATGCCGCGTTTTATCTTCGCTCATCACGTAAAAGGCCACGCGCTCGGGATCGTAGTAATAAAAGGCATTTGCGCACCACATCTCCTCGTCTTTACAGACGCACCAGGTCACGACATGCTGCTTTGCCAGCCAGCGGTTAATGGCGGCCAGTGTTTCCATTTTCGCTCTCTCTCATGCTATGGTGCGTTCACCTTAACATACTGAATCTGTTTACCGTGTGCTGGTTTCTCTATCTTGTCCGAACCGCTGATAACGCACTCTACACCGGGATCACGACCGATGTGGCACGGCGTTTTTTACAACATCAAACGGGGAAAGGAGCGAAAGCACTGCGGGGGAAAGGTGAACTTCAGTTAGCGTTTTCAGCCGCCGTGGGCGACCGATCCCTGGCGCTCAGGCTGGAATACCGCATCAAGCAGCTGACGAAGCGCCAGAAAGAGCGTCTCGTCAACGGGGACGGCTCTTTCGAGGCGCTACGCGAAAGCCTGCTTAAAAACGATTGAAATGATCGTGGTACTCCACCAGACCGGTAACGCCGTCTAGCGCATCATCCGCCAGAGGATGCACCAGGAAAGATGTTTCCGTGCCCGGCCAGTGGCAGCGCAGATCGTATCTGGACGCTGGCTCAAAACCTAAACGTTCGTAGAAGGCCGGATCGCCCAGAACGACGACAGCGGCATAGCCAAATTCATTCAGGGAATCCAGCCCTTCATAGACCAGCTGGCGCGCCAGGCCCTGGCCACGGTAGTTTTCATCCACCGCCAGCGGCGCCATGCCGACCCACTGCAACTCTTCACCCTGCACAATCACCGGGCTGAAGGCCACGTAGCCGACCACCTGCCCTTCATCGTCAGTGGCAACCAGGCCCAGCGTAATCAGGCCATCTTCGCGAAGATCGTGAACCAGTTGGGCTTCGGCGTCGCCTGCAAAAGAGCGGCGTAACAACGCATCGATACCCGGCGCATCAATCCCAATTTCGACTCGAATCAGCATGGCTCACCTACTGAAGTGTGTTTACTGTCCGGCGGGGTTTTTAGCCCGGCCTCAACGAAATCTGCCATTTGCATCAACATCATACGCAGCGCTTTCGGCATCTGCTCCAGCTCAATGGCATCCATTAAATTTTTGACGTACAGACCGAGCTCCGTGTCGCCTTCAATCACCAGACGACGCTGGAAGAAGAGCGTGTCCGGATCCTGTTTGCGCGCGGCAATCATCAGCAGATCGCTGGCATCCGCGCTAAAGCTGACATCCACCTCGGCGGTTTCACGGACGATCAGCCGATCGTTCTCAACGGAAGTAAACCAGCGTAACCCGATATCGCGCACTTCAATCTTTAACCAGCGGCCTTCCAGAAACTCCAGCTCACCGTCCTGTAGCGCCTGGCGGAACTGCCAGCTCAGTACCTGTTCCAGCACCTGGCGTTTAAGCGCGAACGGCGCCAGTTTTACCGGCACGCTCAGCATTGATGGACCAAATTGTACGAGACGTGAACGCAGTTTATCCAGCACGAGCTTTACTCCCTGATAGCTATAGTCCTGCTATTTTGCCATATCCCGACAAGAAGATAGCGGCGTAAATCAACAAACCGTTGTCCGGTATACCTCATTATTGGTGCCATCAATACGCCATTAGCTGCCTTAAATCAAAAATTGTCGCGTATGGGTTAATTAAAATCCCAGCTCGTTAACATTTTTTACGATCCCTGCGATCGACAACATCGGGATAAATTATGGAGCTGCTCTGCCCTGCCGGAAACCTTCCGGCGCTTAAGGCGGCCATCGAAAATGGGGCCGATGCGGTCTATATCGGGCTGAAAGATGATACCAACGCCCGCCATTTTGCGGGTCTTAACTTTACGGAGAAAAAGCTTCAGGAAGCCGTTAACTTCGTTCACCAGCACCGGCGCAAACTGCACATCGCCATCAATACCTTTGCCCATCCTGATGGCTACGCCCGCTGGCAGCGCGCCGTGGATATGGCGGCCCAGCTGGGCGCCGATGCGCTGATCCTGGCCGACCTCGCCATGCTTGAGTATGCGGCAGAACGTTATCCGCATATTGAGCGCCACGTCTCTGTTCAGGCATCGGCCACCAATGAAGAGGCCGTGCGTTTTTATCATCGACACTTTGACGTGGCTCGCGTGGTGCTGCCGCGCGTGCTCTCTATTCATCAGGTTAAGCAACTGGCGCGCGTCACGCCAGTGCCGCTGGAGGTTTTTGCCTTCGGCAGCCTGTGCATCATGGCCGAAGGCCGCTGCTATCTTTCTTCCTATCTCACCGGTGAATCGCCAAATACCGTCGGCGCCTGCTCGCCTGCCCGCTTTGTTCGCTGGCAGCAAACGCCGCAGGGACTGGAGTCGCGCCTGAATGACGTGTTAATTGACCGCTATCAGGACGGTGAAAACGCGGGCTACCCGACGCTGTGCAAAGGCCGCTATCTGGTGGACGGCGAGCGTTACCACGCACTGGAGGAGCCTACCAGCCTCAACACGCTGGAGTTGCTGCCAGAGCTGCTGGCCGCCAACATTGCCTCGGTGAAAATCGAAGGCCGCCAGCGCAGCCCGGCCTACGTGAGCCAGGTGGCGAAGGTGTGGCGTCAGGCCATCGACCGCTGCATGGCGGATCCGCAAAACTACGCCCC
Organism: Enterobacter cloacae complex sp. IR5403; assembly: GCF_049238705.1. Lineage (NCBI taxonomy): Bacteria > Pseudomonadati > Pseudomonadota > Gammaproteobacteria > Enterobacterales > Enterobacteriaceae > Enterobacter > Enterobacter cloacae complex sp. IR5403. Next base: position 25,536 of record NZ_JBMKHP010000004.1, on the reverse strand, counting down.
GCAGCCAGCATGGATGGAGACGCTCGGCGCGATGTCCGAAGGCACCCAAACCACGCTCGGCGCGTATCACCGTAAATGGCAGTGAGATAATCATGAAATATTCATTAGGGCCGGTGCTTTACTACTGGCCAAAAGAAACGCTGGAAGATTTTTACCAGCAGGCGGCTAACAGCAGCGCCGATGTGATTTACCTCGGCGAAGCGGTGTGCAGCAAGCGCCGCGCCACCAAAGTGGGCGACTGGCTGGATATAGCGAAAAGCCTGGCCGGCAGCGGCAAGCAGGTGGTGCTCTCGACGCTGGCGCTGGTGCAGGCGTCCTCTGAACTGGGCGAGCTGAAGCGCTACGTCGAAAACGGTGAGTTTCTGCTGGAGGCGAGCGACCTGGGCGTGGTGAACATGTGTGCCGAGCGTAAGCTGCCGTTTGTCGCCGGACATGCGCTGAACTGCTATAACGCGGTGACTCTGCGCCTGCTGCTCAAACAGGGGATGACCCGCTGGTGCATGCCGGTAGAGCTCTCCCGCGACTGGCTGGCCAACCTGCTGCATCAGTGCGAAGAGCTGGGCATTCGCAACAAGTTTGAAGTGGAAGTGCTGAGCTATGGGCATCTGCCGCTGGCCTACTCTGCCCGCTGTTTCACCGCACGTTCCGAAGATCGCCCGAAAGACGAGTGCGAAACCTGCTGCATTAAGTACCCGAACGGACGCAGTATGCTGTCGCAGGAGAATCAGCAGGTGTTTGTTCTTAACGGCATTCAGACCATGAGCGGTTACGTCTATAACCTCGGCAACGAACTGGCGTCAATGCACGGGCTGGTGGATATGGTGCGGCTTTCGCCGCTTGATACCGGTGTTTTCGCCATGCTGGACGCCTTCCGCGCCAACGAAAACGGCGCCTCGCCGCTGCCGCTGACGGCAAACAGCGACTGCAACGGTTACTGGCGACGTCTCGCCGGGCTGGAATTGCAGGCGTAAAAAAAGCTCACTTTGTTAACAACGGTTATCATTTTTTAATGCAGTATTAAAGATTGACCGTCGACAAAGTGAGCTGTTATGACTGACAAAACCATTCCGTTTTCGGTGCTGGATCTGGCGCCGATCCCACAAGGCTCCTCGGCCAGAGAAGCCTTCACGCACTCTCTCGATCTTGCTCAGCTTGCCGAAAAGCGCGGCTATCACCGCTACTGGCTGGCGGAGCACCACAATATGGTGGGCATCGCCAGCGCCGCCACCTCGGTGCTGATTGGCTATCTGGCGGCGAATACCACCACTCTGCACCTGGGCTCCGGCGGTGTGATGCTGCCGAACCACGCTCCACTGGTGATTGCCGAGCAGTTCGGGACGCTGAATACCCTCTATCCGGGCCGTATTGATCTAGGGCTTGGCCGCGCGCCGGGCAGCGACCAGCCGACCATGCGCGCCCTGCGTCGCCATATGAGCGGCGATATCGATAACTTCCCGCGTGACATGGCGGAGCTGGTGGACTGGTTTGACGCGCGGGATCCGAACCCGCACGTGCGTCCTGTGCCGGGGTACGGGGAAAAGATCCCGGTATGGCTGTTAGGCTCAAGTCTGTACAGCGCGCAGCTCGCCGCTCAGCTGGGGCTGCCGTTCGCGTTCGCTTCCCACTTCGCACCGGATATGCTGCATCAGGCGCTGCATCTTTATCGTACGCACTTCAATCCGTCTGAACGTCTGGAGAAGCCGTATGCGATGGTGTGTATCAATATCATTGCCGCCGACAGCAACCGCGACGCGGAATTCCTGTTTACCTCTATGCAGCAGGCGTTTGTGAAGCTGCGTCGCGGTGAGACGGGCCAGCTTCCGCCGCCGGTAGAGAATATGCATCAGCTGTGGTCGGCCTCCGAGCAGTATGGCGTGCAGCAGGCTCTGAGTATGTCGCTGGTGGGTGATAAGGCGAAAGTGCGTCACGGGCTGGAGGCGGTGCTGCGTGAAACGCAGGCGGATGAGATTATGGTTAACGGCCAGATTTTCGATCACCAGGCGCGTCTGCATTCGTTTGATTTGGCAATGCAGGTGAAAGAGGAGTTGGTGGGGTAGTTTTTTGCCGGATGGCGGCTTCGCCTTATCCGGCCTACGCGATCCTTGTAGGCCCGGTAAGCGTAGCGCCACCGGGCTTTCTGTTTACTGATACACAGGCAACAGGTTAAAACTCGACAGCACGTGGACCACCGCGTTGCCGATACCAAATACCAGAATCAGCGCAATCATCGGCTTTCCGCCCCAGACGCGGAATTTCGGGCTGCCGAAGCGCTTACGTGATTTGCGCGCCAGCAGCGCCGGTACAATCGCCGCCCAGATGGTGGCCGCCAGTCCTGCATAGCCGATGGCGTACAGGAAGCCGTTCGGCCACAGCAGGCCGCCCACAATCGGCGGCAGGAAGGTCAACAGCGCGGTTTTGAAGCGCCCCATCGCAGAGTCATCAAAACCAAACAGATCCGCCAGATAGTCAAACAGACCCAGCGTCACGCCGAGGAATGAGCTCGCCACCGCAAAGTTCGAGAAGACCACCAGAAGCAGATCCAGGCTGCGGCTGTTCAGCACGCCGCTCAGCGCCTGTACCAGCACATCAATGTTACCGCCCTTCTGCGCAATGCCGATAAATTCCGGACGCGGGATGTTACCCATCGTCCCCAGCAGCCAGATCACATACAGCCCTAGCGCCAGCAGCGTGCCGTAAACCAGGCATTTCACGATGGTGCGCGGATCCTTGCCGTAGTACTTCATCAGGCTCGGTACGTTGCCGTGGTAGCCGAACGACGCAAGACAGAATGGCAGCGTCATCAGCAGGTACGGCGTGTAGGAGGTGTTCACTTCCGCAACGTTAAACAGCGTGGCCGGCGTGACATGCCCCAGCAGGCTGCCGAAGGTCAGAAAGAAGGTGATGACCTTTGCGCCCAGCACGATCGCCGTCATGCGGCTGACCGCTTTGGTGCTCATCCAGACGATAAACGCCACGCCCAGCGCGAAGCAGAGACCCGCCAGACGCGCCGGAACATTCAGCGACATCTCTGAGAAGGTGTGATGCAGAATCGACCCGCTCGCTGAAATGTACGCGTAGGTCAGGATGTAGAGTACAAACGCGATGGACAGCCCGTTCACCAGGTTCCAGCCTTTGCCCAGCAGATCCCGGGTGATGGTGTCGAAGCTGGAGCCAATGCGGTAGTTCAGGTTTGCTTCAAGGATCATCAGCCCGGAATGGAGCATGCAGAACCAGGTGAAAACCAGCGCCGCCAGCGACCAGAAGAACCACGCACCGGACATGACCACAGGCAGGGAAAACATCCCGGCACCAATGATGGTTCCGCCGATGATCACCACGCCGCCAAGCAGCGAAGGTGACGTTTGGGTGGTGGTTAGTGTTGCCATGCGGCCTTATCTCCAGTGAAAAATGTGGTTCTGCATTTTAGTGTGTTGCACTGTACCAGTACAAGAGTACAAAAGGAATAAAAAAAGCCCCGATAGCAACTATCGGGGCTGTATATTTTACTTTACGTCAGAAGCGAAAGGCTTACGCGTCACCGAAACGACGACGGCTGGCGCCTTCTTCACGGCGTGGACCACGGTTTTCGCGGCGCTCGCCGGAGAAACGACGGCCTTCACCACCGCGACCTTCGCTGCGACCGCCTTCACGACGCTCGCCACCGAAACCGCGACCACCGCCACGACGTTCGCCGCCACGGTCAGGACGTGGCTGTGCATCGCCCAGCAGCTGCATGTTCATCGGCTTATTCAGGATGCGAGTGCGAGTAAAGTGTTGCAGTACTTCGCCCGGCATGCCTTTTGGCAGCTCGATGGTGGAGTGGGAACCGAACAGCTTAATGTTACCGATGTAACGGCTGCTGATGTCGCCTTCGTTAGCGATCGCGCCAACGATGTGACGAACTTCAACACCATCATCACGGCCCACTTCAATGCGATACAGTTCCATTTCGCCAGCGTCACGACGCTCGCGACGTGGACGGTCTTCACCACCACGCTCTGGACGGTCACCACGTGGACCACGGTCGTTACGGTCGCCACGACGTTCGAAACGATCGTCACGGTCACGGAACTCACGCTTAGGACGCATCGGCGCATCAGGTGGCACGATCAGGCTACGTTCGCCCTGCGCCATTTTCAGCAGTGCTGCGGCCAGGGTTTCCATGTCCAGCTCTTCGCCTTCAGCGACAGGCTGGATCTGGGACAGCAGCGCACGGTACTGATCCAGATCGCTGCTTTCCAGCTGCTGCTGTACTTTCGCGGCGAATTTTTCCAGACGGCGTTTGCCCAGCAGTTCTGCGTTTGGCAGCTCGGCTTCTGGAATGGTCAGCTTCATGGTGCGTTCAATGTTACGCAGCAGACGACGCTCGCGGTTCTCAACGAACAGCAGCGCACGGCCCGCACGGCCCGCACGACCGGTACGGCCGATACGGTGAACGTAAGACTCGGAGTCCATCGGGATATCGTAGTTTACAACCAGGCTGATACGCTCAACGTCCAGGCCACGTGCTGCCACGTCGGTTGCAATCAGGATATCCAGACGACCGTCTTTCAGACGCTCCAGCGTCTGCTCACGCAGGGCCTGGTTCATGTCGCCGTTCAGCGCTGCGCTGTTGTAGCCGCTACGCTCCAGGGCTTCAGCCACTTCCAGGGTCGCGTTTTTGGTACGAACGAAGATAATCGCCGCATCAAAATCTTCCGCTTCCAGGAAACGCACCAGCGCTTCGTTTTTGCGCATGCCGTATACAGACCAGTAGCTCTGGCTGATGTCCGGGCGAGTGGTCACGCTGGACTGAATGCGCACTTCCTGCGGCTCTTTCATGAAGCGGCGGGTAATGCGACGGATCGCTTCTGGCATGGTTGCAGAGAACAGAGCGGTCTGATGACCTTCCGGGATCTGCGCCATGATGGTTTCTACGTCTTCGATGAAGCCCATACGCAGCATTTCATCGGCTTCGTCCAGTACCAGGCCGCTCAGTTTAGAGAGATCCAGGGTACCGCGCTTCAGGTGATCCAGCAGACGGCCCGGCGTACCGACAACAATCTGTGGGCCCTGGCGCAGGGCGCGTAACTGCACGTCATAACGCTGGCCGCCGTACAGGGCTACCACGTTTACGCCGCGCATATGTTTAGAGAATTCCGTCATAGCTTCAGCAACCTGAACAGCCAGTTCACGGGTTGGAGCCAGGACGAGGATCTGCGGCGCGCGCAGGTCCGGATCAATGTTGTTCAGCAGCGGCAGCGAGAATGCTGCGGTTTTACCGCTACCAGTCTGGGCCATGCCCAGCACGTCACGACCAGAAAGCAGGTGTGGGATACACTCAGCCTGGATCGGAGATGGTTTTTCGTAACCCAGATCGTTAAGGGCTTCAAGGATAGGAGCCTTCAGGCCCAGATCTGCAAAAGTGGTTTCGAATTCAGCCATGTAGTACAAGTGCCTCGATATTAATGGCGGCCAGTCTACTTAGCTCATCGTGAAAATGATTAGCAATTTTCATTGAAAAGTGTGAACCGGCTCAAATTAGGTGTATTGACGAACAACAACGCCCTCACCAGTGAAGGTGATGGCAATCAAAAAGATTACGGGCTGATGTTTATGTCGTCAGCTATTGCTGGTCCGATTCTGCCAGGTCGTCTTGCTCCTGGCCCAAGAGCGATAATTCCAACAATGCATAACGGTGCTCAACGAAGTTATGTACGTTGTTAGCAACCGCTAATTTGAACAGTGCCGTAGCGCTGTCCATATCCCCCAGACTTAGGTAGTACTTACCTAAATAGAAGTTGGTTTCACTGAGATGCTCAGCGAGCGAGGTGTTATCCGTTGCGTCCGCCTTGAGGCGTTCCATCAGCGTTGCTTCGCTAATGTTGCCCAGGTAGAACTCGACAATGTTCCATCCCCACTGTTCCTTGTCCGATTTCTCGAAGCGCTGTTTCAGTGCTTCTTTGGCCTGCTTCTCATCGAGCTTCTGCTCAACGATGTAAAGCCACAGGCTGCGGAAAGGATCATTAGGATCGTCTTGATAAAACGCCAGCAGATCATCTTGCGCTAACTTATCACGACCGCCGTAATACAATGCGATACCGCGATTCAAGTGCGCGTAGTTGTAAGTTGGATCAAGCTCAAGTACAGAATCAAACGCTTCATAGGCAGCATCAAAATTGCCTGCCTGCGTTAAATAAATGCCTAAGTAATTGAATACTTCAGGCATATCAGGTCGAATCGCCAGCGCTTGTGAAAAATCATTTCGCGCCAGTGCCCTCAGACCGAGACTATCATACAACACTCCGCGCTCATATAAAAGCTGTGCGCGTTCGTCATCGGTTAAAGCCCGACTGGCAAGTATTTGTTCCATGCGTGCCAGAATGACTTCCTGCTGCAAAGTCGGTTGCAATGGCACTGCGAGGACTTCGCTCTTACGCCAGGCAGAGTTGCTGCATCCTGCCAGCGTTAAAGCTGTCGCAACGAAACACCAGCGCAAAAAAGGCTTCATTTCCCACTCCCGAAGACAACTATTGGATGAACGTCCTGTCCCCCGGCGGCTTAACAAGGCGTCCTGCCTGATAATAAGCCCTCCGCCTGCGCGGAGGGCAAATGGCAACCTTACTCGCCTTGCTGTTCAGCAGCCGGAGCTTCCGGCGCCGCAGCAGGCTGAGACTGCTCGGTTGCTTCTTTAATGCTCAGACGGATACGGCCCTGGCGGTCAACTTCCAGAACTTTCACCGGTACTTCCTGACCCATTTGCAGGTAATCGGTCACTTTCTCAACGCGCTTGTCAGCGATCTGAGAGATGTGTACCAGACCTTCTTTACCGCCACCGATGGCAACGAATGCGCCAAAGTCAACGATACGGGTCACTTTACCATTGTAGATACGGCCCACTTCGATTTCTGCCGTGATCTCTTCGATACGACGGATAGCGTATTTCGCTTTCTCGCCGTCGGTTGCTGCGATCTTCACAGTACCGTCATCTTCGATTTCGATGGTGGTGCCCGTTTCTTCGGTCAGTGCACGGATAACAGAACCGCCCTTACCGATAACATCTTTGATCTTGTCTGGATTGATCTTGATGGTGTGAATACGCGGAGCGAATTCAGAGATATCACCGCGTGGCGCGTTGATAGCCTGTTCCATTACGCCCAGGATGTGCAGACGCGCACCTTTAGCCTGGTTCAGAGCAACCTGCATGATCTCTTTGGTGATGCCTTCAATTTTGATATCCATCTGCAAGGCAGAGATACCGTCGCGGGAACCCGCCACTTTGAAGTCCATATCGCCCAGGTGGTCTTCGTCACCCAGAATGTCAGACAGAACAACGTAGTTGTCGCCTTCTTTCACCAGACCCATTGCGATACCCGCAACGGCGGCTTTAATTGGCACGCCTGCATCCATCAGCGCCAGAGAAGCACCACACACGGAAGCCATGGAAGAAGAACCGTTGGATTCGGTGATTTCAGACACCACACGTACGGTGTACGGGAATTTGTCTGCTTCTGGCATCACTGCCAGCACGCCGCGCTTCGCCAGACGACCGTGACCAATTTCACGACGCTTCGGTGAGCCAACCATACCGGTTTCGCCCACAGAGTACGGAGGGAAGTTGTAGTGGAACAGGAAGCTGTCAGTGCGCTCGCCCATCAGTTCGTCGATGATCTGTGCGTCACGTGCGGTACCCAGGGTCGCGGTTACCAGCGCCTGCGTTTCACCACGGGTGAACAGCGCAGAACCGTGAGTACGTGGCAGTACACCAGTACGCACGTCCAGGCCACGGATCATGTCTTTTTCACGGCCATCGATACGCGGCTCGCCTGCCAGTACGCGGCTACGAACAACGTTTTTCTCGATGGCGTGCAGGATTTCGCCAATTTCGTTAGCGTCCAGCGTTTCGTCTTCGGCAACCAGGGTCGCGGTCACTTCAGATTTGATCACATCAACCTGAGCATAGCGCTCCTGTTTGTCGGTGATGCGGTATGCGTCGCTCAGACGAGATTCTGCCAGTGCAGCAACGCGTGCGTTCAGCGCGTCGTTGGCCGCTTCTGGCTGCCAGTCCCAACGTGGTTTACCGGCTTCTTTCACCAGATCGTTGATGTTCTGGATAACAACCTGCTGCTGGTCGTGGCCAAATACCACAGCGCCCAGCATCTGGTCTTCGCTCAGCAGTTCAGCTTCGGATTCAACCATCAGCACCGCGGCTTCAGTACCAGCGACAACCAGGTCCAGCTTACTCTCTTTCAGCTCTTCCTGAGTTGGGTTCAGCACGTACTGATCGTTGATGTAACCGACGCGCGCAGCACCGATTGGGCCATTGAATGGAATACCAGACAGTGACAGGGCAGCAGACGCACCGATCATCGCGACGATGTCCGGGTTAACCTGCGGGTTAACGGAAACAACGGTTGCGATAACCTGCACTTCGTTCACGAAGCCTTCCGGGAACAGCGGACGAACCGGGCGGTCAATCAGACGCGCGATCAGGGTTTCGCCTTCGCTTGGACGGCCTTCACGACGGAAGAAGCCACCCGGGATTTTACCGGCAGCGTAGGTACGCTCCTGGTAGTTAACGGTCAGCGGGAAGAAGTCCTGACCTGGTTTAGCTTTTTTCTGGCCAACTACGGTAACGAATACAGCAGTGTCATCCATGCTTACCATAACGGCAGCAGTAGCCTGACGCGCCATCATGCCGGTTTCCAGCGTGACGGTATGCTGACCATACTGGAATTTACGAACGATCGGATTCAGCAAAATTCTGTCCTTTCTTAAATGTTTGAAAGCACACCACCGGTGTGCTGACGATTTAACCCGACCTTCTTCGCATCCTCGCGACTAATGACAACCGACACCCCCATGGGTGAAGCCTCTCATTAGCCGCGCGAACCTCTGCAATGAAGATCATTTATAGCAACAATACAATAGTTTCCATTGAATTGCTGCCGTCTGGTTGAAAAAAGGGGCCATCAGGCCCCCTTTTCTGAAACTCGCAAGAATTAGCGACGCAGACCCAGACGCTCGATCAGCGCGGTGTAGCGTGCAACATCTTTACGCTTCAGGTAGTCGAGCAGTTTACGACGCTGAGAAACCATACGCAGCAGACCACGACGGCTGTGGTGATCTTTTTTGTGCTCTGCAAAGTGACCTTGCAGGTGGTTAATCTGTGCAGTCAGCAGTGCAACCTGAACTTCGGTAGAACCGCTGTCGTTAGTACCACGACCAAACTCAGAAACGATTTTAGCTTTAGCTTCAACGCTTAGAGACATTTTCAAACTCCAAAGTATAAAGAATGTAAGGATGCCGATCTCTAATTCAGCTATCCCATGTACGCCCCGCAGATTGTTAAACAATTTACCAGGCGTTAAGCGGCGATATTCTACTCGTCTCCCCTGCTTATCGCAAGGTGAGGCGTTATCACCGTCACGCTTCGACCGGATAGTCGACGACCAGACGACGCGGCGCCACACGCCCTTCGCCGTCCATTTCGCCCATACCGATGAATTTGCCTTCGTCACCTTCCGTCACGCGTACCAGGCCCTCAAGGGGAGCTCCCGTTGTGCGAACCGGGTTTCCGTTCTTAAAGTAAACGGACGATGTTAAAGGAAGATTAACAACCGGGAAGTCCACTGCCGGACTGTCCATTGGCATCAGCAGCGGGTCCAGCAGATCGGCCGGCGCAACGCCCTGCGCTTGCGCCTGTTCAACCAGGGCGTGCAGATGCTCAAGCGTCACCATGCGTTCGACCGGATATTTGCTGACCGCCAGACGACGCAGATAAATCACATGCGCGCCGCAGCCCAGCTTTTCACCGAGGTCATCAATAATGGTGCGGATATAGGTCCCTTTCGAACAGTGCACTTCCAGCTCCAGCTCATCACCTTCGTGACGAATAAACAGCAGCTCATACACAGTAATCGGACGAGCTTCGCGCGGAACCTCAATGCCCTGACGCGCATATTCGTAAAGCTTCTTGCCCTGATATTTCAGCGCCGAATACATCGACGGCACCTGTAGCGTATCACCACGGAAGCTGTCCAGCGCCGCATCAAGTTGCTCTGCGCTGAAGGTCACCGGGCGCTCTTCCACCACCTGGCCATCTGCATCGGAGGTATCCGTGCGCTGGCCCAGTTTGGCAATCACGCGGTAGCGTTTATCGGAATCCAGCAGGTACTGGGAAAACTTTGTGGCTTCCCCCAGGCAGATCGGCAGCATGCCGGTTGCCAGCGGATCCAGCGCGCCAGTGTGCCCTGCACGGTTGGCGTTATAAATACGCTTCACTTTTTGCAGCACGTCGTTGCTGGATGCGCCCTGTGGTTTATCCAGCAACAGCACGCCATGCACGTCACGACCGCGACGACGAGGACGACTCATCAGTCCTCCTTGCTGTCGTCCGCCGGGTTAACACGACGCTCATCGTCATGTTTCACCACGCTGGTCACCAGGTTGGACATACGCATACCTTCAACCAGCGAGTTGTCGTAGAAGAAGGTCAGCTCTGGCACGATACGCAGGCGCATCGCTTTGCCAAGCAGAGAGCGGATGAAACCCGAGGCTTCCTGCAACGCTTTAATGCCGTTCTTCACGGCGTCTTCATCCTGGTCATTCAGGAAAGTTACAAACACTTTGGCGTACGCCAGGTCGCGAGACATTTCCACGCCAGACACGGTGGTCATCATACCCACGCGTGGATCTTTGATTTCACGTTGCAGAATGAGAGCGATCTCTTTCTGCATCTCCTGCGCGACGCGCTGTGGGCGACCAAATTCTTTCGCCATAATAAATTCTCCAGACAAAAAAGGGGCTTAAGCCCCTTTTTAAAATTACTGCCGGGTGGCGCTTCGCTTACCCGGCCTACGCTAATTAATCTTCAGTTGACGAAGATTACGCGATGGTACGCTGAATTTCGATGATCTCGAACACTTCGATCATATCGCCAACGCGAACGTCGTTGTAGTTCTTCACGCCGATACCACATTCCATACCGTTACGGACTTCGTTAACGTCATCTTTGAAGCGGCGCAGGGATTCCAGCTCGCCTTCGTAGATAACCACGTTGTCACGCAGTACGCGGATTGGGTTGTGACGCTTGATGGTCCCTTCGGTAACCATACAGCCCGCGATCGCACCGAATTTCGGTGATTTGAACACGTCACGTACTTCAGCCAGACCGATGATCTGCTGTTTCAGCTCAGGAGACAGCATGCCGCTCATCGCTGCTTTCACTTCGTCAATCAGGTTATAGATGACGGAGTAGTAACGCAGATCCAGGCTTTCAGCATCAATCACTTTACGCGCAGATGCGTCAGCACGAACGTTGAAGCCAACCAGGATCGCGTTGGACGCTGCTGCCAGGGTTGCGTCGGTTTCGGTGATACCACCTACGCCAGAACCGATGATCTTCACTTTCACTTCGTCGGTAGACAGTTTCAGCAAGGAGTCGGAGATCGCTTCCACAGAACCCTGAACGTCCGCTTTCAGAACGATGTTCACTTCGTGAACTTCGCCTTCGGTCATGTTGGCGAACATGTTCTCGAGTTTAGATTTCTGCTGACGAGCCAGCTTCACTTCACGGAATTTACCCTGACGATACAGAGCGACTTCACGCGCTTTCTTCTCGTCACGTACCACGGTGACTTCGTCACCGGCAGCCGGAACACCGGACAGGCCGAGGATTTCCACTGGAATGGACGGACCCGCTTCCAGCACTTCCTGACCCAGTTCGTTACGCATCGCACGAACGCGACCGTATTCGAAACCACACAGAACGATGTCGCCCTTGTGCAGAGTACCTTCGCGAACCAGAACGGTTGCAACCGGACCACGACCTTTATCCAGGAAGGATTCGATTACCGCGCCGCTCGCCATACCTTTACGAACCGCTTTCAGCTCCAGAACTTCAGCCTGAAGCAGGATAGCGTTCAGCAGGTCGTCGATACCGGTACCTGCTTTTGCTGATACAGGGATGAACTGCGCTTCACCGCCCCACTCTTCCGGCATAACGCCGTACTGGGACAGTTCGTTCTTCACGCGATCCATATCGGCTTCTGGCTTATCGATTTTGTTAACTGCGACAACCAGAGGCACCTGCGCCGCTTTCGCGTGCTGGATAGCTTCAATGGTCTGTGGCATCACGCCATCGTCGGCAGCAACAACCAGAACAACGATATCCGTTGCCTGAGCACCACGAGCACGCATTGAGGTAAACGCTGCGTGGCCTGGGGTATCCAGGAAGGTGATCATGCCGTTTTCGGTTTCTACGTGGTAAGCACCGATGTGCTGGGTAATACCACCCGCTTCGCCGGAGGCAACCTTAGTAGAACGAATGTAGTCAAGCAGAGAGGTTTTACCGTGGTCAACGTGACCCATGATGGTCACGACCGGTGCGCGCGGTTCAGCCGCTGCGCCCGTATCACGGTCGCTCATTACTGCTTCTTCCAGCTCGTTTTCACGACGCAGGATAACTTTGTGGCCCATCTCTTCGGCAACCAGCTGTGCGGTTTCCTGGTCGATGACCTGGTTGATGGTGGCCATTGCGCCCAGTTTCATCATCGCTTTGATGACCTGAGAGCCTTTCACCGCCATCTTGTTAGCCAGTTCGCCAACGGTGATGGTTTCGCCGATCACAACGTCACGGTTAACGGCCTGAGCAGGCTTCTGGAAGCCCTGCTGGAGAGCGGAACCTTTACGCTTGCCGCCTTTACCGCCGCGAACCGCTGCACGCGCTTCTTCACGGTCAGCTTTTGATTCAGCGTGTTTGTTACCTTTTTTCGCAGGACGCGCAGCTTTTGCACTGCGAGTACGGCCACGACCACCTTCAACTTCGCGGTCGTTGTCGTCTTCTGCCTGACGCGCATGCTGAGACGTGGTGACGTGATAATCGCTGGTATCTTCAGTTGGTTCAGCGGTATTCACACCGTTCTTCTCGTTTTCTTCTGCCATGCGACGCGCTTCTTCGGCGACGCGGCGAGCTTCTTCTTCAAGCTTGCGGCGGGCTTCTTCTTCCGCTTTACGCTTCAGCTCGGCAGCTTCATTTTCACGGCGGGCTTTTTCAGCCTGGGCAGTTTTGGTCATTTCGTCGGTCTGTTGATTGCTCACTTTGTCTTTTTCCGCAGCGTCACGCTTCGCTTTTTCACCGGCGTCGCGTTTCGCTTTTTCTGCGGCCTCACGTTCAGCTTTTAATTCTGCTTCACGTTTGGCAGTGGCTTCTGCCTCACGCTGAGCTTGTTCTTCCGCTTCACGCTGTGCCTGCTCTTCCGCGGCAAGGCGTTCTGCCTCTTGCGGATCACGTTTTACAAAGGTGCGCGTCTTGCGGACTTCAATTTGTACCGACTTGCTTTTGCCACCGGTACCAGGGATGTTCAACGTGCTACGCGTTTTACGCTGTAGCGTTAACTTGTCAGGCGTAGAGCCGTGTTCACGGTTCAGGTGCGCTAACAAGGTTTGTTTTTCTTGCGCGGTCACCGAGTCATCAGCGGACTTCGGGATCCCTGCATCAGCAAATTGCTGTACCAGGCGGTCCACGGAGGTCTGAATCTCAGCAGCCAGCGATTTTACAGTTACATCAGTCATGCTGTTCCTTCCTGCTACAGTTTATTACGCTTCGTCGCCGAACCAGCAAATATTACGTGCGGCCATGATGAGTTCGCCGGCTTTCTCGTCGGTTAAACCTTCGATATCGGCCAGGTCATCAACGCCTTGCTCAGCGAGATCTTCCAGCGTACAAACACCACGGGCAGCCAGCTTGAACGCAATCGCACGATCAAGACCTTCCAGATTCAGCAGGTCATCAGCCGGCTTCTTATCGCCAAGGCTTTCTTCCTGAGCCAGCGCCAGGGTGGTCAGTGCGTTTTTAGCGCGTTCACGCAGGGCTTCAACGGTTGGTTCATCCAGACCGTCAATTTCCAGCAGCTCTTTCATTGGCACGTAGGCCAGTTCTTCCAGCGTAGAGAAACCTTCTTCAACCAGCACAGTGGCGAAGTCTTCGTCAATGTCCAGGTATTTGGTGAAGGTATCGATCGCCGCGTGGGCTTCAGCCTGATGCTTGGCCTGAAGGTCATCAACGGTCATCACGTTGAGTTCCCAGCCGCTCAGCTGTGACGCCAGACGTACGTTCTGACCGTTACGGCCAATCGCCTGCGCCAGGTTGCCCGCTTCTACAGCGATATCCATGGTGTGTTTGTCTTCGTCAACAACGATAGACGCCACATCAGCCGGTGCCATTGCGTTGATCACGAACTGCGCCGGGTTATCGTCCCACAGAACGATATCAATGCGCTCGCCGCCCAGTTCGGTAGAAACCGCCTGAACACGTGCGCCACGCATACCGACGCAAGCACCGACCGGGTCGATACGCTTGTCGTTGGTTTTCACCGCAATTTTCGCACGGGAACCCGGATCGCGGGCCGCCGCTTTGATTTCGATAACTTCTTCGCCGATTTCCGGCACTTCGATACGGAACAGTTCAACCAGCATCTCTGGTTTAGAACGCGTCACGAACAGCTGTGCACCACGCGCTTCAGGACGTACGGCATACAGCACACCACGAATACGGTCGCCTGGGCGGAAGTTTTCACGCGGCAGCATGTCTTCACGCAGGATCACGGCTTCAGCGTTACCCGGCAGCCCTTCGGATTTGATCTCCAGAGAGATGTTATCGCGGTTCACTTTCTTCACCACGCCAGTGATGATTTCGCCTTCCTGATCGCGGAACTGATCGACAACCAGCGCGCGCTCGGCTTCGCGAACTTTCTGCACGATAACCTGCTTCGCGGTCTGGGTGGTGATACGGTCGAAGGTAACAGATTCAATCTGATCTTCAACGTAGTCACCCACGTTCAGACTTTCGTCTTCAAAACGTGCCGCTTCCAGGGTGATCTCTTTGGTCGGTTGGGTCACTTCTTCAACGATTACCCAACGACGGAATGTATCGAAGTCACCGCTTTTACGATCGATTTCTACGCGAACATCGATCTCTTGTTCGTATTTTTTCTTGGTTGCTGTAGCCAGTGCACTTTCCAGCGCTTCGAAAATCTTCTCACGCGGCAGTGATTTCTCGTTGGAGACGGCTTCAACAACAGCCAAAATTTCTTTGTTCATCGCGGGCTTTTCACCTCAATCCAGACTGTTAAAAGTGGGGAACCAGGTTCGCCTTCTGGATATTACTCAGCGCGAACACTTCATCTTTGCCTTCGACTGTCACCGTGATCATTTCACCATCAACGGCTTTGATAATTCCCTGCCATTTACGGCGGTTCTGTACGGCCATACGCAGAACGAGAGCCACTTCTTCACCGGTAAAGCGCACGTAGTGCTCGGCCGTGAACATCGGACGATCGAGGCCAGGTGAGGAAACTTCCAGGTTGTACGCAACGGTAATCGGATCTTCAACATCAAGAACCGCACTCACCTGGTGGCTGACATCAGCACAATCATCAACATTGATGCCATCTTCACTATCAATATAGATGCGCAGTGTGGATGTACGGCCGCGAACGAATTCGATGCCGACCAGTTCGTAGCCCAGTGCTTCGACCGGCGCAGTAATCATCTCTGTTAATTTTTGCTCTAATGTGGACAAGCCCACCCCCAAGACATAAAAAAAGGGCGTAAAGCCCAGTTATTCTGTAGTCAGATAACAAAAAACCCCGATAAATCGGGGCTTTAGATAACTGAACCCTATAGCCACAACTGTGGCCTGGAGCACTCTCCGAAAGCATTTTTTCAAATCCAGCTACGAAGGCTCTAAGTCTTCACAGTATATTTGAAAAAGAACTTTATGGGAAAGTGGTTGCGGGGGCCGGATTTGAACCGACGACCTTCGGGTTATGAGCCCGACGAGCTACCAGGCTGCTCCACCCCGCGCCTGAAACGTGGCAAATTCTACGCGTTTTGGACAGAATTTGCAAATAATGCTGGGATTTGGTACCGAAGACGGGACGTAAAATCGGCGTTCAGTATATTGATAGTTGACCCCACCTGTCAACCCAACTTCAGCCAGGGCAATAAAAGGGAAATTTTTACAAAAAACGCACACGTCTCTTTCGGTCGTCGATAAAAGATGATTAAATGAATACTCACTTATTTTGCATAAACATGCATCGAGAGCGAAAGCGGTCTCTAATCAGTCAATCAAGCAGGGTTTTATTATATGACGACGATTCTCAAGCATCTCCCGGTAGGACAACGTATTGGCATCGCTTTTTCTGGCGGCCTGGATACCAGCGCTGCACTGCTGTGGATGCGCCAGAAGGGAGCGGTTCCTTATGCATATACTGCGAACCTGGGTCAGCCGGACGAGGAAGATTATGACGCGATCCCTCGTCGTGCCATGGAATATGGCGCAGAGAACGCACGTCTGATCGACTGCCGTAAGCAGCTGGTTGCCGAAGGGATTGCCGCGATCCAGTGCGGTGCTTTCCATAATACGACCGGCGGCCTGACCTATTTCAATACCACCCCGCTGGGTCGTGCTGTCACCGGCACTATGCTGGTCGCCGCCATGAAAGAAGATGGCGTGAACATCTGGGGGGACGGTAGCACCTATAAAGGCAACGATATTGAACGTTTCTATCGTTATGGCCTGCTGACCAACGCCGAGTTGCAGATCTACAAGCCGTGGCTGGATACCGACTTCATCGACGAGCTGGGTGGCCGTCATGAAATGTCTGAGTTTATGATTGCCTGCGGCTTTGACTACAAGATGTCCGTTGAGAAAGCCTACTCAACCGACTCCAACATGCTGGGTGCGACGCACGAAGCGAAGGACCTGGAATTCCTGAACTCCAGCGTAAAAATTGTTAACCCGATCATGGGCGTGAAGTTCTGGGATGAGAACGTGAAGATCCCGGCGGAAGAAGTGACCGTGCGTTTCGAACGTGGTCATCCGGTTGCCCTGAACGGTAAAACCTTCTCCGACGATGTTGAACTGATGCTGGAAGCAAACCGCATCGGCGGTCGTCACGGGCTGGGTATGAGCGATCAGATCGAAAACCGTATCATCGAAGCAAAAAGCCGTGGTATTTACGAAGCGCCGGGGATGGCGCTGCTGCACATCGCTTACGAGCGTCTGCTGACCGGTATTCACAACGAAGACACCATTGAGCAGTATCACTCTCATGGCCGTCAGCTGGGCAAACTGCTGTATCAGGGTCGCTGGTTTGATCCACAGGCGCTGATGCTGCGTGACGCCCTGCAACGTTGGGTGGCAAGCGCAATCACCGGCGAAGTGACGCTGGAACTGCGTCGCGGTAACGACTACTCCATCCTGAACACTGTGTCTGACAACCTGACCTATAAAGCAGAGCGTCTGACCATGGAGAAAGGTGAGTCAGTGTTCTCTCCGGACGATCGTATTGGCCAGCTGACCATGCGTAACCTGGACATCACCGATACCCGTGAGAAGCTGTTCAACTATGTTGAGAATGGCCTGCTCTCCGCAAACTCCGGTAACGGTCTGCCGCAGGTTGAGAACCTGGAACACAGCGATAAGAAATAATCGACAATGAGACATGCAAAAGGCGCCCATTGGGCGCCTTTTTTGTGGTCTTCGTAGGCCTGGTAAGCGCAGCGCCACCGGGCAAAACGGCGGGTGGCGCTGCGCTTACCCGCCCTACAAAAGATCGGAAACACAGAATATACAGACGAAAAAAAAGACGTCTTGCGACGTCTTTCTTCTGGAATATTGGTACCGAGGATGGGACTCGAACCCACAAGCCCGTTAGGGCACTACCACCTCAAGGTAGCGTGTCTACCAATTCCACCACCTCGGTACGGAATACTTACTGCGGGATATCGCTGGTTGGCTTAGCCGGTGCAGCTGGCTGAGTTTGCTCAGTTTTCGCTGGCGCGCTCAGATTTTCCCACTCGCTTCCTTTACTGGTCTTATTGCTGTTGATATTGCCCAGCACCAGACTGATGATGAAGAACAGCGTAGCCAGAATCGCCGTGGTGCGGGTCATGAAGTTCGCAGAACCACTTGAACCGAACAGCGTACCGGAAGCGCCTGCTCCGAAGGAGGCTCCCATATCAGCGCCTTTACCTTGCTGTAGCATAATCAGCGCTACGAGAGCGATGGCTACAATAAGGAAAATAACTAAAAGAGCTTCGTACATAATCAACCTGTTCCTTGCGGATTTGCCGCATACCAATGCTTCGACCAATTAGCAGGATTTTGTTTCCCACTGAAGCGGGTGTGAATACTAACCAAAGCGAATCACCTTCGCAAGGGCATTTTCGAGGCATTGTATCAACTGCGGAAAAAAACAGCAAAAAGCCATTAATTGCTTAAAACAAAGGCGGCAAACGCCGCCTTTTTAAACACTTATTCTGAAAGATTATGCAGCTTTGACTGCATCCGCAATGCGGTGCGCAAATTCAGTCACCTGCGCTTCGTCTTCGCCTTCCACCATCACGCGGATCAGCGGCTCGGTACCCGACTTACGCAGCAGGACGCGCCCACGGCTGCCAAGAGTCGCTTCCACCTCTGCCATCACCGCTTTCACGTTATCATTTTCCAGCGGGTCGCCTTTACCCGCGGTGAAACGCACGTTGACCAGAATCTGCGGGAACATTTTCATGCCGCTGCACAGATCGTGCAGACTCATATGGTTACGCGCCATCGCGGCAACAACCTGAAGCGCCGCCACAATGCCGTCACCGGTGGTGGTTTTATCGAGCAGGATCACGTGGCCGGAGTTTTCCGCGCCGATACGCCAGCCTTTCTCCTGGAGTTTTTCCAGCACGTAGCGGTCACCCACTTTCGCACGAACAAACGGGATGCCCAGCTGTTTCAGCGCCAGCTCCAGGCCCATATTGCTCATCAGCGTACCGACCGCGCCACCCCGCAGCTGCCCCTGACGCAGGCCTTCACGCGCAATAATGTAGAGGATCTGATCGCCATCGACCTTGTTACCTTCGTGGTCAACCATGATCACACGGTCGCCATCGCCATCCAGGGCAATACCCAGATCGGCCTTTTCAGCCAGGACACGCGCCTGCAAGGCACGCACGTCTGTCGCGCCAACTTCTTCGTTGATGTTCAGGCCGTCCGGCTCGCAGCCGATAGTGATCACTTTCGCACCCAGCTCGCGGAACACATTCGGCGCAATGTGGTAAGTTGCACCGTTGGCACAGTCCACCACAATTTTGAGGTGTGCCAGGCTCAGTTCATTCGGGAAAGTGCCTTTGCAGAATTCAATGTAGCGGCCTGCGGCATCGACAATACGGTTTGCTTTACCCAGCTCAGCGGAGTCAACACAGGTGATCTCTTTTTCCATTTCCGCTTCAATCGCCTCTTCCACGTCATCCGGCAGTTTGGTGCCGTCGATGGAGAAGAATTTGATACCGTTGTCATAGAACGGGTTATGGGAAGCGGAAATGACGATGCCCGCTTCCGCACGGAAGGTGCGGGTCAGGTAGGCAACAGCAGGGGTCGGCATTGGTCCCGTAAAGGAGGCAGAAAGCCCTGCCGCCGCCAGCCCGGCTTCCAGCGCGGATTCCAGCATATAACCCGAAATACGGGTATCTTTACCAATAATGATCTTACGGGAGCCATGACGCGCCAGCACCTTTCCCGCTGCCCAGCCCAGTTTCAGGACAAAGTCAGGGGTAATTGGCGCATCGCCTACGCGCCCACGGATGCCATCGGTACCAAAATATTTACGATTACTCATAGCGTTTGTTTTCCTTCGCTGCCAGTGTGGCTTCCACCACACGCATGGCTTCTACTGTTTCTTTTACGTCATGGACGCGAATGATATGTGCACCTTGCATCGCGGCAATCACCGCGCAGGCCAGACTGCCGCTCAGACGTTCGCTCGGCCCGACATTCAACAACTGACCAATCATCGATTTTCTCGACATTCCCACCAGCAGTGGCAGGCCGAACTGATGAAACTCTGATAAGCGCGCAAGCAACGCGTAATTGTGTGAGAGATTTTTACCGAAACCGAAGCCCGGGTCGAGCAGCAATTTCTCTTTTGCGATACCCGCACGTTCACAGCGTTCGATATGCTCAATAAAGAAGCGGGTGACGTCGGCAAACACATCGTCATATTTTGGCGCCTCCTGCATTGTTTTTGGCTGGCCTTGCATATGCATCAGACACACCGGTAGCCCGGTTTCTGCGGCGGCTTCAATCGCGCCCGGCTCGGTCAGCGAGCGGATATCATTGATAATGTGAGCGCCCACTCTCGCCACTTCACGGATCACTTCGGGTTTGGAGGTATCAACGGAGATCCACACTTCAAAGCGCCCGGCGATAGCCTCCACCACCGGCACCACGCGCGTCAGCTCTTCTTCCACCGAAACCTCCGCCGCGCCAGGCCGCGTTGACTCCCCTCCAACGTCAATGATGGTGGCACCCGCGTTGATCATTAAATTCGCGTGTTTAACCGCGTCGATAAGCGAATTATGCGTGCCGCCGTCAGAGAAGGAATCAGGCGTGACATTCAGGATCCCCATCACATGAGGATGTGAAAGATCGAGATGCGAGTCCTGGGCGAATAGTTTCATGGTTAAATCCCTGGGATTAATGTGGTTAAACAGATAAGAAAAACCCCGGAGCAAGCTCCAGGGTTTGAGATACAGACAAACGCTTCAACAGCAGTGACTTACTTGTCGCCCAACTGCTCTGACATGGTGTTGCCCGGGTTTGGCGTACGCGGTTCATCGACCGGACGCGGCGCACGCGGGGTGCCATTATTGTCAGAATTGTTAGACGCGCCTGGGTCTTCCCAGCCTGCCGGCGGACGCACTTCGCGGCGCGCCATCAGGTCGTCAATCTGCGGTGCATCGATGGTCTCATATTTCATGAGCGCATCTTTCATCGAATGCAGGATGTCCATATTGTCGTTCAGGATCTGACGGGCGCGACCGTAGTTACGTTCGATCAGCGCTTTCACTTCCTGGTCGATGATACGAGCCGTTTCATCGGACATATGTTTCGCTTTTGCCACGGAGCGGCCCAGGAATACTTCGCCCTCTTCCTCTGCATACAGCAGCGGACCGAGTTTGTCGGAGAAGCCCCACTGAGTCACCATGTTACGCGCCAGGTTTGTCGCCACTTTAATGTCGTTGGACGCACCGGTCGAAACATGTTCCGGACCGTAGATAATCTCTTCGGCCAGACGACCGCCGTACAGGGTTGAAATCTGGCTTTCCAGCTTCTGACGGCTGGCGCTGATCGCGTCGCCTTCAGGCAGGAAGAAGGTCACACCCAGCGCACGACCGCGTGGAATAATCGTCACCTTGTGTACGGGATCGTGTTCCGGCACCAGACGACCGATAATCGCGTGGCCCGCTTCGTGATATGCCGTGGACTCTTTCTGCGCTTCCGTCATCACCATGGAGCGACGTTCCGCACCCATCATGATTTTGTCTTTCGCTTTCTCGAATTCCACCATGGACACCACGCGCTTGTTACCGCGAGCGGCAAACAGTGCTGCTTCGTTGACCAGGTTAGCCAGATCCGCACCGGAGAAGCCTGGAGTACCACGCGCGATGATTGCCGCGTCGATATCTGGCGCCAGCGGTACGCGACGCATATGCACTTTCAGAATCTGTTCACGACCGCGAACATCCGGCAGACCGACCACAACCTGACGGTCGAAACGGCCTGGACGCAGCAGCGCAGGGTCAAGTACGTCCGGACGGTTAGTTGCCGCGATAACGATGATACCTTCGTTACCTTCGAAGCCGTCCATCTCAACCAGCATCTGGTTCAGGGTCTGCTCACGTTCATCGTGACCACCGCCCAGGCCTGCGCCACGCTGGCGGCCTACGGCGTCGATTTCATCGATAAAGATGATGCACGGTGCTGCCTTCTTAGCCTGCTCGAACATGTCACGCACACGAGATGCACCGACACCCACGAACATTTCAACGAAGTCAGAACCTGAAATAGTAAAGAACGGCACCTTCGCTTCACCCGCGATGGCTTTCGCCAGCAGGGTTTTACCGGTACCCGGAGGGCCGACCATCAGGACGCCTTTCGGGATCTTACCGCCCAGTTTCTGGAAACGGCTCGGCTCGCGCAGGTATTCAACCAGTTCACCCACCTCTTCTTTTGCTTCGTCACAACCTGCTACGTCAGCAAACGTGGTTTTGATCTGGTCTTCCGTCAGCATACGCGCCTTGCTCTTACCGAACGACATGGCACCTTTGCCACCACCGCCCTGCATCTGGCGCATAAAGAAGATCCAGACGCCGATAAGAAGCAGCATCGGGAACCAGGAAATGAAGATAGAAGCCAGCAGGCTTGGTTCTTCCGGCGGCTCGCCTACCACTTTGACGTTTTTGGTCAGAAGGTTATCAAGCAGCTTAGGATCGTTCACCGGGATGTAAGTCGTGTAACGGTTACTATCTTTCTTGGTAACGTTGATCTCACGTCCGTTGATACGCGCTTCGCGAACCTGGTCCTGATTGACCTCTTGCAGGAAGGTAGAATAATCCACCTTGCGGCCATTCGACTCGCTGGGCCCAAAGCTCTGGAATACTGACATCAGCACAACGGCAATGACCAGCCAGAGTATTAGGTTTTTCGCCATGTCACTCAAGGGATTAACCTCATATTACAACTGTGTTAAAAACAGCGTCAGGATACTCTATATCCAGTTTCATTCAAACTTTCGCCTGAAATCTACCGGTTATCATTTTCGCCCGGTCGCTACAATATACACTTCACGGGAACGGGCCCGGGAAGAGTCCGGCTTACGAACTTTGACCTTCGCAAACAGGGAGCGAATTTCCTTAAGATACTCCTCGAAACCTTCGCCCTGAAACACCTTCACAACAAAACTACCACCAGGCGCTAGTACATCACGACACATTTCTAACGCTAGTTCCACCAGATACATGGCGCGGGGGATATCCACCGCCGGTGTTCCACACATATTTGGCGCCATATCCGACATGACAACCTGGACCTTACTGTCACCTACACGATCAAGTAATGCTTTAAGCACTAATTCATCACGAAAGTCGCCCTGAAGGAAGTCGACACCGACGATGGGATCCATTGGTAAAAGATCGCATGCGATGATTCGGCCCGTTCCGCCGATCTGCGTAACCGCATACTGGGACCATCCGCCAGGTGCCGCACCGAGGTCGACCACCGTCATTCCCGGTTTAAAAAGTTTGTCACTTTGCTGTATTTCATCAAGTTTAAACCAGGCGCGGGAACGCAACCCCTTTTTCTGCGCCTGTTGAACATATTTATCGCTAAAGTGTTCCTGAAGCCAGCGGCTGGAGCTGGCAGAACGCTTTTTACCTGTCATTTAACATTTCCGTCCTGGTTCATCGTTGCTTGCCTGTGACGTAAATTTCTACGCAGCTATTTGGCGATATTAGGGAGATGGCGGTAGAATGAACCGTTTTCAATCCCAACGTAAGCAAAAATATACGATGAATCTGAGTACTAAACAAAAACAGCACCTTAAAGGTCTGGCACATCCGCTCAAGCCTGTAGTGATGCTTGGCAACAATGGTTTGACCGAAGGGGTGCTTGCCGAGATTGAACAAGCGCTGGAACACCACGAGCTGATCAAGGTGAAAATCGCCTCTGAAGACAGAGACACTAAAAACCTGATCGTGGAAGCCATCGTGCGCGAAACCGGCGCCTGTAATGTACAGGTCATCGGTAAAACGCTGGTGCTCTATCGCCCATCTAAAGAGCGCAAAATCTCGCTGCCACGTTAAGGATATCCTGAATCGAACACATTTTCTGTGTGAAACGAGGGATTTCTTTCAGCAGGCGAGCAAAATGCCATGCTCCTTGAGTTGATAAAAGGCCGCTATGCGGCCTTTTTCTTTTCTTTACAATGTATCAACATCTTAGTAGAGAAGCGAATTACAGGTATTCAACCTTAATAATTTCGTATTCCACTTCACCACCAGGGGTGCGGATGGTGACCACATCGTCCTGCTCTTTGCCAATCAGGCCACGAGCAATCGGCGAGTTCACCGAAATCAGGTTCTGTTTGAAGTCCGCTTCATCATCACCCACGATGCGATAGGTCTGCTCTTCGTCGTTGTCCAGATTCAGGACGCTGACGGTAGAGCCGAAGATCACACGGCCATTATTTGGCATTTTGGTGATATCGATAACCTGCGCGTTAGACAGCTTTGCCTCGATATCTTTAATGCGCCCCTCACAGAAACCCTGCTGCTCACGCGCCGCGTGGTATTCAGCATTCTCTTTCAGGTCGCCATGCTCACGCGCTTCCGCGATAGCGGCGATGATTTCAGGGCGACGCACAGATTTGAGAAAATCCAGCTCTTCGCGCAGTTTTTCGGCACCACGTAAGGTCATCGGAATAGCTTGCATTTGTTATACCTCTTAAACATTCCTGTTGGGAGCAGTGTTCCCTGCTCCAGCCCACCTGAACAGGCCAGAAGCAAAAAGAAAACCGACCCGGGAGCAACGCCCCAGGTCAGCAGCAATTTTTCAATTTGATACGCATTTTACCGCGAAGTTCACTATGGGTCATCGTTTACTTTACAGTGCCATGCACCGTAGTATGACGGTTTGTTTTCGGGTTGTTAGCGCGAGATTATGCGATTTTCCAGTTTTATCATCGGATTGACTACCAGTATAACGTTCACCGTTCAGGCCGCGAATGTTGATGAGTACATTAATCAACTGCCCGCCGGCGCGAACCTTGCCCTGATGGTGCAGAAGGTTGGCGCGCAGGCTCCCGAGATTGACTATCACAGTCAACAGATGGCGCTGCCTGCCAGTACCCAGAAGGTGATCACTGCCCTCGCCGCCCTGCTCCAGCTCGGGCCTGACTTCCGTTTTACTACCACCCTTGAAACCAGAGGTAACGTTGAGGGTGGCGAACTGAAAGGCGATCTTATCGCCCGTTTTGGTGGCGATCCCACCTTTAAGCGCCAGGATGTCCGCAATATGGTGGCGGTACTGAAAAAATCCGGCGTAACAAAAATTGATGGCAACGTGCTGATCGACACCTCCATTTTCGCCAGCCACGATAAAGCGCCTGGCTGGCCGTGGAACGACATGACGCAGTGCTTTAGCGCCCCGCCAGCCGCCGCCATCGTTGACCGTAACTGCTTCTCCGTATCGCTTTACAGCGCGCCAAAACCAAATGACTTAGCTTTTATCCGCGTGGCCTCATACTACCCGGTCACAATGTTCAGCCAGGTGCGGACGCTGGCGAAAGGTTCCCCGGAGGCGCAGTATTGCGAGCTGGACGTGGTACCGGGCGATCTCAACCGCTATACGCTTACCGGCTGCCTGACCCAGCGGGCCGATCCCCTCCCGCTGGCCTTTGCCATTCAGGATGGCGCGGGCTATGCCGGTGCCATTTTTAAAGATGAACTGAAGCAGGCGGGCATAACCTACACCGGAACGCTGCTGCGCCAGACGCAGGTAAATGAGCCAGGCACGGTGATCGCCAGCAAACAGTCCGCGCCACTGCATGATTTGCTTAAGGAAGGTGCGAATAAGCGGGGAAATTCTTCTCGGCTGACTCAGTCATTTCATTTCTTCATGTTTGAGCCGATTTTTTCTCCCGTAAATGCCTTGAATCAGCC